>DASXXM010000354.1:0-9040 GCA_036503065.1 Pseudonocardiaceae bacterium | reverse complement strand
GAACGACTGGGACGACGACCCGATAGCGGACATCGCCGCCCGCGCCGCAACGGTCCGCCGCGGCTCCGTCCTACTCCTGCACGACGGCTACGCCGACGCCACCGACGGCGTCGACGACGGCCCGGCACCCACGTTCGACCGGGGCGACCTGTCCCGCCGCATCCTGGCCGATCTCGCCGAACGCGGCCTGCACGCGTCCTCCCTTGGCAACGCCCTGTCCAGCGGTCACGCGGTCCGCGGCGCCTGGTTCCGCTCGTAGCTGCCCTGGGATACGTGGAGGTGATGAATATGACGAACCTGCTGGCAGCGGCGCGACACGCGGCAGGCATGAGTCAGGACGAACTCGCCCGACGAGCGCACACCTCACGTCCGACGCTGTCCGCATACGAGCACGGGCGTAAGTCGCCGACTCTGGAGACCACCGCGGGTGCTGGCAGAGGCCGGGTTCGAGCTGACGGTCCAGCCGTTCGTGACGTTCGTCGACCAGGTGACCACCCGAGGCCGACCGTTCACGGTGCCGACCACGCTGCCACGACTGCCGTTGGACCGAGCGTTTGTCAAGGTCGTCCTGCCGGTGTATTTGAACTGGTCGGCTCCGGGACGGCAGTTCGACCTGCGCGACCGTGCCCAACGAGCACGGGTGTACGAGATCGTGCTACGCGAAGGAGCGTCTGAAGACCTGCTGGCCTATGTCGACGGCGCGCTGCTGATCGATCTGTGGGACGAACTTGTCATCCCACGAGACATCCGAGCCGCCTGGACCCCGCTCATCGAGGATTCGCGAACGGTAGCGGCGCAACGGTGACTCAACCGAGCGGCACACCAGAAGGATCGACGCTTTCCAAGATCGACATAGCGCGGCTGTTCTTCAGCTTGCCGGCCAGTCGGCTTCCTGCTGGCCGGTGCACGGCATTGGCTGCTCAGCTGCTCACCATGCGCCCAATCGAGGATCTGGATTCTATTTGCTATAGCATGCTGGCTATAGCGTACTTGCTACAGCCAAGGCGCAGCCAGCTGCTAGCCAACGCAGCCGTACTTGCTATTGCCCACATGCTATTGCCTACTTGCTATAGCAAGTCGCATTGTCTGCCTGCTATCCCGACCGCGCGAGACGCCTTCGAGACTGTAGCGCTCGACTGTGGCGCTCGACTGTGGCGCTCGACTGTGGCTGGTCGGTTCGCCGGCTGCGGAATGCTGCGTGCGTTCTGTCGAATGCTGGTCGTCGGTCAAGAAGACGTCTGGTCGACCTGTCGCCGGCCAGCTGGAGAGCTTGACCGAGTCGCTGTCGACTAGATCGTCTTTGCGACGGCGATTACGTCGTCGGCGGCGCGGCCCCATGAGTAGTACTCGCGTACTCCGGCGGCCTGTGCCGCCACGCGGGCGAACAGGGCGTCGTCGGACAGTAGGCGGGCGATGATGTCGGCCAGTTCGACCGGGTCGTCGCCGGTCACCAGGTCGCCGTTGTCGCCCGGTCGGACGATCTCCGGCATCGCGAACGCCCGCCGGCCGACAGCGGGCAGGCCGTGTGACAGGGCCTCGACCAACGCGATGCCGAAACCCTCGAAGCGCGACGGCATCACGAAAAGATCGTGCGACGCGTAGAGCTCGCGAACCTGCGAAATCGGCAGCCGACCGAGAAAACGCACGCCGGGCGGCGGCGAACCGGGCATCGGCCACACCTTCGGGCCGACCACCGTCAGCGTGATCGACGGATCGACCGACGCCCGCAACAACGCCAGCGCGGCGACCACCTGCTCACCCGCCTTGGTCGCGAAGTCCTTGCCCACCAGCAACAGGCGCCGCCGCGAACGCGCGCCCAACACGACGGAACCCAGCGCGGACGCGCCGGGGTGGACCACGTGCACCCGCTCCGCCGGCACGCCGGACACCCGCACCAGATGTGCGGCGAACCACTGGCTCATCGCGAGTACGCCGGCGGCCGACGCGTAGATCCGATGTTGCCGCTCCGCCAGGCGTTGTGCGTCGGATCGGGTCAGTGACGGGAAGTGCACGAGATGGCCGTGAGTGTCCATTTCATCCAGTAACACGTCGTAACTGAGGTCCTGCAACACCAGGTACGGCGTTGGCAGCTCAGCCAGGTCCTGGATCTGCAGGACGACGTCACACTGCGGGCCGCGCAGCAACGCTTGTCGGGCGTAGCCGCGGGCCGGTCGGGAGTGCTTCCACATCGACACCCACTGGCCGTCGACACGCCGTGCGTGCAGGGCTTTCAGCGGCAGCCGCACCGCGGTGGGGTACGTCATGCCGACGTCGACCACCTCGGTCCTGGTTCGCAGGGCGTCACGCAACCGCCACGGAGTGTAGGACCAGGTAGGCTCTGGCTGGGGATCCCAGGCACAGGCGAAGCCAAGGCGCACGTGGCGCACGATACAGCTCTCACCCAGAATCATCCGGTTACGTAACGTCTCGGCCCCCCTGCCGATGGACCTGACAGGTGGCGTGTCCGCCGCGCTGCCCACTGAACGTCGAACACACGCAAACGTTGAGTGGCATCGCGGCGGGACCGTCCGGGGCGAGGCCACCGATCGGAGGAACCATGGACTTCTGGAAGACGATAGGCGTCCTCCTGCGTCGATGGTATGTCGCGGTACCGGTGTTCTTCGTGGCGCTCGTCATCGGCGGCGGGGTGTTCCTGAAGGTGCCGACACAGTACGTGTCGACCGGCACGATGGTGCTCACCGCGCCCACCGCCGGCGCGACCACCGCGGTCAACCCGGCGCAGGCCAGCGGGCCGGGCAACCCGTTGCTGGACTTCGAGGGCAGCCTCACCATCACCACCCAGCTGCTGATCCAGAGCTTGTCCAGCCCGTCGGTCGGCCAGCAGATCGCCCAGCAGGGCGGCGGGACCAGCACCTACCAGGCGGGCGACGGCAACACCGGCGGCCCGTTCGTGGTGATCATCGCCACGGCCAACTCGCCGCAGGAAGCCGAGCTGACGGTCAGCCTCGCGCTGAAGTACGCGCAGAACGAGCTGGACGCCCGGCAGAAGAACCTCAACGCCCCGCCCAGCACGTACATCGGCACGCAGAGCGTGGTCAGCCCGACCCAGGCGACGACCAAGATCACCAACAAGGTGAAGGACGGCGGCATCGCGCTGGTGGCCGGTCTGGTCCTCAGCCTCGCGGCCGCGTACGGCGTGGACAGCTGGATGTCCAAGAAGCGCCGCAAGCGCGCCGCCGCCGCCGATGACACCGACGACGACATGTCGATCGACGACGTCGAACCCGACGAGTACGACGAGCCGGACGACGGTTCCGCCGATCCGACGAAGAAGATGCGCCCGGCCGCGCCGCCGAGGAACGTGCCGGCACCGCAGCCGGTCCACTCCGGTGGTGGCGCCCGGCCGCCGCAGCCGACCCCGGCCAACGGCAGCCACCGCGACCAGCACGGCCCGGTCTACGGCCCGCACCCGGCCAAGCCACGCCCGACACCGGTGTCCACGAACGGGAACACGAGCAACGGCAACAACGGGAGCAGCAACCGTCTCGACTGGCCGCGCACCGAGTTCCGGTCGCCCGACGCCCCCACCGGCTGACAGCATGACCGCGGTCGAGGTCACCGGCGGCCGGCGGGGCACTCAACAGGACGTGCCACCCCGAGCCGTGGCAGGCCCGCAACCCGACGACGACGACACCATAAAGTTCTCCGGTGAACTGCCCGGCAAGCGGCGCGCCGACGGCACCACGCTGGTCTGCGTCTACTGCGGCATCCTGTTCATCCTGCCGTCGCACCTGATCGTCGCGGCGATCCCGCTCGCGCTGGCGCCCAGCATGTTGTTCGGCATGGTGTTGGGCCTGCTGTGGTTCTGCGCCCAGATGCTCAACACGGTCGGCATGGCCAAGGGCCGCAGCCTGGTCCGCACGTCACTGTTCCTGTTCGCGTTGTCGCAGTTGGCCACCTACGGCTTCGCCACCTACGGCTACCTGCCCGGCGACGAGATGAAGGCCACCGACCGCAGCGTGATCACCATCATGGCGGTCGTCGTGGTCGGGATCATGGCGTGCGACGCGGTCCGCGGACTCGGGCGGATCGACAAGGTGCTGCGCCTGATCGTCTACGGCAGCACGTTCATGGCCGTGGTCGGCCTGATCCAGTTCTTCGTCGGCGTCGACCCGACGCACTACATGATCATCCCCGGCCTGCGGCCGGTGGCCGACGTGAACACCCTGTTGCAGCGCTCCATCTTCCGCAGGCCGTCGGGCACCGCGGGCCACCCGATCGAGTACGGCGTGGTGTGTGCGATCGCCGCCCCGCTGGCCACGCACTACGCGTTCCGGGCGATCAAGTTCCAGCGGCGGGTGTGGCCGTGGTGGACGTGCCTCGGCATCCTCGCGGTCGGCGCGCTGGTGTCGTTGTCCCGCTCGGCGATTCTGGGCCTGCTCGCCGCGGCACTGGTGTTGCTGCCCACGTGGCCGGGCAAGCGACGGCTGCAGGCGGTCGGCGTGACCATCGCGTTCACGGCCGTCATGCGGCTGTTCATTCCCGGCCTGATCGGCACGCTGTTCAGCCTGTTCAACAACCTGTCCGGCGATCCGAGCATCCAGCACCGCCAGCAGGACTACGCGCGCGCCGATGTCCAGATCGCCGTCCATCCATTGCTGGGCCGGGGATTCGGCACGTACCTGCCGCAGAAGTACGGCCCGCTGGACAACCAGTACCTCGGCACGCTGGTGGAGAACGGCGCCGTCGGCCTTGCCGCGTTGATCCTCATCCTGCTGGCCGGTTTCTATGCCGCGCTGCGCTTCCGGATGGCCACGAAGGACCCGGTGCTGCGAGATCTCGGCCAGACCCTGATCGCCTGCCTTTCGGTGATCAGCGTCGCGGACGCCACGTACGACGCGTTCGGCTTCATCATGGCGACCGGCGTCTGCTTCATGCTGGTGGGCCTGGCCGGCGCGTTGTGGCGCACGATCAAGGAAAAACCGGACCTGACCATGCCGATCTCGGGTCGGTTCAGCACCCGCAAGAAGTTCCGGATCGTTTCGGCCGTTGGGGAGTCATGACAAGGGAAATCGCGGCGCCACTGAGAACCACCGCCACGCCGACGGCCCGCACGATGCGGCTCGGGGCGTGGCTGAACGAGAACGCGCGGACCATCGTCCTGATCGCCATCGGCCTGAGCCTGGTGATCGGCGTCGGCTACTCCCTCGTGCTGGGCAGTCAACTGCGCTACTTCGACGAGCAGGTCTACGTCACCCTCACCCGATCGATGGCCAATGGCCACGGCTTCACCCTGGACGGCCACCAGGCGACCGCCTATCGGCCGCCCGGCTACATCTTCCTGCTGCTGCCGGCCTATCTGGTCAGCGGCGGCAGCATCCTGGCGATGCGCCTGGTCGGCGTGCTGGCGCTGACCGGCTCGGTCTGGCTCGCCTACCTGCTGGGCCGCCGGGTGCACTCGCCGGCCACCGGCGTGCTGGCGGCCTTCGTGATGGCCTGCTACCCATTGCTGATCTACACGGCCACCACGCTGTACCCGCAGGTGCCCGCGCTGTTCCTGCTGTTGCTGATGATCGAGACCGGCATGCGCGCGCTGCCGGCCGACGGCGTGCCCGGCCGTCGCAGGCTGCTGATGGCGGTGCTGTCCGGGCTCGTCGGTGGCCTGCTCACGCTCACCGTGCCGACGTTCGGCCTGACCGCCGTCGGCCTCATCCTGTGGCTGATGTGGCGGCAGTGGGCGACGAATCGGCGGATCGCGTGGCGCACCGTGGCCGTGTTCATCATCGCCACCGCGGTGCTGCCGGCGGCCTGGTCGGCGCGCAACGAAGCGCAACTACACGCCTTCGTACCGGTGTCCACCAACGAAGGCGTCAACATGCTGCTGGGCAACAGTCCACATGCGACGGCCGACTCCGGCACGAACACCGACATATCCACCTACGAGGCCACTGCGGTGCAACGCAAGTATCCCGAGGTCACGCTGGACCGCTTCTACACCTATCAGGCGCTGGTCTGGATCAAGGACAACCCGGGCCACGCCGCCGTGCTGTACGCGGAGAAGGTCGCCAACAACTTCTCCTACACCGACAGCCTCGCCACATCGGCCCAGCACAGTTCGACCCAGGACCTGATCTCCGGCCTGAGCTACTACCCGATCCTGCTGCTGGCCCTGGCGCGGATCGCGCTGTTCCGCCGGTTCCCGTTGCACCCCACGGAGAAGATGCTGATCGGCGTGATCGGGGTCAACGTGCTGCTGCTGGCCGTGTTCTTCACCCGGCTGCGGTTCCGGGTGCCGCTGGACGGCCTGACCATCGTCCTGGCCGCCAGCACGATCACGCACCTGCTGCTGCGCAAGGACGACGAGAAGTCACAGGCAGCCGAATGACGGCCCGGTCAGTTCGGCACCGGCGAGCCGTCGGTGTAGACGTTCCCGGACCACGCGTACGAACCGGCCAGATTCGCGGGCCCGGTCAGGAAGTTCCGCGTGAACGTGTTGTCCTTGATCACCCGGTTCGTGCCGTAGGGCGCGAGCAGGACGGAGTAGTTGCCGCCGTCGAGGTAGTTGTCCTCGATCAACACGTTGGACGGCTCCGCGTAGACGCCGCCGATCGCGATGCACGAGTTGTTGCTGTGCGGGTTGTCGATCCGGTTGTGGCGGATCGTGATGTTCGAACCACCGGTGGTGGAGACGCCGTCGTGGTTGGGCTCGTCGATCCGCTGACCGTTCTGCGTGCCGTCCCAGAAGTTGTGGATCCAGGAGTCCTGGAGGCTGGCATCCGCGTCGATGCGCACGCCGTCCTCGCAGCCGTGGACGTCCAGCCTGGTCGCGGTGTAGTGGCTGAATGCCAGTCCGGCCTGGCAACCCGGTCGGCCCGCGATCTCGACGTCGGTTACCTTCAGATTGGTGTAAGCGTCCGGTTTGTAGATTGCCCACGGCCCGCCGGACACCACCATCGACCTGCTGATAGTGACATTGTTGGCGCTGACCCTGACATTGCACTGAATCAGCGCGCCGTCGATCGTGGTGTTGTCCTGACTGATCAGAACTTCGTCGTTCGGCCCGCAGGCCGTCGGCGTCAGGTGCACGCCGGTGTGCCGCCAACCGGTGCTGTTCGGACCGGGGGCCGTTACCGGAATCGCCGCGTTTCGCATGTGGGTGACGGTTGTCGCCTGGTGGCTGCTGCCGATCCCGGCGAGATGGCGGATCGGTGTGCCAAGGCCGCTCAACGCCGCTGGCCAGAAGGTCAGAACACCGATACTCAGCACCAGTGTCCCGGTGACCGCCGTCGCGAGTGCGGCACGGTAACAGGACAAAACCGAACCCCTTTTCTCATTTTCGAATGCGGGCCACCACGCATGGTAATACATTCCCGGCGGCGCGCGACGGCAGTTCGGCGGCCGCGATGACGGCAATCGATCACGACCCCACCGACGAGCCGGACGTCGAGCCTTCTGATCAACCGGACCCGCCGGACCGGAAGGTCAGCAAGGCGCTGGGCATCAGCTTCCTGAACACCGCCATCGGGCGTGTCGGCACGGTGCTCACCGGCATTCTGCTGGCGCACATTCTGGTCCCGGCCGACTTCGGCGCGTTCGCGGTCGCCATGGTCGCGTTGGCCGCGTTGCTGTCGGTCAACGAACTGGGCGTCAGCCTGGCGTTGGTGCGCTGGCCGGGCAATCCGAGGGACATCGCGCCCACGGTCACCACGATCTCGATGATCAGCAGTGGCGTGTTGTTCGTGCTCTGCTGGTTCGGCGCCCCGGAACTCGCGCAGCAACTGGGTTCTCCCGGCGCCACCGGTGTCGTCCGCCTGCTGTGCAGTTCCGTCCTGATCGACGGCGCCACCGCGGCCGCCGCCCAACTGGTCAACCGCGAGTTCCGGCAGGGCACCCGGTTGGTGGTTGACTTCTCGAACCTGGCACTGTCGACGGGCATCACGGTTGGCCTGGCACTGCTCGGTTTCGGCCCGTGGAGCCTGGCCGTCGGCCGGCTGTTCGGCAACGGTGTGACCGCGGTCCTGTTGTTCCGGCTCATCGACCTGTGGCCACGCCCGGGTTGGAACCGCAAGCAGGCCGGCGAACTGGTCCGCTTCGGCCTGCCGCTGGCCGGCGCCAGCCTGCTGGTGGTCGCGATGCTGAACGTGGACTACGTGGTCACCGGCCATTTTCTCGGTGCCGTTGCGCTCGGCCTGTACCTACAGGCGTTCAATCTGGCGAGTTGGCCGGTGAACATGTTCTCCACGGTGGTGCGGCGAATATCCCTGGCCGCGTTCGCCCGCGTGCAGCACGATCCGCGAAAACGTGAGGAAGTGCTGGCGCGGCTCGCCGGCCTGCTGATGGCCGCGACGCTCCCGGTGTGTGCACTGTTGGGTTTGCTCGCCCTGCCGATCGTGACGACGTTGTACGGCCAGGTGTGGAAGGGCGCCACCGGCGCGCTGGAGTTCCTGGTGATCCTCGGTGGTGTCCGGGTGGCGTGCGAGCTCTGTTACGACTACCTGGTGGCGCTCGGCCACGGGCGGCGCACGATGTGGTTGCAGGCCATGTGGTTCGCGGCGCTGGTGGTGTGCCTGCCGATCGGCGCGAAGCTGGACGGAATCAGGGGCGTGGGCGCGGCCCATGCGATGGTCGCGGTGTTGCTGGTGCTGCCGGCGTTCGTGCTGGCGGTTCGGGCCACGGGCGTGCCGGTCGGGGTGCTGGGTCGTGCGGTCGTGCGGCCGGTGCTGGGGTGTGCGCTGTTGGTCGTCGTGGTGCTGGCGGTTCGGTGGAACACGTCGCCGTCGTTCGACCGGCTGTTGATCGGTGGCGTGCTCGGCCTTGCCGTCTACGTGCCGGTCGTGTGGCCGATGCGCCGACTGTTCCGCCAGCTCGACTGAGACTTGGCAGCGGCCACGAGCGCGGTGACGTCCACGGTCAGCACAGGCCCATCAGGGTTCTTGCTGTCCCGCACCGCACCCTCGGCCGCCACCTCCACACAGTTCGTTGTCGAACCGCTATAGCTGGACTTCCGCCAGGTCAGACCGGCCATCGCACCTCACTCCAGGTCGTGCTCCCTTGCCACCCTACCAACAAGGTCGAGCGA
>DASXXM010000353.1:0-9770 GCA_036503065.1 Pseudonocardiaceae bacterium | reverse complement strand
CGCCGGCTCGCCGTCGGTAGTGAAGATGTCCGAAATGGACTTGCCGGCGGCACGCTCGATGTCGTGGTCGACGTCGCGGAACGGCACGTCGAGGCGTGCCGCGAGCAGTTCGCCGACGGTGGTCTTGCCAGCGCCGGGCGGCCCGACGATGACGGCACGCGGGCCCTGATTATGGTCGCTCACTGGCCACCTCCTCGCCAGCGCTCGTCGGACGCACTGCGCCCCATTGATTCGGTCGCAAGCTCGCCGCTGCTCCCTCCTCGCCGGCGCTCGTCGGGCGCAACGGCGAACCGCGCTGTGTTCGATGATTCGCTCGCAAGCTCGCTCATGACTCCGCCTGGACGACACTCGACAAACCCGGTGACAACTCGCTGTGACATCGGTTCGCTCGCCAACTCGTTCACCAGCGTTGCTCAGCGGCGGCCAGGTATGCCTTGGCGTTGCGGGCGGTCTCGCCGACCGAGTCACCGCCGAACTTCTCCAGTACCGCGTCGGCGACCACCAACGCCACCATCGCCTCGGCGACCACACCGGCGGCCGGCACCGCGCACACGTCCGAGCGCTGGTTGATGGCGACCGCGACCTCGCCGGTCGCGACGTCCACTGTGGACAGCGCGCGCGGCACGGTGGAGATCGGCTTCATCGCGGCCCGCACCCGCAGCGGTTCGCCGTTGGTGATGCCGCCTTCCAGGCCGCCGGCCCGGTTGGACTTGCGGCTGACGCCTTTGGCGCCCTCGGTGCCGTTGCCCGGCTCGATCTCGTCGTGCGCCTGGCTGCCGCGCGACCGGGCCACGGCGAAGCCGTCGCCGATCTCGACGCCCTTGATCGCCTGGATGCCCAGCATCGCGGCGGCCAGCCGGGAGTCGAGCCGTCGGTCCCAGTGCACGTGGGAGCCGAGACCCGGCGGCAGGCCGTGCACGACGACCTCGACGATGCCGCCGAGCGTGTCGCCGTCCTTGCGGGCGGCGTCGACCTCGGCGACCATCGCGTCGGTTGTCGCCTGGTCCAGAGCGCGCACCGGGCTGCTGTCGATCAGGTCGAGGTCGTGCGGCCCCGGCAACTGGCCCTCCGGCGCGTTGACCGAGCCGAGCGCGACCACATGGCTGACCACCTCGACGCCGAGCACCTGCCGCAGGAACGCCCTGGCCACCGTGCCCAGTGCGGTCCGCGCGGCGGTCTCCCGGGCGCTGGCCCGTTCGAGTACCGGCCGGGCGTCCGTGAAGTTGTACTTGAGCATGCCGGGCAGGTCGGCATGGCCGGGGCGTGGCCGGGTGAGCGGGGCGTTGCGGCTCAGGTCCGCCAGCTCGGCCGGGTCGACCGGGTCGGCGGACATCACCCGCTCCCACTTGGGCCACTCGGTGTTGCCGACCTTGATGGCGACCGGGCCGCCCATGGTGCGGCCGTGCCGGACGCCGCCGAGCACCTCCACCTCGTCGGCCTCGAACTTCATCCGGGCACCCCGGCCGTAGCCGAGACGACGGCGGGCCAACTGGGCGGCAATGTCGGCGGTCGTGACCTCGACATCGGCGACAAGGCCCTCCAGCACGGCGACCAGGGCAGGCCCGTGTGATTCCCCGGCGGTGATCCAGCGCAGCACCGTGTGATCCTCCCATGATGGGTACGACGGCCGACGACGAACCTGACGAGTCGTGTCACCCGGTGGATAAGTGGCCGCCGGGGAACGCGGCGACCAGCCAGGTGGCCAGCAGCAGCCCCGGCCCGTGCGGCGCGACCGCCCTGCGGTGACCCACCGCGAGCAACGCGGTGACGACGGCGGCCAGCACGGCGGCGACCACCAGTGCGGACCAGCCGAGCGCACCGAGCACGGCACCGAGGCTGCCGGCCAGCTTGACATCACCGGCACCGAGCGCGGCCGGCGCCAGCACCCGAACCACGGCATGCGCGCCACCGAACAGCAGGATCCCCACGACCGCCCGCAGTCCCAGCCCGGGATCGGGCCCACCGGCGGCGGCCAGCGCGACGGCCAGACCCAGCACCGGATAGGCCGGCAGCGTCAACGCGTCCGGCAACCGACGACGGGCCAGGTCGGCCGCTGCGAGCGGAACCGCGAGCCAGGCGAGCAGTAACGGCACCGGCAGCCACCACCAGGGCAGCAGCCCGGCAGTGGCCCGCCACCCGAGCACGGCGGACGCCGCACCGGCCGCCAACTCACACCAGGGCGGCCGCAGCACGACCCCACGGGCCAGCCGCCCGAGCAGCAGTCGCCCGGCGGCCCCCATCGCGATACCGACCAGCGCGAAGCCGGCCGTGCCGAAAACGTTCATGACTCCACGATGACCAGACCGGCCGGGAAAGTCGATCAAACGGGCGTGTCGCGGCGCATGTCGACCGTTCGCGGTGCGTGTCGACCACTCGCGTGGGCGAGTCGACCCGTCCCGGCGAAACTGGCGTCTGCCTGGGTCGATGGGGTCGTTGATGGCGAGGCCGGGGATCTACCGTTGTGCGCCACCGAGTGTGCTGATCGCTGGATGGTTCGGGCTACTGACAACCGAGGGGCGCCTCGGTGCCAGCCTCAGTGCCAGCTGAACAGCTGATCGCCTGCCGCGACCGGACCGGGGTCGTGCGGATCGACGACCGCGTCCGGGACCGCGTCCAGCGCGATCACCGGGCAGACCGTGGCGTAACCGGCTTCCTCGATGGCCGCCGGATGCCAGCCGACGATCGGCTGGCCCGCGCTGACGACATCTCCCTTGGCCACGTGCAGGGTGAAGCCGTCGCCCTTGAGGCGAACCGTGTCGATGCCCAGATGCACGAGCACCGCGTGGCCGGACTCGGTGGCCACCACGAACGCGTGCGGGTGCAGCGTCGCGATGGTTCCGTCGACCGGGGCCACGGCGTCGCTCGGTGTCGAAGCCGGCACGACGGCCAGTCCCGGGCCCACCATGGCCTCGGCGAAGACCGGGTCCGGCACCTCGGTCAGGGGCACGACCCGGCCGGCCACCGGGCTGAGGACCGGGAGCCCGGTCATTCGAGCAGGTCCGAGATGTCGCTTGCGATGGTGTCCGCCTCGGGGCCGATGATGATCTGTACGACGCCGCCGATCCGGATCACACCGTGGGCGCCGAGCTTCTTCAGGGCCGCCTCGTCCACCACGGAGCCGTCCTCCAGTTCGCATCGCAACCGGGTGATGCACGGTTCGATCTCGATGACGTTCGCCGCACCGCCGATCGCGGCGAGGATCTTCGCCGCGCGCTCGTCTGCCATTCCGTCTCCTGTTCAGCTTGTGGAGCCTGCCAGCCTGTGAGCGCAGCGCACCCGGTTCGTCCCGATCATCCTGGCACGTTCCAGATGGGATTCGCGAGCCTGGGATATCGAACTGGCCGTGAGCCTTGACACCCGCTTGATCCAAGGAGCATCCTCCCCGCACCAACTGGTCTAGACCGGAACGTACCAATGACCGGAGTGCGGAGCCACCCCGCACCCCGGACAGGGAGGACACCGTGATCAACGAGGCGGGCAGCAGGACCGTCATCGGCGAGACCAACGGCCAGTCCGCCGGCCGCGTCGTCACCGAGCCTGCCCGAATCGTCGACGGACCCAAACCGAAACACGTACAGCTGCGAGAGATCCTCCGCAAGCTGATCGACAACGAACTGCCACCCGGCTCGCCGATCCCGTCCGAACGGGAACTGGCCGAGCGGTACGGCGTGTCCCGGCTGACCGTGCGATCCGCGGTCGCCCGACTGGTCACCGACGGCCTGCTCGTCACCGTGCGCGGCAAGGGCACCTACACCATGCAGCGCCGGATGGAACTGCAGCTGTACCTGATGTCCTTCACCGCGGACATGCGCAGGCGCGGCCTCACCCCGAGCAGCGAGGTGCTGGGCACCGCGGAGTGCGTTCCGCCGCCGACCACGGCGAGCGCGCTGCGGCTGGCCCCCGGCGCGACCGCGTGGCGATTGTTCCGGCTGCGTAAGGCGGACGACACGCCGCTGGCCGTCGAGCGGGGCTGGTACCACCGCGGTCACCTGCCCAGCCTGCTCGACCTGGACCTCACCGACTCGCTCTACACCCAACTGGCCGAACGGCACGGGGTGGTCTTCGACCACGCGACCCAGACCGTGTGGGCCGAGGGCGCCGACCGGGAGACCGCCCGGTTGCTCGGCGTCCGTACCGGAACACCGCTGCTGGCGTTCCGGCGAATCTCGTCCCGCAACGGCTCGCCCGTTGAGGACATGACGTCCTGGTACCGGGGCGACCACTACCAGGTGACGATGCAGTTGGACCGGACTGTCCCGGAGCCCGATCCGTTCCCCGCCCATGGAGGAAACGAATGACCACCACCGCAACCGCCGGAGCGGCGGGCAGCGAATCCAAGAACCGGGGGCTGGCCGGTATCCAGCGCCTTGGCCGAAGCCTCATGCTGCCCATCGCGACGCTGCCGGCCGCCGGCATCCTCTTGCGACTCGGCCAGAGCGACCTGTTGGGCCGTTGGACCGCCACGGCCAAAATCGCCGACGTGCTAGCTGCAGCGGGTGGTGCGATCTTCAACTACCTACCGCTGATCTTCGCGGTCGGTGTTGCGATCGGCTTCGCCCGGCGGGGGGACGGCTCGACAGCGCTTGCCGCGGTGGTCGGGTTCGTCGCATTCACCCAGGTCCTCCAGGTGTTCGCGCCGCTCACCTCCATCACCGGCTTCAAGCCCACGTGGTATGGCATTCCGGCCAAGTGGCCGTATGGAGCGCTGGCCGGCATCGGGGTCGGCATCGTCAGTGCCTTGCTGTGGCAGCGGTTCCACCGCATCAAGCTGCCCCCGTACCTGGCGTTCTTCGGTGGCCGCCGGTTCGTGCCGATCATCACCGCATTCGTGATGACCCTGCTCGGTGTGATCTTCGGTCTGATTTTCCCCCCATTCAACAAGGGCCTGACCAGCCTCGGGGATTTCGTAACGCACAACACCGTCGTCGGTGGCGGCATCTACGGCACTGTCAACCGGCTGCTGATCCCGTTCGGTCTACACAACGTGATCAACGCGGTGGTGTGGACGGTGTTCGGCACCTACAAGGGCGTTTCCGGTGACCTGAACCGGTTCTTCGCACACGACCCGTCCGCCGGTGGCTTCATGACCGGCTTCTTCCCGATCTTCATGTTCGGCCTGCCGGCCGCCGCGCTCGCGATCTGGCGGACCGCGCACCCGTCGCAGAAGAAGCTCGTCGGCGGCATCATGCTGTCCGCGGCGCTGACCTCGTTCATCACCGGGGTGACCGAGCCGATCGAGTTCTCGTTCATGTTCGTGGCGTGGCCGCTGTACCTGATCCACGCGCTGCTGACCGGTTCGTCGCTGGCCCTGGTCAACGCGCTGGGCATCCACGACGGCTTCAGCTTCTCGGCGGGCAGTATCGACTACATCATCAACTTCGGTATCGCGACCAAGCCGTTGTTGTTGATTCCGATCGGCATCGTGTACGGGCTGATCTACTACTTCCTGTTCACCTGGGTGATCAAGAGGTGGAACGTGCGTACACCGGGCCGCGAGGAGGACACGGACGCCGATGTGGCCGCCGGTGGCGCGGTGACCAGCGGCGCCGAGGCCTACGCGTCGGTGGATCACGCGTCCGGCAGCAGTTAGCGTCGTGTGGGTGTTGCGGCGGGTCGCCTCCCGCCGCGACACTCACCGGCAGTAACAGCGCAACCCAGAGGAGCCCTCATGCCGGAACGACGGGTCAAGGTCGGCAGCAAGGTCGGGTTGCACGCCCGCCCCGCGGCCGTACTCGCCAAAGCGGCGGCGGCACAGTCGGTCGCGATCACGATCCGCAAGGCCGACGGTCAGCCGGTGGCGGCGTCCAGCGTGCTCAACCTGATGACGCTGGGCGCCATGCACGGCGACGAGGTCGTACTGGCCGCGGAGGGCGCCGGTGCCGACACCGCGCTCGACGAGATCGCCGCGCTGGTCGTGGCCGATCTCGACGCCCGCTGAGGCACCAAGAGACACGGGGTGTGACCGCCCGTAACCCCGACCCGGGCGGTCACACCCCGTTACCACTGGTCAGGGGCAGCGGGAGGGTGCCGCCGGTCGCGGCACGCAGGGCGTCCCGCATGGCTTCGCGTGGCGGCGGGCGGTCGGTGAACTGGGCCACCTGGTCGAATGCCTGATGCAGCAGCATGTCCAGGCCGGTCGCCAGGCGGCCGCCCTTGCGCCGCACCGCGTCGGCCAGGGGCGTCGGCCACGGGTGGTAGATCACGTCCAGCAGGCAGTCGGCCTCGGCCAGGTCGTCGGCGTGTGGGTTGGCGGCGGCCGCCGGGACCGTGCTGATCACGACCGCCGACGCGGCCGCCAGCTTCCGCATGTCCACATCGGACCAACGGCGGATGTCCAGCCGGACGCCGACCCGGTCGGCGGTGGCCTTCGTCTGGTCGGCACGGGACGGCTCACGTACCACCATGATCACGTCGGCCACGCCGAGTTCGGCCAGGCCCGCCAATGCCGCGGCGGCCGTGCCGCCCGCGCCCAGCACCAGACCTGTTGCGCCGTCGATCGGGTGGTAGCCGCCGGCCGCCGTGAGGGCGCCGGTCACGCCTGCCACGTCGGTGCAGTCGGCGCGCCAGCCGCCGTTCGGTAGCCGCAGCAGGGTGTTGGCCGCGCCGACCGCGGCGGCCCGTTCGGTGCGCTCGTCGGCCAGTGCCAGGGCGGCGCGCTTGTCCGGCATGGTGACGGCGAGGCCGACCCAGTCCGGCGTCAGCTCGGCCACCATGGCCGGCATCGCGTCGGCGGTGCGGTCGATCCGGTCGAACGTCCAGCCTGCGAGGCCGAGCGCGGTGTAGGCGGCGCCGTGCAGTACCGGGGACAGCGAGTGCGCGACGGGTGAGCCGACGACACCCGCCCTGCGTGGCTCAGAAGACGCCATTGGTGTGCGCCAGCGCGACGTTCTTGTTGTGGTCGGTCAGGTTGGTGGCAAAGCACGAGGTGCGGTCTTGGCGGCACACCACGAAGTACAGCCAGTCGCCCGCCGACGGCTGGGTCGCGGCCTGGATCGCGGCGGCGCTCGGGCTGGACACCGGTGTCGGCGGCAGGCCCGCGTTGTCGTAGGTGTCGTAGGCGCCGGCACCGGGACGTTCCGATGGCGCCGTGGCCACCATCGGGCGGTCCAGCGCGTAGTCCACCGTAGCGTCCGACTGTAGGTCCATGGGCTTGACAAGGCGGTTGTAGAAGACCCTTGCGATCTTCGGCATGTCCGTCGACGTGCCGGCCTCACGCTCCACAATGGACGCCATGGTGAGGATCTGGTACGGGCTGAAGCCGGTGGCCTGCTGGTTGGTGCCGGGCAGGCCGTCGGCCTGCAACTGCGCGGAGGACTGGTCCATGATCCGTTTCAGGGTCTGGACTGCGGTCTCGCCGGGCTTGAGGTTGTAGACGCCCGGCATGATCAGGCCTTCCATGCGGTGCTTCGGGTCCGCGTTGGCCGTGGTCGGTACGGCCCAGGCCGGCACGTCCAGCGCGGCGGGGTCGGTGCCGGCGATCGCGGCGCGCAGGTCGGCCACTGACACGCATGTCTTGCCGCCGTTGAGGTTCGCGCACGAGGCGGTCGCGATGTGGGACAGGATGCCGGGGGTGACCTTGCCCGCGGTGCTGGTGGTGTCGTCCAGCTGCCAGCCGCTCTTGATCTCCAGCAGCCCGACCCGGCTCGCCCTGGCCACGATCGCGTTCACCGCTACGGTACCCGACATGTGCTGTTTGAGGACATAGAAACCGGGCTGCACGCCGCCGATCTCGTTGTTGTTGGCCGCCGCCTTCACGAATGCCTTGGCGCTCTTCACAATTGACGCGGTCGTCAGGTTGTCGCCGATGGCGGTGGTCGAGTCGCCCGGATTGACCTGGAACACCACGTCCTGGTCTCCGTTACCCGAATAGTCCGGGTACGAGCCCAGACCGGCGAACTGGCGCACGCCGAGATAGGCGCCGCCGCCGATCACCACCACCAGGACCAGGACGATGCTCCAGGTGATGCCGCGCCGCCTGCGCCTGCGCGGCCGGCGCCGGTCCGCGCGGCCCGATCGCCTGCGGTCGTCGGAGTCCACGTCGTCGAACAGGTCGAGCCCGTCGTTGCTCACGAGTCCACCTCGCCGTGCTCGTCACCGGCTGCCCTGGCAAGCGCCTGTGCCCGGCCCTCCAACCATGCCTGGAGGATCTCCACGGCTGCGGCCTGGTCGACGACGGCCCGCTGCCGGCTGCCCTTGACACCTTGCCGGCTCAGCATGCGCGACGCGGTGACCGTCGTCAGCCGCTCGTCCGCCAGCCGGACCGGTACCGGGCGCACCCGTGCGGCCAGCGCGTCGGCGTACGACTGGGCCGCCAGCGCGGCCTGGCCGGTTCGACCAGCGAGTGTCCTCGGCAAGCCAACCACCACCTCGACCACCTCATGCTCCTCGACCAGGGCAGCCAGCCGGGCGATGTCCCGGCCGCGCCGCTCATCCCTGGACAGAGTAACCAGTGGGGTGGCCAAAACCGGGCCCGGATCACTGAGGGCAACACCGACCCGGACAGAGCCGACATCGACCCCAAGTCGCCTCCCCCGTCCGGGGTCGTCGACACCGGGACGGTCCGGACCACGTCCCGCCCCGGTGTCGCGCTTCTCCCTCATATCCGCACCGCGTCGTCAGGACTGCGCGATCGTGGCCAGTTCGGCCCGCAGCCGCTCGATCGCCGCCGGCACTCCGGCCGGCCGGCTGCCGCCGCCCTGGGCCAGGTCCGGCTTGCCGCCGCCGCGCGCCTCGATCGCCGGGGCGAACGCGGGCACCAGCTTCCCGGCCGCCAGGCCACGGTCCCGGCCGGTCGCGGTGGTCGCCACCACGAAGTTGACCTTGCCGTCGGCCGTGGAGAACAACGCGACCGCGCCGGGCCGGCTGCCCAGCCGGTTGCGGACCTCGCCTGCCAGGCCGCGCAGGTCGTTCGGGCTCACGCCGTCGGGCACCGCGGTCGCGACCAGCGCGATGCCGTGCACGTCGGTCGCCCCGTCGGCCAGGTCGCCCGCGGAGGACAGCAGCTGGTCGGCGCGCAGCCGTTCCACCTCTTTTTCCGCGTTGCGCAGCCGTTCGACCAGCGCCTCGACCCGCGCCGGCACCTCCGCGTCGGGCACCTTCAGCAGGCCCGCCAGGTTCTGCACCAGCGCGCGTTCGGTGGCCAGGTACTGGAACGCCTCCATACCGACGTACGCCTCGACCCGGCGCACCCCCGACCCGATCGACGACTCGCCGACCAGCGCGACGAGCCCGATCTGCGACGAGTGCTCGACGTGCGTGCCACCGCACAGCTCGCGCGACCACGGCCCGCCGATCTCCACCACCCGGACGGTCTCGTCATAGGTCTCGCCGAACAGCGCCAGCGCGCCCAGTTCCTGCGCGCCCGGTATGTCCGTGTAGACCACGCGGACCGGCAAGTCCTTGCGCACGGCCAGGTTCGACACTTCCTCGATCTCGCTGCGCGTCGCCGGGGACAGCCCGCCCTGCCACGCGAAGTCCAGCCGCAGGTAGCCGGGCTTGTTGTAGGAGCCGCTCTGCAGCGCGTTCGGGCCGAGCACCTGGCGCAGCGCCGCGTGCACCACGTGCGTGCCGGAATGCCCCTGCCGGGCGCCGATCCGCCACTCCGGGTCGACCTGCGCCAGCACCCGCTGGCCCTCGACCACCTCGCCGCCGCGCACCCGGACCTGGTGCACCCACAGCTTGCGGGCCACCTTCTGCACGTCCAGCACTTCCAGATCGAGGCTGTCGGCCGTGATGGTGCCGGCGTCGCTGTCCTGGCCGCCGGACTCCGC
>DASXXM010000352.1:0-2002 GCA_036503065.1 Pseudonocardiaceae bacterium | reverse complement strand
ACGGGATGTGCTGCCGCCATTGACGGCGGAGGCCGCGCGGCACTTGGTCGAGCTGAAGCTGACCACCGAAGCGGTTGTCGTGGACGGCGACGCGGTACTGCTCGGCCAGTTGCTGACCAACCTGGTCCAGAATGCCATCCGCTACAACCACCCCGACGGCCGCGTCGACGTGCGCGTCGCGCGCAGCAGCATCACCGTGACCAACACCGGCCCACTCGTCCCTGCCGACGCGATCGACGACTTGTTCGAGCCATTCCGCAGACTGCATCCGGATCGCACCGCGTCGGCCTCCGGCGCCGGGCTCGGCCTCTCGATCGTCCGGTCGATCGCGACCGCGCACGGCGGCACCGTCACCGCGCGACCGAACGCGACCGGCGGCGGGCTGACCGTCCGAGTCGGACTTCCGGCGCGGCTGTCCGGTCGGGTCACTGTCGACGCAATCACATGAGAAAACCCTGTTATCTGTGAAGAGGTGTGAAGAACAACCTGCCAACGTCAGGTGACGAACCACCACATGATGGGTACCAAGGATCTGCTCGCCTGGACAGGCTTGCGTATGTCCACCCCCGGACCCGCCGCTCCCGCGTAACCAGCGGCAGTCCGGGAGAAACCCCCACCATGTGGAGGAACTGTGTCCCTGCCAAGGACAGTGCTCAACCGTTGGCCCGCGCGGGCGGTGATCGCCGTGGTCGCGGCGGCCACGTTCGTCGTGCCGGCGATCGCCACCGCAGCACCGGCCCAGACCCACGCCACGCCCGCTTCGGCGAGTTCGGCCTCCTTCGCCAACCAGATCCGGCAGCAGGTGCGTAGCGGCACCCTGCTCAGGACGCACGGCGTACACCGGGCCTGCGCCGCGTGCGACGCCGAGGTGGTGACCACGGCCAAGGGTTCGACCAAGCCGCTGAGCACGGCCGCGCCCGCCGGTTACGGTCCCAGCGACCTCGACTCGGCCTACCACCTGTCCGCGTCCTCGTCGTCGACCGCGACCATCGCGATCATCGACGCGGGTGTGGACGGCAACCTCGAATCCGACCTGGCCGCCTACCGGTCCAACTACGGCCTGTCGGCCTGCGGTACCTCGAACGGCTGCCTGACCTTGGAGAACTATACCGGTGGCGCCCAGCCCGCCCCGCAGAGCAGCGGTAGCGGCGCGAGCGCCGAGGAGCAGATCGGCGTCGAGACCTCGCTCGACATGGACATGGCCTCGGCCGCGTGCCCCTCGTGCCACCTCATGGAGATCTCGATCCCGTGGCAGGACGGTGAAACCGACGGCGACACCTCCACCGGCGACTTCGCCACCGCCGTGAACACCGCCGTGTCCGCCGGTGCGGCCGCGGTCAGCATCAGCTACGGCTACACCGCCGACGCCACCAACACCAGCGGTACCCAGCTCGCCGCCTTCAACCACACCGGCGTTGCCATCGAAGCGTCCACTGGGGACAGTGGCTTCAACGGCGGCACGCACACCTCGTGGCCCTCGGACCTGCCCTACGTCATCGGCGTCGGCGGGACCACCCTCAACGGGCCGGGCAACGAGACGGCGTGGAGCGGCGGCGGCAGTGGCTGCGAGACCTTCTTCGACGCGGCCAACGGCCAGCCCGCCTCGGTGACCGCCAACTGCGCCAACCACCTCGCGGTCGCGGACGTGTCGGCCGATGCCGACCCGAACACCGGTGTCGCGGTCTATGACACCTACGCCCCGTCCACCAACCAGCCCGCGAACTGGGGCGTCGTCGGTGGCACGAGCGCTTCCTCGCCGTTCATCGCGGGCCTGTTCGCCAACGCGGGCGTGCCGAGCGGCCTGCTCGGCCCGAACACCCTGTACCAGGACCCATCGTCGGACTTCAACGACATCACCTCCGGCAACAACGAGCAGGGCGCCAAGTGCGCTAGCTACCCGGGCCTGAGCCCGTCGGTGTGCAACGCCGGCACCGGCTGGGACGGACCGACCGGTCTCGGCTCGCCGAATGGTCTCGGCGCGTTCTGATCGATCAATAGTCCA
>DASXXM010000351.1:0-9815 GCA_036503065.1 Pseudonocardiaceae bacterium | reverse complement strand
GGAGGCCGGACACCGCAGGGAAGGCGACGCTGCAACTCACCGGTTCGCTTGGCGCGTAACTGAACGAGGACTTCACAGCCGGTCTCGACCGACTTCATCAACCAGAACCTGCTCTACGAGAACGGAAATCTCACCGGGCGTCATCGACTTCGAGAGCACCCACCTGAACCATCGGGTCTCCGAGTTCGCACTGGCCTGGCGAGGCAGGCGCGACGACGTGATCCACGGCTATACGGAGGTCCGCGCGCTGACGGATCTCGACTGGGAACTACTGACGCCCGCGCTGTGGTCCTGGGTGTTCCTGGGTGTGGTGTCCGAGATACGGAACATGACCGATGGTCGGGTCACGCCGTACTCGTTGGAGTGGCAGACAAGTATGCTGCTGCGCCGATCCCCTCTGATGGGCCGGCACAGCGTCCCCTACGTCGAATAGTCCGCCCACCGGCCGTGTCATGCTCTGTCGCGCTGGTCGGCCACCAACGCGGCGGGCAGGTCGGACAGGCCGGCCATGACCACGGCCAGTCGGTCCGTCGCCGGTGGCCAGCCGAACCCGCGCTCGGCGTACTCCGCGGCGGCCCGTCGGACCAGGGACCGGGCGGTGCCCTGATCGCCCTCCGCCATGGCGAGGGCGGCCGCGGTGGGATGGGCCACCAGCCAGGCGAGGCCGTCACCGGAGGCGCCGGTCAGCACGGTGTCCACCAGGTCGCGGGCCTCGCCGACCCGCCCGGACACCAGCGCCACCTCGGCCAGGGCAACCCGGACGAGATCGGTGTCCGAACCGGACTCGGCCCGCTCGATCGACGCTCGGAAATGGTCGGCGGCCGCGTCGTGGTCGCCTGCGGCGAACGCGGCGCGACCTCGGATCATCCGCACGTGCAGCACGGTGACGGCGTCGTCGAGCCGCGCCGCGATCTGTTCGGCCTCGGCGGCCCTGCGCAGCGCGCGTTCCGGATCGCCGCCGATGAGCAGCACGAGCGCCTCGTTGACGAGGCCTCTGGCGAGGCCGTGTTCGTCGCTGAGTTCGCGGTCGATCTGGTTGGCGCTGATGTGTAGCCGCAGCGCGGTGTCCAGCGCGCCGGCATACATGTGTGCGGTGGCCAGCACGGTGAGAAACGCGGAGGACGAACCGGGTCGCCCGAGCCGCGCGGCGAGTTCCCTGCCCCGGTCCAGCGGCTCGAACGCCCGCGCCGGCCGGCCGTACTCGATCTCCGCGATGCCCCGGTGATACAGCACCCGCATCACCAACTCGTCGTCACCGACCGTCGCGGCCAACCGCTCGGCCCGGTCGAGCAGGGCGGCGGCCTGCGCGGTCCGGCCGGACTGGGCGCTGGCGAATCCGTAGTTGCTCAACGCCACCGCCCGCTCCCGGTCACTGACGCCCGGCGCGTCCACCAGGGCCGCGTAGTGCGGCAGAATTTCGGTGGACAGGCCGCGTACCATCCAGGCGTCGTCCAGCGCGATGGCCAGCCGTAGACCATCCGCGGCGCGCGTCGTGCCCGGCGCACAATCCAGTGCCCGCACCAGGTTGGGCCATTCCGCGAACAGCGCGGCCAGCTCGGTCGCCGCGTCACCGTCGCCATTGGACAGGTCGTGCGCGGCCACGTGCGCACGACACCAGACGAGGTGCCGAGCCAGCAGCTCCTCTTCCTCACCGGCCACCCGCAGCCGCTCACCCGCGTAGTGCCGGATCGTTTCCAGCAGGCCGAAACGCCGTCCGTGGGCTCCGTCCGCCACCGTGACGAGGCTGCGGTCGGCAAGATCGGCCAGCGCCACCGGTACATCGGCGACGTCGACGCCGTCGCCGGTCACGACCGACTCGGCGCCCTCGAGCGGCCATCCGCCCGCGAACACCGCGAGCCGGCGTAGCACCACCTGGGAAGTCGGTTCGAGCAGGTCGTGGCTCCAGTCCAACGCGGCCCGCAGGCTGGTGTGCCGGGCGCCCGCGTCCCGTCCGCCCCCGACCAGCAGCCGCAACCGGTCGTCGATGCGGCTGGCCAACTGCCGGACCGTCAGCGCGCGGGTCAGGCCGGCGGCCAGCTCCACCGCCAGCGGCAACCGGTCGACCGCGGCGCAGATGGCGTCCACGTCGGCATCCGGTGGGGCGCCGCTGCGGTCGCAGAACAGTTCGGCCGCCGCCGTCGCCGGCAACGGACCGACCGGGTTGATCCGCTCGCCGGAGATCAGCAGCGGGCGTTGGGACGTGACCAGCACCGACAGTGCGTCCGCCTGTCGCGACACCACCACGACCAGCTCCGCGACCGCCTCGACGAGATGTTCGGCGTTGTCCAGCACGAGCAGCGCACCACGCAGCGCCTCGGCGCACCGCCGAACCCAGTCACGCTGGCCCGGCTCGACGCCGATCGCCGCGGCGAGGGCCGGCCCCACTTCGTCGGGATCCCGTAGCGGTGCGAGGTCGACCCAGCCGACCGGCCGACCTGAGCGCCGCACGTCACGGGCGACCTCCAGGGCGAGCCGGGTCTTTCCGCAGCCCGCCGTGCCGGTCAGGGTCACCAACCCGGCCGTGGCCAGCCGGTCGAGCAGCGCCGCCCGCTCGGCGGCCCGACCGAGAAACGTGGTCGCCGGCAGCGGCAACCGGAACTCGAGCAGGCGGTCATCGCGGTCAACCGGTTCGGCCGGCGCGATGAGCGCGGTGTCC
This sequence comes from Pseudonocardiaceae bacterium, assembly GCA_036503065.1. GTDB lineage: Bacteria > Actinomycetota > Actinomycetes > Mycobacteriales > Pseudonocardiaceae > DATEPR01. The sequence continues at coordinate 7,159 of DASXXM010000351.1, read as the reverse complement.
TGCCGCAGGATGCGCAGCTCCATGGCCACCGTGTCGGCGGCCGGGTCGATGCCCAGCTCGTCGGCCAGCAGCCGGCGCAGCCCGGCCAGCCGGCCCAGTGCGTCACCCTGTCGTCCGCTCCGGTACAGCGCGAGCGCCAGCAGACAGCACAGCCGTTCGTGCAGCGGATGCTCGTCCGCCAGCCGCGTCAGCTCGCCGACCAGCGCGACACCCGCGTCCATGGCCAGTTCGAGATCGAACCGCTCCACCAGCAGTTCCAGCCGCAGCGCGTCCAACCGGGCACCCTCGGCCGCCAGGAACGGCACCGACCGCAGGTCGGCCATGGCAGGTCCCCGCCACCGACCCAACGCCTCGACGGCCGCGGCCAGCGCTGTCGCGCGATCACCGGCCCGCAGCGCGGCCCGCATCCGGGTGGTCGCCGCCCTGGCCAGCACCAGGTCGGCCGGTCCGGCCCGCAACGCGTAGCCGCCGGCGGACCGGGACAGCGCCGACCCGGCCGCACCAAGACTGCCGCGCAGCCGCGAGGCGAGCACCCGCAGGCGTTCCGTCGGTCGGGCCAGGTCCGCGTCGCCCCACAGGTCACGGACCAGCCGGTCGTCCGGAACGCCCGCGCCATCGGCCAGCGCCAGCCGCACGGCCAGCGCGCGCTCCAGCGGCCGGTTCAGGCCGATCGGCTCGCCCTCCGCACGCACCTCGACCGGCCCGAGCACGAACACGTCGAGTTCCGTGCCGACTTCGTAGTCATGCACAACCAACAGCATCCCATCAGGGCAGGAACGTCATGAAACGGCCGTGAGACGCCCGTGAAAGGTCATGCCGACAGGCTCGCACCATCGACGAACGAGGGGGATTCATCGATGGGGGGGCACCAGTCGGCTAGCACCACCACGGTGGTGCTGGCCGACAGCCAGCCCGCGGCGCGCAGCGGCCTTCGCACGCTGCTGGCCGCGGTGGACGGCATCGACGTGGTGGCCGAAGCGGCCACCGGCCGCGACGCGATCAGGGAAACGCTCCTGCGCCGCCCGACCGTGCTGCTGCTCGACCTGCAACTGGACGAACCGGACGGCATCACGGCGGTCACACACGTCCGCCGTGCCGCGCCGGACACCGCGGTGCTCGCGGTCACCACGCGGCGCGACGACCACACGGTGCTCGCCGCGATCCGCGCCGGCGTGCACGGCTACCTGCACAAGGGGGCCGATCGGCACAGCATCGTCCGGGCGATCCACGCGGTCGCGGCCGGCGAGGCGATCTTCGACCGGACGATCGCCGACCGGGTGATCGAACTGCTGATCAACCCGCCGCCGCGAACACCCTTCCCGGACCTGACCCCGAGGGAACGTGAGGTACTCGACCTCATCGCGACCGGCCTGCCGAATCCGGCGATCGCCCGACGCCTGCACCTGGCTCGCAAGACGGTCAGCAACAACATCTCGGCGATCGTCGCCAAGCTCCAGGTACGCGACCGCGCCCAACTGGTGGCCACCGCCCGCGACGGCGGCCTCGGCCGGCCCGCCTCCCGGACCCACGCCGCCGTTGTACCGGAATTGCTGGTGTCCTGATGGGCATGTCGGAAGCGCTCCGACGGTCATTGACATTCATCGGATGTCTCCCTATCGTGCGAGGTCGAGTCAGCGCTCAGTGGGCTGGCCGGGTACACGATTCAGACAGAGACGTCGGATGACCACCCGGAGACTTCCATGGGACTCAGCGCGTTCGTCGCTGCCACCGTTCTCGTCGCCAGCACGTTCGGCGGTTCCCCCCACGTGGTCCAGCAGACCAACCTGTACGCGTCGCCGACCGGCGGCGGCGGTTCGTGCACGCAGAGCAGCCAGCCATGTGGCCTGTTACAGGCACAACAGGCCGCACGTGCGCTGATCCCGCAGGCGACCGGGGACATCCTGGTCAACCTGTCCGGTGGCACGTACCGGCTGGCCGACCCGTTGCGGTTCGGTGTCCAGGATTCCGGCCAAAACGGCCACCAGGTCGTGTACCAGGCATTACCGGGCCAGACACCGGTCATCACCGGTGCCCGCCAGGTCACCGGCTTCGCCGTCTTCGACGCGTCCAGGAACATCTTCCGTGCGCCGGTGCCGGTGGGGACCAGCAGCCGGCAGCTGATCGTCGACGGCGTGCGTGCGCAGCGGGACCGCGGCCCGACGAACCCGGCCGGCTTCTCGTTGTCCGCCAACGGTTTCACCACCGCCGACCCGTCATACGCCACCTGGACGAACACCGACCAGGTGGAGGTCGTCCGGAACAACGCCTGGAAGCAGCTGCGATGCCCGCTGTCCGGCATCACCGCGGCATCCGGCGGGTCGGCGCTGACGGTCGCTCCCGCCTGCTGGAACAACAACTGGACCAACGTGCCGAACCCGAGCTTCCCGTTCAACGGCGCAGGCCTGCCGCGCCTTGACGGCGTCAGCTGGCTGGAGAACGCGTTCCAGTTGCTCGGCACGCCGGGACAGTTCTATCTGGACAGTCGCGCCGGCTGGCTCTACTACGTGCCACGGCAGGGCGAGAACCTGGCCACCGCCGACGTGGAACTGCCGGTGGCACAGGAACTCGTCGACCTGGCAGGCACGCCGGGCCATCTGGCGCCGGTCAACGACACCGACCCGAACGCCACCTACACCGGCGCATGGGGCTACTCGTCCGGCCGGCACTACGGCGACTTCGGCGACGACGTGCACTACACGTCCACGAACGGCGACTCGGTCAGCTACACGTTCACCGGCACCGGCGTCCAGATCCTGTCCGAGACCAACACCGACGAAGGCACGGCGGACGTCTTCGTCGACGGTGTGCCGACCCGGACGGTCAACACCACCGGTTCACCCCGGCTCGCGCAGCAGGTGACGGTCTCGGTGACCGGCCTCGCGAAGGGCAGGCACACGGTCCGGGTGGTCAAGACCGGCGGCCAGTTCATGCTGGTGGACGGCTTCACCGTGATCCCCGACGTGGTCGCGCCAGTGCACGACATCACGTTCAGCGGCATCACCTTCACGGCGACCACCTGGACCGCGCCGAACACGGTCGGCTACGTCGACAACCAGGCCGGCGTCCTGTGGGACCCGGTGACGCGCACGCCGATCCGCATCCCCGCCGCCGTGCAGGTGCACCGGGGCCAGCGGATCACGTTCACCGGCGACACGGTCACGAACACCGGCGGCAGCGGCATCGACCTGGCCGACCAGACGCAGAACTCGACGGTCGCGGACAGCACGGTGATCGACACGTCCGGCATCGGCATCGCCGTCGGCGAGGTCGACGACTACTACCAGACCCAACCGGCGCTGATGACCAGCGGCAACACGGTCACGCGCGACACGGTGTGGCGGCCGGGGCAGGACTACAGCGACGCCGTCGGCATCCTGGTCGGCCACAGCCGGACAACCACGTTGTCGCACAACGACATCGGCTATACCCCGTACTCCGGCATCTCGATCGGCTGGGGTTGGGGCTGGGCGTCGGACTGCACGCTCCAAGCGAAACAGGGCCTGTCGTCACCATGCCTGCACGGCACGATCTACAGCGGCAACAACGCGGTGCTGGCCAACCACGTGCACAGCGTGATGGGCCGGTTGAACGACGGCGGCCCGATCTACACACTCGGCGGCCAGGCCACCAGTTCCGAGTTCGCCGGAAACGTGCTGTCCGAATGCATCGACGGCTGCAACATGATCTACCACGACGAGGGCAGTTCACTGTGGCACACCCATGACAACGTGATCCGCTTCGGCAACGGTTCGAACTGGGTGAACTACTGGACACCGACCATTCACGACAACACGATCCAGAACAACTTCTCGGACACCGCCCAATTCAACAACAACGGCACCAACATCACGTTCCAACAGGCCACGGTGGTCACCGGCGGCCTGTGGCCCGCGGCCGCGCAGGCAATCATCAACGCGTCCGGGCCGGCGGCCCCGACCGCCGCGATCGCCGATGACGACGACCTGCGCATCAACTACACCGGATCGTGGTCCTCGATCGGATCACGCGGCCTCGGCGACCTGGACAACGGCGTGCACTACACGACGACCAACGGCGACTCGGCGACGATCACGTTCACCGGCACGACGATCACATTCCTCACCGAGACCAATGTGGACGAAGGCACCGTCGGCATCACGCTGGACGGCGTCGCCAAGGGCACGGTCAACGCCAACACGCCCACCAGGTTCGCGCAACAGCACCTCTACACCGCGACGGGTCTGGCCGCCGGCACCCACACACTGACGGTCAGCAAGATCAGCGGCACCTACCTGCTCGTGGACGGCTTCCTCGTGGGGTGACGACAGGCGCGGCTACCGCGTCACCTTGATGACGAGCATCGATCCTCGGACGACACCGGGGATACCGCCGTGGGCTATCCTCCTGGGCACGCTGTCGGACCGACTCGGGCCGGTATCGGACATGAATCTGAGGGGCCGACGATGAAGCTGACCTGGGACTCCGTCCTGGCCTGGCGTATGCGCCGGCAATTCCTGGACCGGTCGAAATCACAGACCGCGGCGGCAATCGTCGGTCGGTTGTGCGGAATTCAGAGCCAGGTGAAATCGAATGCGGAACTGGCAGTCGCGGTCCGCTCGCCGGCCCCCGGGAAAGACGCCGTACAACGCGCCGTAGCCAGTAGGAAACTGATGCGGACATGGGCGATGCGTGGCACTCTGCACACCCTGTCGGTACCGGACGCACCCGCTTACCTCGCGCTGCTGGCCTCGGCCCGCACCTGGGAGAAGGGCGCGTGGCAGCGAAGCTTCCTGAATTCCGCCCAGATGGCCAAGCTCGGGGAAGTCGTCCAGACCGAACTCACCGGTGCGGTGCTCACCAGGGAGGAGTTGGTCGCGGCCATCGACCTGCGCACCGGAGATCCGGCGATCTCGGCTGCCGTACATTCCGGCTGGAGCGCGGTACTCAAGCCGCTCGCCTGGCAGGGCTATCTGTGCAACGGCGACGACGACGGGATCACCTTCACCAATCCCGCCACCTACCTGCCGGACTGGCCGGGCCTGCCGGACCCGGACACCGCCGCCCGGAGCGCCATCCCGGCCTACCTGACCGCGTACGGACCGGCCGAACCCGAGGCGTTCAACCGCTGGCTGGCCCGCGGCGCGCTGCGAAAGACCGACGTGCGCCGCTGGTTCGCCGATCTGGGCGACGCCCTGACCGAGGTGAACGTCGAGGGCGAACAGCTCTGGATCCGCACCGCGGACGCCGACAGCCTGGCGTCGGCCGAACCGACGGACATGGTCCGCCTTCTGCCGGCCTTCGACCAGTACGTGATGGGACTCGGCACCGACGACACCCATATCATCCCCGCCCAGCATCGCAACGACGTCAGCAGGACCTCAGGTTGGATCGCTCCCGTCGTCGTCGCTGCCGGCCGGGTGGTCGGCGTGTGGGACAGCGACGACGCGTCGGCTTCGGTGACGCTGTTCCCGGAAGTACCCAAGCTCGGCCATGATTCGGTCACTGCCGAGATCGATCACCTGAAGCCCGTGCTCACCACCGGCAAGAAGGACCTGTCGATCACGATCTCCTGATGTTGGGTCATTCCGGTGCGGTGGTGGTGCGCCGGGCGCGATGGCGGACGTCGGGATCGGTGTGCTGACGCAACTCGTGTACGAGTTCGCGCCATGGCTGTGGCCAACCGGTCCGCGTACCGGTGGCGTCGGTGACGGCGACCGCGAGCAGGGCTTCGGCCGGCGTGCCGGTCGCGAGTCGCCGGGCGGCGGCGAGGGTGCCCGGGCGGTACGGGTCCTGGTTGGCGAACCAGGTCCGCGCATGCTGAGCGGCCAGCCACGCCAGCACCGGACGGTCGGCCAGGCCGGCGATCCGGTGCAGCGTCGGGTACAACTCGCCATGCCGGGGCAGCGCGGCGGTGGCCAACGCGATCGCCTCGGCCCGGTGGTCGGGGTGGTCGGCGAGGGCCAACGCGACGGTTTCCGTTGCGGCACGGAAGGATTCGCCGTTGGCTGGCACGCCGGCGGCCAGCCGGTCGGCCAGGTGGCTGATCCGCTGGGCGGCCGGCCGGTCCCGGTCCGGCGCGATCGGCTCCCTGGCGACCGCAAGTCCATTGAGGACGGTGCGCAACGGGCCGAGGTCGGCGTTGGCCGCGGTCGCGGTGATCAACGCGTGGGCCGCCGCCCGCCACAGGGCGGTGGTACTCAGGTCGACGACCCGGGCCACCAGCAGATCCGCGCCGTCACGGTCCCACGGGCTCCACGCCGGCCACGCGGCCAGGCCCAGCAGCGCGGTGTGCGGGTCGTCGGCCGCGGCGACCGCCCGGACCAGGGCACCGTAACGGGCCCGGTGCGGCGCGGCGACCGTGTACGGGCCGGCCTCGGCGAGCGCGGCGGCGACCGCATCACCGGCCGGGATCGCCAGCGCCAGCAGATCCCATGCCGCCGGCTGGTCCAGCAGCCAGCGGGCCGCCGAGACGATCGCCCGACGCAGGTCACGGTGCAGGTCCGGCTGCGCCCACAACTCAGTGAGCAGGTCGACCGCGCCGGGCACGCGGTGCTCGGCGACCAGCCGCAGGGCCTCCTTGCGGGAGCTCACCTTGCGACCGGCGAGCGTGGCGCGTAGCGGTGCGACCAGGTCGGCGGGCGAGATGAACCGGGCGCAGCGGGTGGCCGCGTACATCGCGACCCGGGCCCGGTCGGTGTCGGCGTAGCCGAGCAGTTCGGTGAACACCTGGTCGGGGCGGTCGCTCCACGACAGCGCGGCCAGCGCGGCCTCCACCACGGCCACCTCCGCGTCGGCCAGGAACGGGCGGACGGCGTCCGCGCCCAGACCGGGCAGGCGGCCCAGTCGGCGCACCGCGCCGACCCGCTCCCCCATGGTCGCCTTCGGCAAGGCCGCCAGGTCGGTGAGCAGGTCGGCGTAACGGGTGACCTGGCGCGGCAGCCAGTGGTAGTAGTGGCCGTCGAACAGCGGGATGTGGCGCACGCCCTTCTTCAGGAACCGGCCGTGCAGCGGCTTGCCGAACACCCCGTCCAGCAGGTCGGTACGCTGCCGGTTGAGCACGGCCAGCACGGCGGGCACCGTGATCGTGGACGGGTCACGGCCGAACACGAACTCCACCCGGTCGTCGCGGGTGGCCGGTGGCGCGAGCCACAGCGTGATGGCGCGCCGCACCACCGCGTCG
>DASXXM010000350.1:0-2855 GCA_036503065.1 Pseudonocardiaceae bacterium | reverse complement strand
CTTGATGCCCGTCTTCTCGGCCTCGCGGTAGAACTCGTCCGCGCCGTACATGTTGCCGTGGTCGGTCATGCCGACCGCGGGCATGCCGAGTCTGCCGGCCTCGGCGAACAACGGGGCGACCTTCGCCGCTCCGTCGAGCATCGAGTACTCGGTGTGCACATGCAGGTGGACGAACGAATCGCCAGGCACAGCCCGCAACCTCCCACGGATCGCCCTCGCCGACTGAACCGCCAGCCTAGCTCCGGGGACTGTCAATCCGCGGGGCGGTCCGACGGTGTGTCTCAGTCCATGTGCGGGTAGCGGTGATCCGTTGGTGGGACGAAGGTCTCCTTGATCACGCGGGGGCTGGTCCAGCGCAGCAGGTTGAACAGCGAGCCTGCCTTGTCGTTGGTGCCCGACGCGCGCGAGCCGCCGAACGGCTGGCGGCCGACGACCGCCCCGGTGGGCTTGTCGTTCACGTAGAAATTGCCGGCCGCGAAGCGCAGCGCCCGCTGGGCCTCGTCCACGGCGTTGCGGTCGGTGGCGAACACCGCACCGGTCAGCGCGTACGGGGTCGACGTGTCGACCAGGTCCAGCACCTTCGTGTAGTCGTCGTCGGCGTAGACGTGCACGGCCAGGATCGGGCCGAAGAACTCGTCGGTGAACACCTCGTGGTGCGGGTCGTCGCCGAGGAGGATCGTGGGGGACACGAAGTAGCCGACCCGGCCGTCCGTGATGCCGCCGACGAGAATGTCGACAAGTCGATCATTGCGGATCCGCTCGAACAGTTCGCTGTGCCGGGTGAACGCGCGCAGGTCGATCACGGCGCCGCCGAAGTTCGCGAGGTCGGCCACGTCGCCGTAGGTCAGGCTCTCGGTCAGCGCGACGAGTCGGTCACGCAGGCCACCCTCCCACAGCGACCGCGGCAGGTAGGCGCGGGACGCGGCGGAGCACTTCTGGCCCTGGTACTCGAACGCGCCCCGGACCAGCGCGGTGGCCAGCGACGCGGGCTCGGCCGACGGATGCGCCAGCACGAAGTCCTTGCCGCCGGTCTCGCCGACGATCCTCGGGTAGGACCGGTAGTGGTCCAGGTGCTCCGCGATCCGGCGCCACAGGTACTTGAACGTCCTGGTGGACCCGGTGAAGTGCAGGCCGGCGAAATCCTGGTCGGGCAGGGCGACCGCGCTCACGGCGGTGCCGTCGCCGGTGACCAGGTTGATCACGCCGGGCGGCAGGCCGGCCGCTTCGAGCAGCCGCATCGTGTGGTGCGCCGCGAGTTGCTGGGTCGGGGTCGGCTTCCACACCACCGTGTTGCCCATCAGCGCGGGCGCGGTGGGCAGGTTGCCGGCGATCGCGGTGAAGTTGAACGGGGTGATCGCGGTGACGAAGCCGTCCAGCGGCCGGTACTCCAGCCGGTTCCACTCACCGGGACCGGAACCGGGCTGTTCGGCCAGGATCTGCCGGCCGAAGTGCACGTTGAACCGCAGGAAGTCGATCAGTTCACAGGCCGCGTCGATCTCGGCCTGCTGCACGGACTTGGACTGGCCGAGCATGGTCGCCGCGTTCAGCGTGTCCCGCCACGGACCGGCCAGCAGGTCGGCCGCGCGCAGCAGGACCGCCGCCCGCTCGTCGAAGGGCAGCTCACGCCAGCCCGGCGCGGCCCGCTTGGCCGCGGCGACGGCGTCCGCCACGTCCGACTCGGTGGCCTGCGCGGCGGTGCCCAGCACGTGCTCGTGGTCGTGCGGGGCGACCACGTCGAACTTCTCGCCACCCGCCAGCCGAGTGACCCCGTCGACGGTCATCGTCAGCTCGGTGCGTTCCCCGGCCAGTTCGGCGAGCCGCCGTTGCAGGGACTCCCGCTGCGCGCTGCCGGGGGCGTAGCCGCGGATCGGCTCGTTGACGGGGGCGGGTACCGACGTGATGGCGTCCATCTGGTCTCCAGGCTCGGGGTCGGGGGCTGGGTCGCAGCCGCCGTCCATCCTGGCACGCCGCCCGGACTACATCAGGTCGAGCAGGAACGGCAGCTCCTGGGTCGCGTACCAGGCCAGCTCGTGATCCTCGGCATCGCCGACGGCGAAGTCGGCGTCCGGATCGCCGAGGTCGGCGGCCTCGATCACGGCGGCGGCGGTGCGGACCGCGGGCTCCGCGGCCTCGTTGTCCACGTGGGCCGCGGCGATCCGGGCCAGTGGGATCGGGCTCGCTACCCGGACCACGGCGAAGTCCAGGTCGGGGCGGAGGGTGACGTCGTCCACGTCGGCCGCGACCACGGCCCGGCGCGGGACCGCTGCCGGATCGCTGTCCAGTTCGGTGGCCAGCAGGCGCAGGGAGGCGCGGGCGGCGTCGGCCATCGCGGCGTACTCCAGCTCCTCCGCCTCACCCGTCGCGTAGGACTCGCGCAGCGCCGGGGTCAGGGCGAACGCCGTGCCGTTGACCGGGGCCAGCTCTCCCGTCTTCACCAGCGTGCGCAGCATCGACAGCGTTGCCGGGACGTAGATCCTCACCGCACCATCCTTCAGTGGCTGGAGTCAGCTGGGCACCGTGGTCAGCAACTCCTCGACCGACTCCTCGACCATTCTGGCCAGAATGTCCACATCCGGCATGGCGGCCCGATCCGCGTTGAGTCCGAAATAGACCCCGCCATCATAGGACGTGACGCCGATGGACACCGCCTGGTTCCTGGCCAGTGGGACCACCGGGAACATCTCCAGCATCTTGGCCCCCGCCGCATACAGCGAGACCTGCGGGCCCGGCACGTTCGTGACCAGGATGTTGAAGATCCGCTGGGAGAACGCGCTGGCCGCGCGGGCACCCAGGGCGTGCAGGGTGGGCGGGGCGAAGCCGCCGATGCGCACCAGCGCGTCCGCCGCGACCGGCTG
>DASXXM010000349.1:0-34667 GCA_036503065.1 Pseudonocardiaceae bacterium | reverse complement strand
CGTCAACGCGCACTTCAGCACGTTCATGCCCAACGACTCACCACTGTCCAACCGAGGATTGGCGGCCACCGGATACCCGGCCGCACAAGGACCGGTGGCCGGATCGGTCACGGTAGCAACGATCCGCTGCGTAGTGGACACGTAACAGCCATCACCAAGATCCGCGGGCTTGTCCGCGGCAACCTTCGCGGCAGTACCGCGCCAGGAGTGATCGGCATCGAGAGCGGTCAGCCACCGATCCATGGCGTTCAACTCGTACACATCAACGTTAACCTGCTCAGCCAGGGTAGGAGCACTCTCGATGATCACCTGATTGGCGGCGGTACCGTTGGCCAGAAGAAGCCGCTGCCGCATGGCGAACGACCACTCCGTGGTGTGAATGTCGTTGCCGAACCCGGCGAAATCAAGATCGGTACGCTGATCGATGATCGGCGTGGCACGCAATCCCTGACCGGCACTGTTGATCAGATCATCCGCATACGAGGCAGCCAACGCCCTGGGATCGGCGGACATCCGCGCGGCCATCGGCTTACCGGTCACGTCGAGACCACCGACACCGGCATTGAGCGCGACGAACTGAGCCGCCGTGAGCTGCCCGTTACGCAGCGCGGACAGTCCGTACTGGACGCCGACGTTGTCCAACGTACTGCGGACAAAACCGGTACTCGGGTTACGCCCCAGCTGATTCACCAACTGCTCGTTGGCATTGCACTTCACACCACCGGGATTCGTCACCGGATCCCAACGAGCGGACACCGGGATGGCGGCATTGCAACTGCCCGTCGCGGTCGAGCGGTTGGCGAACGTCTGATCCCAGGAGACACAGCTCGTGTAGTCGTTGTACCCGGCGATCGCGGTACGCTGCGCCGCGGTGAACGACGCGCCGGCACCGGCGAAGAACGTGTCGAGCAGCCGGCAGTCGTTGACCGGCCCGGCGGTGCTCAGCGGGTCGGGAAACGAGACCCCCGGAATGATCCCGTCCAGGATGCCCGGATAGGAGTCCGCGATCTCGTACTGCTGGATGGCACCACCGGAACCACCCCAGCCGATGGTGTGCGCCACCGGACCGTAGGTGTCGATGAAGTGCTCCTTGACCATCATCGCGGCCTCGGCGGAGATGACCGTACTGCAGTTGTTGTCCAACACGTTCAGGCTGGACGACGCGACCGCGTAACCCTGCGCGAGGAACAGATCGTTGAGCACACCACCTGTGCTGTCGCCCTGGTGGTAGCCGGCATTGCAGCCACCGCCGAACGTGTAGACGAGCCGACCGTTCCAACTGCGGTCCGGTACCAACGGCGAGGGAGCGGACCCGTCGAACAGCGCGGCGGTCTGGTAGACGGCTCGGTCGATCGTTCCGGTCTCGACACGCACGATGTAGGGCACCGCGTGACCGTTCACCATCGCGGTGGCCAGGTCGGCCGGACGGCTGGCCGGATCGGCGAGCGGCACGAACGCGCCCGCGGTGTTCTTGTACTGGTAGCCGACGACCGTCGGCGCGCTGCACAGCGGCTGTACCGCGGGCGCGAGCCCGAAGCTCTGCGTCTGACAGAAGAACGGCACCTGCTGCGGCCCGGAGAACACCGGACCGGTGATCGGATGATTCACCACCCGGAGTTCGCTGTCCCGCCGGCCACTCCGGGCGGCCAACTCGTTGCCGCCCGCACGCAGGCCGGTAACCAGACCGAGCAGCGTCCCGTCGGGCTGCGCGTGGAACACGGACGTGACGTCGTGCCCGTTTTCGGTGATCCGTACCCGATCGCCGCTCCCGGTGACCCGTACCAGGACCTGTCCCCCGCTGACCAGACTCGGCCGCGGATTGGACACCGTCGTGATGGCGAGCCGATGCAGGTCCGGAGCCGACGATGCGGCCGCCGGTCCGACAACGAAAGCGGACATCGCAGTCAGGACCGCCACCGGGATGAGCGTTCTGCGCCACGGACCGTTCACGGCCACGCTCCACTCGCTCGTGGCACCACGGTGGTTCCGCGACGCCGGGGAACCCCCCGTGTCTAGCACGACGTGCGCGACTAGAACAACATTCGGTTTTGTCGGGCACACTGGGCGCCATGGTGGCGGCCAGGAGGGTGAGCAGCACCCGGGCGACGTTGTTGGCGGCGGCCCGCGAGATCTTCACGACCGCGGGGTACGCCGACGCGAACGTGGTGGACATCGTCGGGCAGGCGGGGTCCAGTGTCGGCAGCCTCTATCACCATTTCGGCGGCAAGTCCGATTTGTACATCGCGCTCTACGACGACTACCAGGCGCGGCAACGACATCGGGCCGCCAGGGCGTTCCGGCTCGCGCTCGCGGCGGGCGAGACCGACGCGCTGCCGCTGTTCGTCGCCGGCACCCGCGCCTACCTGGAGGGCTGCTGGGCCGAACGCGAACTGGCCCAACTCTTCCTGTCCGGCGGCGGCCCGCCCGGCTTCGAACTGCTCACCCGGCGCGGTTTCCGGCACTGGCTGAGCACGAACACCGAACTGCTGTCCGACCAGGCACGGCCGCTGTCCGGCACGCTGGTGCTGGTGCTGACCACGATCGCCAACGAGGCGGGCCGGGAGGTCGCGGTGCAGCCGTCCAAGGCCGCGGCCGGGCGGTTCATCAACGAGATCGTCGAGCTGATCGGACGGCTGTACCCACCCGGGTGATCCGCTGGGCAAGCGGGTTGCACTTGTGTAGCATCGCCAAAACCGAACAGCGTTCGGACAAAGCCCCACCGGGGTGGTGACGACAGCGTGGTGGTCATGACCGAGGATCCACTGTTGCGGATCGACGGCGTCTGCGTCTCGTTCGGCGGGCTCGACGTCCTCAGCGATGTCAGCATCGACATGCCGTCCGGGGTTCTCGGCGTCATCGGCCCGAACGGTGCCGGCAAGACCACGCTGTTCAACGTCATCTGCGGGTTCGTCCGGCCGCGCCAGGGTTCGATCACGTTCGCCGGCCGGCCGTTGCGCGGCCACCGGCCGCACGATCTCGCCGATGCCGGCATCGCCCGCACCCTCCAGGGCCTCGGCCTGTTCAACCGGCTGACCGTGCTGGAGAACGTGCTCGCCGGCACGACACACCGCTCGCGCACCGGCCCGGTCGGCGCACTGCTGGCGTCGCCGTGGGCACAACGGAGTGAAGGCAGGCTCCGCGGGGACGCGCTGGAAGTCATGGCGTCGCTGGGCATCGCCGACGACGCGAACCGGATGGTCGCGAGCCTGCCCTACGGTGGGCGCAAACGGGTGGCGCTGGCAAGGGCACTGGTCGCGCAACCGCGACTGCTCATGCTGGACGAACCGGCGGCCGGGCTCTCCGCGCCGGAGATGTCCGAAGTGGCCGACATCATCAGGGGCCTGCGCGGCCGGACGGCGGTCATGCTGGTCGAGCACAACATGGACTTCGTGATGGACCTGTGCGACTCGCTCGTGGTGCTCGACTTCGGCCAGGTCATCGCGCGGGGCACGCCGACCGAGGTCCGCAACGATCCCGCGGTGCAGCGCGCCTATCTGGGTGAAGCCGTCGACGACACGGCGCCGGTCGGCGGTGACCATGCTTGACATCACGGGCCTGACCGTGGCCTACGGCGCCGTGTGCGCCCTTGACTCCGTTGACATGCACGTCGCGGAGGGATCGATCACGGCGGTGCTCGGCGCGAACGGCGCCGGCAAGACGACACTGTTGCGCACGTTGTCCGGTCTGGTCGGTCCCAGTGCCGGGACGATCCGCTTCCAGGACCGGAAGATCACCGGCCGGGCACCGGAAGACGTGGTGCGGGACGGGATCGCGCACGTGCCGGAAGGGCGCGGCGTGATCGCCGAGCTGACCGTCGAGGAGAACCTGCGGCTCGGCGGACTGTGCCGGGTCGGCCGCGCGTCGGCGCGGGACGGGATCGCGCGGATGGTCGCGCTGTTCCCACCGCTGGCGGCGGCGCGGCACCGGCGCGCGGAGACGCTGTCCGGCGGTGAACGCCAGATGCTGGCCATCGCTCGGGCACTGATGAGCAGGCCGCGACTGCTGCTGCTGGACGAGCCGTCGCTCGGGCTCGCGCCGCGGGTGATCGCCGACATCATCAGAACGCTGCGCCAACTGCGCGACGACAACGGGCTGACGATCCTGCTCGTGGAACAGAACGCCGCCACCGCGCTGTCCGTCGCCGACCGGGCCGTCGTGCTCAACCTCGGCCGCAAGGTGGCCGACGACCTGGCCGAGCGCCTCGCGGCCGACGACCGCGTCCGGCACGCCTACCTGGGGATGTAAATGGTTCAGTTCATCGACCTGACCCTCGCCGGCCTGTCCGCGGGCGCGGTGTACGCCGCGATCGGCCTGGCGCTGGTGCTGATCTGGCGGGCCACCAGGATCGTCAACTTCGCCCAGGGCGGCATGTTGATGATCACCACGTTCCTCGCCTACACGGTGATCGGCAACGGCGGTTCGTACTGGCTGGCGCTCGCGGTCGCGGTGGTCTCCGGGCTGGTGCTCGGCGCCGTGGTGGAACGGCTGGTGGTCCGGCCGGTGGAGAACAAGCCGCCGCTCAACGCGGTCATCGTCACGTTCGGCCTGCTGGTGCTGTTGCAGGGCGTCGCGGGCATGGTGTTCGGTGGCACGCCGAAGTCCTACCCGCCCGCGTTCGGCATCCGGGGGTTCGTGGTGGCGGGTCGGCGGCTGCTGTTCACGCCCAACGACCTGTGGGTCGTGCTGGTCGTGCTGGCGGTGATGGTCGGGCTCGCTGCCGTGTTCCGGTGGACACCGCTGGGACTGAAGATGCGGTCGGCCGCGTTCGCGCCGGAGGTCGCGCGGTTGCTGGGTGTCCGGGTGGGCCGGATGTTCACCGTCGGCTGGGCGCTCGCGGCGGCGGTCGGCGCGCTGGCGGGCGTGTTGGTCGCGCCGGACACGTTCGTCAGCCCGAACGCCTTCGACGCGACGCTCGTCTTCGGCTTCACGGCGGCCGTGATCGGTGGACTGGACAGCCCGCCGGGTGCCGTGGTCGGCGGCGTGAGCCTCGGCCTGGTGCTCAGCTACGTGTCCGGCTATCTCGGTTCGGACGTGGTGGGCCTCGGCTCGCTCGTGGTGCTCGTCGTCGTGTTGATGGTGCGGCCGAACGGGTTGTTCGGGCGCGCGGCGGGGCGGCGGGTATGACCGTGACGGAGACCGAGACCCCGCCGGTCAGCCGGACCCGGGGACCGTGGCCGGCGTCGACGCTGCTGCGCCATCTGTTGTGGGCCGCCGTCGGTCTCGTGGTGCTGTACCTGGTGTCCATCTCGCTCAACCAGTTCCAGGACCTCCAACTCGCGCAGATCTGCTACACCGCCATCGCCGCGGCGGGACTGACCGTCCTGTCCGGACTGTCCGGCCAGATCTCGTTGGGTAACGGCGCGTTCATGGCGGTGGGCGCGTACTCGACCGCGTTGCTGCTCAACAACCAGCAGTGGCCCCTTGCGGTCGTGCTGGTGCTCAGCGCGGCGATCACGGCGGTGGTCGGCCTCGTCGTCGGGGTGGCCGCGGCCAGGTTGCGCGGTCCGTATCTGGCGGGCGCGACCCTGGCGCTCGCGCTGGGGCTGCCCGCGTTGGCCAACTATCACGGGCTGCGTGACCAACTCGGCGGTGCCAACGGGCTGACCGTGGCACCGAGTCCGCCGCCGCTCGCCCTGGGCGCCGACTTTCCACTCGAACGCTGGCAGGCGTGGATTTCCGGGCTGTGCCTGGTGATCACGCTGTTCCTGCTCGCCAATCTGGTGTCCAGCCGGATCGGGCGGGACATGCGGCTGCTGCGCGAGGACGAGGACGCTGCGGCGCTGAGCGGCGTGCGGGTGGCGCGGACGCAGGTGCTCGCGTTCAGCGTGAGCGCGGCGTGCGCGGGCCTCGGCGGTGCGCTGCTCGCGTGGGTGAACAGCCTGGCCGCGCCGGGGGCCTTCCCGCTGACGCTGTCGCTGTCGCTGCTCACCGCCGCGGTGCTCGGCGGCCTCGGCCGCCTCGCGGGCGCCGTGTACGGGGCGGTGATCGTGACGTTGTTGCCGACCTGGTCGACGGATCTGGCCCAGTCGGCGCACCTGTCGCAGTCGATCTACGCGAACATTCCACTTGTCGTGTACGGAATTGTGCTCTTCGTGGTGATCGTGCTGTTTCCCGGTGGCCTGCAGGCCGGCTTCGTTCGATTGTGGCGGGCACTGCGCAACACAAGTCGTTGACCAACTCGTGCCGGGGGCCGGTCCCGGCACGTTTCGTACCACCGAATGCCATTCTAGTAGGGAGCGAAGGGATGAATCAGTCCACCAGACTGCTACCGATCATCGCGATCACGGCGATGGCCGCCATTTCTGTCACGGCGTGTGGCAGCAAGACACCAACCGCTTCCAACGCCCCCGGCGTCACCGACACCACCGTCACGATCGGCAGCACCGACCCGTTGACGGGTCCGGCGGCGCCCGGCTACAGCGAAATCCCCGCGGCAGCCCAGGCGTACTTCAACTACATCAACGCCAACGGCGGCATCAACGGCCGCAAGATCACGTTGAAGTATCTCGACGACGCATACAACCCCACCCAGACGGTGACCCTGACCAAACAACTCGTCCTGCAGGACAACGTGTTCGCCATGGTCGGCTCGCTCGGCACGCCGACCCACACCAAAGTGGTCGACTTCCTGAACAGCTCGCGGGTGCCCGATCTGTTCGTGGCATCCGGCTGCACCTGCTGGGACCAGCCCAAAACGCACCCGTACACGTTCGGCTGGCAGCCCGACTACACGGTCGAGGGCAAGATCCTCGGCCAGTACATCACGCAGCACTTCGCCGGCAAGAAGGTCGCCTACTTCTACCAGGACGACGACTTCGGCCGGGACGGGGTCGCCGGGCTGGACAAGTACGTCCCGTCGAATCTCGTGGTGGGCCGGCAGTCCTACCAGCCGGGCAACGTCGACGTGTCGGCGCAGGTGGCCGCCATCGCCAACGCCAAGCCGGACGTCGTGGTACTGGAGACGATTCCCGCCTACACCGCCCTGTTCAAGCTGACCTCGCTGAAGCTGGGCTTCTCGCCGACGCTCGCGGTGTCCAACGTCGGCTCCGACCCGACCACCACGGAGGGTCTGCTGCAGGCGTTCGCCAAGCAGGCCGGCGCCGCCGTGCAGCCCGACCAGCTCATCGAGGGCATCATCTCGGACACCTACCTGCCCTCCCTCGGTGACACGAGCAACTCGTGGATCACGCTGTTCAAGAAGATCCACGACCAGTACCTGCCGAAGCTCCCCTTCGACGGCAACGTCGGCTACGGCATGGCCAGCGCGTACACGTTCGCCCAGGCACTGGCCGCCGCCGGGAAGAACCCGACCCGGCAGGGCCTGATCGACGCGCTGCAGAAGGGCAACCTCGCCGGCCCCGGGCTGGTGCCGTTCCGGTTCAGCTCGTCGTCCCACGCCGGCTACACCGGGGTCCAGGTCGGCACGATCCACTCCGGACAGTTGGTGGTCAGCGGCACGCCCCTCACCACGGACGACGGCTCCGGATCGATCCAGCCCTACAACGGCACGCCGACGACGGCCCCCGCCAACGGCATCCCGTCCAGCTGACCCCGGCGCCCGGAACGCACGGATCGTCCACCTCGGTGGTGGTCCGTGCGTTTCACCGCGCCGTGAAACTTTCATGGCGAACGCCGATCCGGCACGCCCGAGTGCCCGAACGACCAGTTGATCCGGGACTCCGGCCACGTTCCCGGGTTTACACCGGCAACGGGAAGCGCTTACGTTTCACGTCGCCACAGGCAGAGGTTTTAGGCTTAAAGTAAGGTGCCGCACGCGCGGTGGGAGCCGCCGGGGATCCCCACCGCGCCCACCCTGTTCCGGCAACCGGCCGTACGCGCACACGGCCGGCTGCCGGCCCGCCCGACGCCCGGACGGACCGAAGCCGCATCCGAACCGAGGAGTTCACGTGTTACGTATGCCAAGCCCCATCCGCACCCGGAGAAGAAGAGCGTGGGCCGCCGTCGTCACCGCGGCCACCGCAGCCGCGATCGCGGTACCGGCCGTCGCGGGCAGCACCAACGCCGTCGCCACGCCGTCGATCGCGCCCTGGCTGGACACCCATCGCCCGGTGTCCGAGCGGGTCGAGTCGCTGCTGCACGCGATGACGCTGGACGAGAAGGTCGGCCAGATGGACCAGCAACTGGTCACCACCCTCACCGACCCGAACAGCGTCAACTGCGGCGACAGCGGCTTCAACATGCCGAACGCCGCCTGCATGCAGAAGATCCTGATCGACCAGCACACCGGCTCGATCCTGGCCGGTGGCACGAACAACCCGATCGACACCACCGGCGCGGGCGGACCGGGCGACACCGGTTTCGACTGGGCCAACGAGTACAACATGATCCAGCAGTACGCGATCAAGAACTCGCGGCTGCACCTCCCACTGGTCTTCGGCGTGGACGCGGTGCACGGCTTCGGCCACCCGTACCAGGCGCCGCTGTTCCCGCAGTCCATCGGCGTCGGCGCGACCTGGGACCCCTCCGTGGCATGGACCGGTGGCCAGGTGACCGCCGCCGCGCTGCGCGCGACCGGCTGGAACTGGGACTTCGCGCCGGTGCAGGACCTCGCGCGGGACAACCGGTGGGGCCGCACCTATGAGACCTGGGCCGAGGAACCGGCACTGTCGGCAGCGCTGGGCGCCGCCAACATCCAGGGCATGCAGGCGTCCGCCGGCAAGGGCTCGCTCAACGTGACCGCGACCGTCTAGCACTTCGCGGGCTACTCGCAGTCCACCAACGGCCACGACCGCAACCCGGCACTGCTGCCGCTGAACTACCTGCAGGACATCATCCTGCCCTCGTACGCGGGTGGCATCAACGCGGGCGTCGGCACCGTGATGGTCGACTCCGGCTCTATCAACGGCATGCCCGCGACCGCGTCGCACTACCTGCTGACCGACCTCCTGCGCAACCAGATGGGTTTCAAGGGCGTCGTCATCAGTGACTACCAGGACGTGCCGAACATCCAGAACACCTACCACATCGCCGCCGACCTGCCCGGCGCCATCGCCGACGCCGTGAACGCGGGCGTCGACATGAGCATGGAGGTCTTCGCGCCCGACCAGTGGCAGCAGGCGATCCTGCAGGACGTCAACACCGGCAAGATCTCCCGTCACCGCATCGACCAGGCCGTGACCCGAATCCTGACGATGAAGTTCCAGCTGGGCCTGTTCAACCAGCCCTGTGTGGCCGACCCGAGCAAGCCGTGTGTCGACGCGAACGCCGCCAACGCGGCGGTCAACGCAGGCCGCGACCAGACGCTCAAGGCCGCGCAGGAGTCGGTCACGCTGCTGCGCAACCAAGCCAAGGCGCTGCCGCTGGCCTCGACGGGCAACGTCGTCGTCACCGGCCCGAGCGCCGACTCGATGACCAACCAGCTCGGCGGCTGGAGCGTCAGCTGGCAGGGCGTGTTCGGTGCGGGACACGTGTGCTGCATGGGCAACGCCAACCAGATCCCACCGGGCACCACCGTGTGGGGCGGCATCAAGGCGGCCGATCCGAGCGCGACGCTGGCGACCACCCAGGCGGCCGCGGTGGCCGCGGCGCCGACCGCCAGCGCGTACGTCGCCGTCGTGGGCGAGAAGGCCTACGCGGAGGGACTCGGTGACAACCCGGCGCCCGCGCTGGCACCCGACCAGCAGACCCTCATCTCGGCGCTGGAGGCCACCGGCAAGCCGGTGATCGTCGTCGTCGAGGCGGGTCGGGCCCTTGGCCTCGGCTCGGCGGAGAAGGCGAACGCGGTCCTGATGGCCTACCAGGGCGACACCGAGGCCGGCCAGGCGGTCGCGGACGCGATCTTCGGCAAGATCAACCCGAGCGGCAAGCTGCCCGTCAGCTGGCCGACCGACGCGACCGCCGTCGGCGGCGACTTCAACGGCGGCGCGGCGTCCCCGCTCGGTGACCAGCCCAAGGTCTTCGACCAGCTGGCCAGCACCGGCAGCGGCCCGGGGCACGCGTACAACCCGCTGTACCCGTTCGGTTTCGGCCTGTCCTACACCACGTTCGCCAACAGCGCGCTCACGGTGTCACCCACCGTGCGGCGCAACGGCACGGCCAACGCGACGTTCACGGTGACCAACACCGGCACCATGGCGGGCACGGACGTCGTGCCGGTCTACGTGGCCCAGCCGCTGAGCGCGGTCATGGTGCCGACGCAACGCCTGGTCACCTGGGCCCGCGTCACGCTGGCACCCGGCCAGTCCACTGTGGTCCACGTGTCCTTCCCGACGTCCACCCTGGCCGAGACCCAGGGCGACATCAACGCATCGGGACCGCCCACCGTCCAGGCGGGTAGCTACATCCTGCAACTGGACAAGAACGACACCACGCCGTACGACGTGGACGTGTCAGCACCGTTCAGCATCTCCTGACGGTTCGACCGAAGACGAGCGCCGCGCCCGGCCACCGGGCGCGGCGCTCATCTCATGGCAGGCGCAGGATGGAGCCATGGAAGCGTCACCCCGCGTGCTGCTGGTCGAGGACGACCCGCAGATGGTCGACCTGCTGACCACCCTGCTCACCGAGGAGGGCTACACGGTCGACACCGCGGCCGACGGTCACCGCGGACTGCATCTCGGGCTGACCCGCGACTACGACGTGCTGGTGCTGGACCGTGGACTGCCGGCCATCGACGGGCTCGACCTGCTCGTCCGGCTGCGCAACAAGGGCATCGCAACGCCGGTGCTGGTGCTCTCCGCGCTGGGCAACGCCGCCGACCGGGTCGCCGGGCTGGACGCGGGCGCCGAGGACTACCTCGCCAAGCCGTTCGACATCGACGAGTTGCTGGCCCGGCTGCGCGCCCTGCGCCGCCGCCACCTGGACACCGCCCGGTCGCTGCGGATCGGCCGCAGGCGGCTGGACCTGGACGCCCGGCTGGTGTTCTCCGGTCCCGACAACGAGGACGCGCCGCTACGACTGTCCGAACGGGAGTGTGCGCTGCTGGCGACGCTGGCGGCCCGACCCGCCAGGGTGTTCGGCCGACGTGAACTGCTGGCGCTCGCCTTCGGCGACGCCGAGAGCGAAGCCGTCGTCGACACCTACGTGCACTACCTGCGACGCAAGCTGGGCCACGGCATCGTGGCGACCGTGCACGGCCGCGGCTACCAACTCGGCCGGGACTGACCGTGGCGGACACGTCCAGCCCGGAGTCGGCACTGCTGCGCCGCACCACGTGGCGCCTTGGCCTGCAGATCGCGCTGAGCTTCGCGGTGATCGTCGCCGCGCTGTCCGCGCTGGCGGTGTTCATCGTGCTGCGCAGCCAGCAGGCCGACGCGACGGCCCTGCTGCAACAGGCCGCGTCGCACGCGGACGACGTGACCGATCCCCCGGCCGGCACCTGGCTGGCCATCCAGACCGCCGCGCACGCCCGCGCGGTCACGCCGGGGCTGCCCACCGGCCTGCCCGACCAGGCCGCGTTGGACCGGACGGCACGGACCGGCGCGCCCGAGATGACCGAGGTCGGGATCGCGGGCGCGGAATACCGCGTGTACACGCAACGGCGCGGCACCGAAACCGTGCAGGCGGTCCTCGACCTGCGCTCCGATCGCCAGGAACGGGACCGCCTCGTGATGGCGATGGTGGTCACCGGTGGGCTCGGCATGCTGCTGTCGGCCGCGGTCGGCATGTGGTTCGGGCGCCGCGCGGTGCGGCCGATGGCCACCGCTTTGGCGCTGCAGCGCCGTTTCGTGTCCGACGCCAGCCACGAACTGCGTACGCCGCTGGCGCTGCTGACCACCCGTGCCCAACTGCACCGCCGGCACCTGCGGCAGGGCGCCGCACCCGGGGTGCTGACCGCGGAGGCGGACGGGGTGGTCACCGACGCCGGTCACCTCACCGACATCCTGGAAGACCTGCTGCTGGCCGCCGACGCGCGACCCGGCAGTCCGACCGTCGTCATCGACCTGGTCGAACTGGCCGGGCAGGCGGTGGCCGCGGTCGCGGCGGAACGGGCGGTCACGGTCACGCTGCGGCCACAGCAGCGCGCGGTCCGCGTCCGGGGCACCAGGGGCGGGCTGCGGCGCGCGCTGACCGCCCTGCTCGACAACGCGGTGCGACACGCCAACACGACGGTCACCGTCACGGTGGCGCGGTCGGACTCGCGCGCCGTGGTCGACGTGATCGACGACGGACCGGGCATCGACCCCGCGATCCTGCCCCGCATGTTCGAGCGGTTCGCGTCAGCGTCCAGCCCCGACGGCGTCCCGGCCGCACGGCAGCCGCAGCGGCGCCGCTACGGGCTGGGACTGGCACTGGTCAGCGAGATCGCGGCCCGGCACGGCGGCACGATCACCGCGCACCCCGCGTCCGGCGGCGGTGCCGTGCTGCGCCTGACGCTGCCGGCGCTCGGCGACTCCGAAGGATGACCCGCGGAGTCGCCGAGCGCTACCCGTTCAGTGGAACAGGATCGGAATGGACTGGGTGACCACGTCCTGGTTGGGTTGCGTGGTACCGGGATTGCCGCGGAAGTCCGTCCACACGGGATGGATGCGCAGATCAGCGCCGATCGCCACCGCGGTGTAGTCACCGATGAAGCCGCCCTGCAGGACCTGTCCGGACACCTGGCCGATGATCGGGAACTGAATCCTCGGATCGGAGGTCTGCGTGGTGATCCGCCGGATCGGCGTCTCGGCCGCCTCGGACCCGCGGCCCGCGACATAGGCGAAGTCGAGGCCGACGCCGTTCGGGTCGTAGGCGCGGGTGTAGAAGGACACGGCCACCTGGCCGGCCAGTGCGGCGACCGCGGGATAGAACTCGTCGGATGCCGTGCCGATCTTGGCCGGGGTGGACCAGTGCGCCCCACCGGGGGTTGCTCCGGCGAGGAAGACGTCGCCGTTGGAGCGCACCGACACGCCGTTGGCGTACTGCCCGTTGCGGTCATCGGCCCAGGTGACCCAGAGCCGGTTGGTCAGCCGGTCGTACGCCAACTGGGGGAAGCTGTTCATCCGGAAGTTCTCACCGGTCACGACGTTGTTGCCGACGTCGGCACTGAACGGGAAGTCGAAGTCCAGCGACACCTCCGAATTCTTGAACGTCCGGCCGCCGTCCTTCGAGGTGGCCAGTACGACCGCGTCGTGGTCGGTCGGCGCGTTGCACGCCACGGTCGCGCACACCGAGGTCTCGTATGCCACGAACAGGGTGCCGTCGTTGGCGACCTGCGGGTTCGACCCGCTGCCGAACGGCGTGATGCCACCGGTGAAGCCGACCAGCGACGGGGCCACCCGCCGCAACGAGGTCCAGGTGCGGCCGAAGTCACGGGACGCGGATTCCACCACGGGCGATTCCAGGAAATTGCCGGCCGCGTCGAAGGTGAACTGGGTCCAGGTCACATAGACCGTGCCGGAAACCGGGTCGGCGGCGATCCACTCCTTGTCGTTGAAGATCGACGTCGGCGTGGGCGTGCCGGCCGCGGTGACGCCGTCGAGATGCACGATCGCCGGCGCGCCGAAGTGCAGCCCACCGTCGTGGGACACCGAAACGGCGATGCCGCTGGCCTGCTGCTGGGTGGCGGGCACGGCTGCCCGGCTGAACACCAGTGTGGCGTAGTACACGGTGTTGAACGGCCCGAACGTGATCGCCGGGTCACCGGCCGAGTCCATGTAGGACAGTGGCGCGGCCGCACCGGTCTGGAGGTTCAGCTTCGGCAGCTCGACATTGGTGAAGGTCTTCCCGCCGTCGAACGACGTGTAGGCCCAGCCGGACGCGTCGTTCCGGTTCTCCCTGGCGTTGAAGATCCGGTAGTCGTTCGAGCCCGCGACGACGTTGCGCGGATTGAAGGGATTGACGGCGACGGTGGTCTCGTTCTGGGTGGTGCTGCAGCCTGCCGAGCTACCGGCGACCGTGATGTTGTCGCCGTTGATGGCGTCCACGTTCGGGGCTATCGCGTGGTAGGGCGTCGGCTGGCCGATGAAGCTCTGACACAGCGCGGACACCGTGGGGTCGGCACCGTTGTCGTTACCCGCGAGCGAGAACTGCTCCTTCAACAGCGGGTTCGGCACGGTGTGCTTCGGTGTTGCCGCTCGACTCGCCTGCCGGTGTAAGCCGCCGCCGGACGGATCGATCGGCGCCGGACGGGACATCGAACCGGCCGAGGACGGGTGCGGGGTCGCCGCGGCACCGGCCTGTCCGGACGTCGCCATCGCCAGAACAGAGAGGAGCGCGACCGCGAATCCGGTGGCACCAATACGTTGTCGTAACACTGGGTAATTCCTCCGTTCGCTGCGGTTGCCGAGCAACCGGCAACATGCTAAAGCCGCGGTTCCGCCAGCGATACGGTCGATCGGATGGGTTGTGCCTGCTCGTCCGCCATCTGCGCAACGCAGTGCGCGCGGCAGCGTCAGAAGAGGTGCCCGAGCCACTGGACGATGTGGTGCACGGCGTCCGGATTCGCCCGGTTCAGCACCAACAGGAAGATCCCGACGGCGCAGGCGATACCCACGAGCGTCGCCACGAGTGCGACAAGCCGCCCGATCAGCCCGAGTCCGGTCCGCGCCGACGAGCGTCGGTAGGCGTAGTACCGCGGCTGGGGCCGGCCCAGTTCGGCGGCTCGCCGGGCCTGGGCGGCGCTCTCCGTGCTGGTGCGGAGGCTCTGCTGGGCCGCCTGTTGCTGTGCTTGCTGCGCTGGATTTGTCATGATCGGTCCTTCGGAATTCGGTGCCGTTGAGCAACAGGACGAGCCATCGGCGGTCCTGATACGGCTTCGCGGGTTCGGTCGTGTTTTTGTCAGGTCCGCGTGTGTCGATCACGGCCCGTTGACAGCCGTGCGACCCCGGGCTACGTTTCGGACAGATGCCATATATGTGAAGACTGGCATGTGTAGATACATGTTCGGATACGTGAACGTGCCGAGGTAGCGCCCAATCTCAGCACCACAAGGAGGTAGTGCTATGCGGAAATCCGCGTTTGGGGCCGTACTCGCCGTACTCACGTCGGCGACGGTCTTCGGCGGCATCACGGCATTCGCGGCATCGCCACACGCCAACACGCCGGTGACCGTCTCGGTGAGTTCGACGAACGGCAGCCAGGTCGGCACCGGCTTCGCCGGCTTCAGCTACGAAAAGAACCAGGTCGGCGCCGATGTGTTCGATTCGAGCGACACCAACCTGGTCAACCTGTTCCGCCTGCTCGGCCCGAACGTGATCCGTATCGGCGGCAACGAGGTCGACCGGGTCAACTGGAACCCCAACGGCGCAGGCGGTTCGGCGACCGAGATCGCCCCGGCCGACGTGACGAAGCTGGCCGGGTTCCTGCAGGCCACCGGCTGGAAGGTGATCTACGGCATCGACCTGAAGATCAACACCGCGGCCAACGCCGCGTCCGAGGCACAGTTCGCCTCGCAGGCGCTGGGCAGCAGCCTGGTGGCGTTCGAAATCGGCAACGAACCGGACTTCTACGACACCCAGGCCCAGTACGAGGCCTCGTTCAGGTCCTACGTCGGCGCGATCAAGGCGAAGGTGCCCGGCGCCACGTTCGACGGCCCCGGCCAGGGCAAGGGCCAGAGTTGGGTCAACACGTTCGGCGCGCACCAGAAGAACAACAGCCTGTCGATCCTGACCAGCCACATCTACGTGGACAGCGCGGCCAACGCCAACATCCCGGAGATGCTCGCGTCCAACAACCCGGGCGGCAAGCTGCAGAACGCGGAAGCCACCATGAACACCGGCCGGTCGAACAACGGGCTGCCGCAGTGGCGCATGTCGGAGACCAACTCGTTCTTCAACGGCGGCACCACCGGCGTCAGTGACGTGGAAGCGGCGTCACTGTGGTCCCTCGACTACCTGTCCGGCGTTGCCGCGCACCACGGCGCCGGCCTGAACTTCCACGGCGGCAGCACGTCGAAGTACACGCCGATCGTGTTCTCCGGCACGCAGCCCACCAGCGTGCAGGGCGTCTACTACGGCCAACTGCTCTGGGTGCTCGCCGGCTCCGGCGCCTATCACTCGGCCTCGGTCTCCGGCGGTTCGAGCGTGACGGCGTGGGGCATCGGCAAGAACGTGTTCGTGAACAACAAGAGCACGTCCGCGCTCACCGTCACCATCACGTTGAACGCGACGGCCACCACGGCCCACGAGTACGTGCTGACGGCACCGTCGCTCACGTCGAAGTCGGTCACCGTCGCCGGCTCCGGCGTCAGCGTGAGCGGGGCGTTCAACCCCGCGCCGCAGTCGGTGTCGGTCTCCGGCACCCGGGTCGTGATCACCGTTCCCGCGGACAGCGCGGCACTGGTGGTCGCGCAGTAGCGATTTCGTGACGCCGGCCCGACTCGTCGGGCCGGCGTCACAACGCGTCCAGGCCGTATTCGCTGGTGCGCACGCGAACCGCCAGGTCGACAGGTGTGATCCAGGACCGGCCGCCGACCGGGTCGGCGGTCCCGATGATCCTGCCGATGACCCGGCTCAGGTCGGGCGACTCGTCATCCGGGGCAAGCACGTCGATCTTGAGGCAGCGCTCCACGTCGCTGGCGAAGCGCTGGCCTCGGTAGATCTCCACGTGCGCGGTCCGGTCACTGGTCCGGTACACCTCCTCCACGGTCATGCCGCGCACCCCGAACAGCGCCAGCGCCTCCTTCAGCGCGTCGAACGCTGCCTGCCGGACCACCACGGTAATCAGTTTCACCGGGCTGCCTTTCGCCACGGAGTGAATGGCCCGATGGCGGCACCTACGGTTCCGGCTCGGCCGCCGCCGGTACCGCTTCCGGCAGCGCCGCGCGGGCACCGGAACCGGCCGTCACCAGCGTTTCGTCCGGGTACGCCTCCTCATCGTGCGCGGCGACGTCACCGACCTCCAGCACTTCGTCCGGCATTCGCAGTTTCATGAACAACCCGAGGAAACGCAGGATCAGGAACGTGATCAGCGCGTCCCAGACGATCACCGTGCCGGCCGCGCCCGCCTGGATCGCCAACTGTTTCGGGTTGCCGTAGAACAGGCCGGCGGCCGAGAAGCCCGCCGTTTTCCCGCTGCCGAAATACTCGATGATGTTCGGGTCGGCCAGCAGGCCCACCAGCAGACCGCCGGACAACCCGGCAACGCCGTGCGTGTGGAACACGCCGAGCGTGTCGTCCACCCGCTTGAACAGCCGCAGCTTGCCCAGCTTGTTCCAGGACAACCAGACCAGCGTCGACGCGACCAGCCCGATGATCAGCGCGCCGAGGCCGTTGACGAAACCGGCGGCCGGCGTGATCGCGACGAGGCCGGTGATCATGCCGTTGATCGAGCCGAGGAAGGTCGGCTTGCGTTGCGGGCTGGCGAACATGTCCAGCAGCAGCCAGGCCAGCAGCGCCGTCGCGGTCGCCAGGTTGGTGTTGACCACCGCGGTGGCCGCGTCGGTCCCGGCGAAGTACGGGTCGCCGCCGTTGAAACCGTTCCAGCCCAACCACAGGATGCCGGCGCCCGCCGCCGCCATGGGCAGGTTGTTGGGTACCGCCCTGGCCCGGTCACGGGCCAGTCGCGGCCCGATCACCGCGGCGGCCACGAACCCCGACGTACCGGCCGCGAGGTGGATGACGTAACCGCCGCTGTAGTCCAGCGCGCCACGCTGGGCCCAGAAACCGCCGCCCCACAACATGAACGCGTTGACCGAGTAGGCCAGCGTCGACCACAGCGGGACGAAGATCAGCCACACCTTGAAGCTGATCCGGCCCACCACACTGCCCAGGAACAGCAGTGGTGTGATCCCGGCGAACACGAACTGGAAGTAGGCCAGGGTGGTCGTCGGGAAGTGGAACGTCGGCATGGCGCCGTCCAGCAGCGGGATGTTCGCCTGCCCCTGGGTACCGGCGCCCAACAGCGTGCCCGGCTCGCCGACGAACGCGCCGAGGATACCGGGGCCGAGTTTCAGTGGATTCCCGAAGCCCATCTTGAAAACCCAGAGCACCCAGACGATCAGGACCAGTGAAAATCCGGTAAATGCCATCAACATCGTATTGACGGCCCATTTCTTCTGAACGATACCGCCATAGAGAACCGCGATACCCGGTATGCTCATGAGGCCGACCAGGGTGGCCGCGACCAGTTGCCAGGTGTTGTCGCCGGGAACCAGCCAATTGGGATACGGTGACATGACTCGGCTTCCTCCCCGCCAAGGAGGACAACTCCCCCACGCCGTCCGACTCGGCTCGCTGCGGATTGTGTGCCGTACTTCAATTGAAGTTTCGGTAGTCTCGCCACATCAGGTTTCCTGCGTATTAGCCACGGTTAACTCTGTGTCTCACGACGACGACCGTCCTCGTGGACCGTCCGGTCGGATCGACCCGGTGACGCACTCGTCACAGTCGGTGCGTGACCGCTCGGTCGCGCGGTAGTCACGTGATGCTCGATACTGACCGAATGATCGTGCCGGACACCAAGGACTGGACCTGGGTGCTGGATCAGGCCTGCCCCGACTGCGGCCTGGACACCACCACCATCGAGGCGGCCGACGTCGCCGCGCTGTTGCGCGCCAACGCGACCGAGTGGCACGCCATCCTCACCGGCCCCGGCGACCCGTCGGTCCGGCCCGATCCCGCGGTGTGGTCCGCGCTGGAGTACGCCTGCCACGTCCGCGACGCGTGCCGGATCTTCACCACGCGCCTCGACCTGATGCTGACCAAGGACGATCCGCTCTTTCCGAACTGGGATCAGGACAGCACGGCGCTGGCGGAGCGCTACGGCGAGCAGGACCCGACCCGGGTCGCAGTGGAACTCGCCGCAGCGGCAGAGACCCTGGTGCTCGGCTTCGAGCAGGTGTCGGGCCAGCAATGGCAACGCACCGGCCGCCGCAGCGACGGCGCCCACTTCACGGTGGCCACCTTCGCCCGTTACTTCCTGCACGACCCGATCCACCACCTCTACGACGTCACCGGACAACGAGCCGCCTGACCCGTCACCCGAGGAGGACAGCATGGACGGTCAGGTGGCGTCCCGGCTGCACGGCGACCGGGTCCTGGTGACCGGCGCCGCGCTGGCCGACGGCACGTCCGACACCCTGGTGCGGGACGTGTCGCTCCTGGTGGACAACGGCATCCTGGCCGGGCTGTGGACCGACGGCGAGCAACCGGCCGATCTCGACGGGATCACCGTGATCGACGGCGCGGGCGCGACGATCGTGCCCGGCATGGTCGACTCGCACGCCCATCTGTCCATGCCGGGCGGCGCGGACTGGATCGCGCGCGGATTCGACCCGCTGGACACGCTGCTGGCGGTCGGCGAGGAGAACGGTGAACTGCTGGTCCGGGCCGGCATCCGCTGGGCGAGGGACGTCGGCGCGCCGCGCAGGCTCGATCCGGAACTGGGGGTCGAGCGGGCGGCCAGTCTCGTGCTGCGGGACCGCTGGCACGGCCACCGGGACCGTCCGTACGTCCGGGCCGCCGGCACCTGGCTGGCCAGAGCCGGTGTGCTGCCCCACGGACTCGGCATCGAGGTCGAGCACGCCGCCGACCTGGCCGCCGCCGTGCGCCAGCAGTTGGCCGAGGGTGCCGACCTGGTGAAGCTCTACCTGGACGGACCCGACCCGGACACGTGCCCGTTCAGCGCCGACGAGGTGACCACTGCCGTGCGCGCGGCACACGAGCGCGGCGCGAAGGTGGCCGCGCACGCCACCGCGCTGGCCGGCAACCGGGTCGGCGCCGAGGCCGGCGTGGACAGCCTGGAACACGGTTACCAGCTCGACGCGGACATCGCGCGGCTCATGGTCGCGGGCGGTGTCACGCTGGTCTCGACACTCGCGGTCATGCACTCGTGGCAGACGTTCGCCGACACGTCGGTCAACCCGAGGTTCACCGAACCCGGCAGGCGCGAAGCCGTCGGCGACCGGCTGGCGCGGGCGGCCGACAGCGTGCGCATCGCGGACGCGGCCGGGGTGGCGATCGCGGCCGGTTCGGACTTCGGCGGTGGTTCGCTGCGCGCCAACCAGTTGGTCTGGGAGGTCGAGGCGATGATCGAGGCGGGCGTCCAGCCCAGCACGGCGTTGGCCGCCGCAACGTGGCGCGGCGGCGACCTGCTCGGCGTGCCGCACGCGGGCCGCCTCACGATCGGCAGCCGCGCGCACTTCAGCCTCGTACACGGCGATCCCCTGTCCGACCCGGCCGCGCTGTGGCGGATCTGGCTGACCCGGTAACGGACCGCTCGCACAACGCGACTGATCAACGACGGTGTTCCGATACCGGCGGAGGTCGCCACGTGAAGATCGACCTGTTCAACGAGATCCAGAACCGCAAGCCATGGCCGGAAGGCAACGAGCGGCTCCGGTTTCGGCAGGCCATCGGGCAGGCGGTCCTGGCTGACGAGTCGGGTTACGGCTGCTGGTGGCAGGTCGAGCACCATGGCGCGGGCGAATTCAGCCTGTCCTCGGCGCCCGAACTGTTGCTGACCGCGATCTCGCAGCACACCAGCCGAATCCGCCTCGGCCATGCCGCCGTCCTCGCGCCCGCGGAGTTCAACCATCCCATCCGCGTGGCCGAACGAGCCGCGACACTCGACCACCTCAGCGACGGCCGAGTCGAACTGGGCCTGACCCGCTCCACGATCCCCGAGTGGCGCCTGTTCGGCATCGATCCGGAGACGGTGCGACCGCAGACGCAGCATGCGTTCGAGACGGTGCCGAAACTGTGGTCCTCGGCGCGGTTCAACGACGTGTCCATTGTCCCCAAACCGTTTCAGCAGCCACACCCACCGCTGTGGCAGGCTGCCGCCAGCCCCGCGTCCTTCGAGGAGGCCGGCCGCCGTGGCGTCGGCGTGCTGGGCACGACGATGTGGGAGTCGCTGCCTCGTGCCCGGCGCATGGTCGACCTCTACCGGACGGCCGCCGATCAGTGCACGGAGCCGGTCGGGGCGTTCGTCAACAATCAGGTCGCGTTCTTCACGTTCGTACACTGCGCCGAAACCGACGAACAAGCCATGCGCAACGGCGCCGCCGCGGCGGCCGCCTGGTACACGGTCACGGCACTCACCTTCTTCGAAGCGGCGAAGGACTTCGCGCGCATGATGCAGCGGCACGAGGAATTGTTGAAGGAATCGGATGGCGGCGGCCTGACCGGCGATTTCCTGCGGACCGAGGCGAACGATGCGCCGACACCCGCCCAACTCCTGATCGGCCGGGTTATCCAGGGCGAGGACGTACCCGAGGATGAGATCTTCGCGGTATTGAGTGCTCAGGATTCGCTGATCGTCGGCAGTCCGGAGACGTGTGCCCGGAAACTGCGAGCTTACGCGGATATCGGTATCGATCGGATGATGTGTCTCCAGCAGATGGGCGGTATCGGTCACGACGAGGTGATGACCAGTATTCGTTTGATCGGCGAGCTGATTCCGGAGTTCGACGTTGCATCATCTGCTGTTGACGGTCGTTAGTACCGTGTCGACGAGTTCTGTCACTGATCGGTGGCCGGTTTCGATGTGATCCATGCCGAGTTTGTCGATCGTGGCCAGCATGAGTGTCTGGTAACGGTATGTGCGGGCGAGGAACCGGTCGATCAGGTGCCGTTCGTCGTTGGTCGCCGTCTCGTAGTGGCCGGCCGCGTGCACCCGGGCCCGGATGACCGGCTCGTCGGCGGTCAGCCAGACGGCGGCCGTGTTCGGGACCGTCAGCTTCGCGACGTGTTCTGGCCAGATTCCTGAGCCCTCCAACACCAGCCCTGTCCTGTGGTTGGTGATCAGGTCTTCGATGCGGGGCCACAGTTGGTCGTAGTGGGTCAGCAGAGAGGTGACCAGCTCGTCGGTTGTGTGCGACTTGTAGTGGTCGATGACGTGTGGCGGGGCCGGGGTCGGCCAGGGGCGGCCGGGGTGTCTCGCCAGTTTGTCGGTTGACAGGTGGTCGGCACCGAGTTTGTCCGCGATCGCTTGGGCGACCGTCGACTTTCCGACATTCGACGTACCACCGATCAGCAGGACTTTCATAGTCCCCTTGCCTTCAGGATGGCGTCGAGTCGCGGATAAACCCGGCGAGGGTTGTGTTCGAATACCTTGTCCCGGTCCGGGATGTCCGCTGCTTCGACATAACGGCGGGTGTCGTCGAAGTAGTGGCCGGTCTCCGGATCGACCCCGCGCACCGCCCCGATCGCCTCGGAGCCGAACAGCAGGTTGTCGTGGTCGATGACCCTGAACAGCAGGTCGATACCGGGCTGGTGGTAGACGCAGGTGTCGAAGAAGACGTTCCGCATGATGTGCTCGGTCAGCGGTGGTTTACCCAGCATGTCGGCCAGCCCACGGTAGCGGCCCCAGTGATACGGGACCGCACCGCCGCCGTGCGGAATGATCAGGCGTAGTTCCGGCAGGTCGCCGAACAGGTCGCCCTGCAGGAACTGCATGAACGCGGTGGTGTCCGCGTTCAGGTAGTGCGCGCCGATGGCGTGGAAATTGGGATTGTCGGAGCCGGACACGTGGATCATCGCGGGGACGCCCAGCTCGATCATCTTCTCGTAGAACGGGTACCACGAACGGTCGGTCAGCGGCGGCGCGGTCCAGTGGCCGCCGCTGGGGTCGGGATTGAGATTGCACCCGACGAAACCGAGCTCCAGCACACAGCGTTCGAGCTCCTCGATGGAGTTCTCGATCGGGACGCCGGGTGACTGCGGCAGTTGGCAGACGCCGATGAACCTGTTGGGATGGAGATCGACAACGCGTTTGATCAAGTCGTTGCACACCCGGGCCCATTCGGCGCTGACCTTCTCGTCACCGAGGTGGTGGGCCATCGCGGACGCCCGTGGCGAGAAGATCGTCATGTCGACGCCGCGCTCGGCCAGTAGGCGCAACTGGTTTCCCGCCAACGTTTCCCGGAGTTCGTCGTCCGAGAAACGGGGATAGGCCGGTGGTGATCCAGCCAGTTGGGCGGTGCGCCATTCGGTGTGTGCGGGTGGGGCCGTGGTGTAGTGGCCGTGGCAGTCGATGATCACGCGAAATCCGCCGCGTCCACGTAGCGCAGGCCGCGTTCGGCCAGTTTCTCCCGCATGCCGTACAGGTCCAAGCCGAGTTCGCCGTTGGCGAGGCGCCTTCGCTTGTCGGCCTCGTTGGCCTCGCGGGCGCGGGCCTTCTCCAGCACCGACGCGGCTTCCTCCTGCCGGACGACCACCACCCCGTCGTCGTCGGCGACGATCACGTCGCTCGGCCGGATGTGGGCGCCCGCGCACACGATCGGGGTCTGGACGTTGCCCAGCGTCTCCTTCACCGTGCCCTGCGCGGAGATCCGCGCGGACCAGACCGGGAAGCGCATCTCGGTCAGGTCCGCGACGTCCCGCACACCGGCGTCGATGACCAGGCCGCGCACGCCGTGCGCGCGCAGGCTGGTGGCGAGCAGGTCACCGAAGTACCCGTCGCCGCAGGGACTCGTCGGCGTGACGACCAGGATGTCGCCGGGCCGCGCCTGCTCGACCGCGACGTGGATCATCCAGTTGTCTCCCGGCGCGACTTCGCAGGTCAGGGCGTTGCCAGCGATGCGGGCCGGCCGGTGGACCGGGCGCAGGTGCGCGCCGAGCAGCCCGGTCCGGCCCTGCGCCTCGTGCACCGTCGCGACGCCGAGTTCGGCCAGCGCGTCGACGATCGCCAGATCGGTGCGCGCCACGTTGCGAACCACCACTGCCATGTCCTGCCACCCTTCTTCAGGTCAGGCCACTTTCTCAATTCACTTATCCCGGCGCAACTGTTGAATTGGCAGAACGGGTGACCGTCGGGTGAATTGCTTGATGCGCCACGGGCCGCCTCGTAGGGTCCGCACTGGTGCGGCATGTCATCGGATGAATTGCGAGAACGAGGAGGTTCGAGCGGACATGCGCAGACGGAGGATCGCGGCCGTTGTCGCTGCCGTAACCAGCCTGACCATGGTGCTCGCGGGGACGGCGAGCGCCGGACCCGGCCGGCACCGGCAGGACCCGGTGGCTCGGGCCAGGGCGCTGGTGGCCCAACTGACGCTGGCCGAGAAGATCACCGAGATGCACGGCATCCAGGACGCCACCCACAACCGGTTCGTGCCGGGCATCGCCCGGCTCGGCATCCCGCCACTGGTGATCACCAACGGGCCTGCGGGCGTCGGCCCCGGTGACCCCAAGACGCAGGCGCCCGCCACCGCGCTGCCGGCACCGGAAGCGCTGGCCGCCACGTGGGATCCCCATCAGGCCGCCGATTACGGCCGGATCATGGGCACGGAAACCGCCGACCTCGGCGCCAACTTCCTGGAAGGCACCGACGTCAACGTGGTGCGGGTGCCGCAGAACGGCCGCACCTTCGAGAACTACGGCGAGGACCCGTTCCTGGCCGCCCAACTGGCCGCGGCCAACGTCCGTGCGGTGCAGTCGGCACCTGTGATCGGCGAGGTGAAGCACTTCGACGCCTACAGCCAGGAGAACAACCGATTCAACCTCAACCAGTCGATCGACGAACGGACCCTGCACGAGATCTACGATCCGCCGTTCCAGTCGGCCGTGCAGCAGGGTGGCGCGGGGGCGGTGATGTGCGCGTACCCGGCGATCAACGGCACGTTCTCCTGTCAGAACAACGAACTGCTGAACACCGTCCTGCGGACCGACTGGGGCTTCACCGGATTTGTCACCTCGGACTTCGGCGCGGTGCACAGCACGGTGCCGACGGTCAACGCCGGGATGAACCTGGAGATGCCCACCGGCAAGTTCTTCGACACGGCGCTGCTGGCTGCCGTGCACAGCGGCCAGGTTGCCGTGCCGGTCATCGACAATCTGCTGGTGCAGCGGTTCGCCGAGATGATCAGAATGGGGCTGTTCGACAGTCCGCCGCCGGCCAGGCCGATTCCGGCGCAGGCGGACGGGGCGGTCTCCCGGTCCATCGCCGAGCAGGGTGCGGTGCTGCTGAAGAACTCTGCTGCGACGCTGCCGCTCGATCCGGCCGCGTTGCATTCGATTGCGGTGATCGGGCCGTTCGCCGGCGCCGCCAAGACCGGCGGGGGCGGCAGTTCGCACGTGATCCCGTTGTTCACCGTGGATCCGGTTACCGGGATCAAGAACGCCGTTGGTGCGGGTACCGCTGTCGGCTTCGATCCGGGCACGGACCCGGCTGCCGCCGCCGCGTTGGCCAGGTCTGCCGATGTGGCCGTGGTGATGGTCGGTGACAACCAGACCGAAGGTGTCGACCAGGCCGGGCTTGCGTTGAGCGGCAATCAGGATGCGCTTGTGCAGGCTGTGGTCGCGGCCAATCCGCGTACCGTTGTGGTGGTCAAGAGCGGCGGTCCGGTGCTGATGCCGTGGGCCGCTCAGGTGCCGGCGATTCTGGAAGCCTGGTATCCGGGCGAGGAGGACGGCACCGTTGTGGCGGATCTGCTGTTCGGCAAGGTTGATCCGTCCGGCAAGCTGCCGCTGACCTTTCCGGTCAGTCCTGGTGATGTGCCGGCCAGTACTCCGGCGCAGTATCCCGGCGTGAACGGCACGGCTACCTTCTCCGAAGGTGTCTTCGTTGGTTACCGGCATTATGATGCCAGTAACATCGCGCCACTGTTCCCGTTCGGGTTTGGCTTGTCCTATACGTCGTTCGCGTTTTCTCACCTGACCGTTGGCCGGGGTGCGCATGGTGCCGTGACGGTCACCGCCAAGGTGACCAATACCGGTAGCCGCGCTGGTGCCGAGGTCGCTCAGTTGTACGTGGGCGATCCCAGTAGCAGTGCGGTGCCCGAGCCGCCCGATCAGTTGCAGGGCTTCGTCAAGGTTTCGCTTGCCCCCGGGCAGACCCGGCGAGTCAGTTTTACGCTGACTTCTCGGTCGTTCTCCTTCTGGGATACGGCTTCCTCGTCCTGGCGGGTGGCCGGTGGGACCTATCATCTCAACGTTGGGGACAGCTCTCGGAGTCTGCCTTTGACGGCCTCCATCCATTTGCCGGCGTCAGGAAGTGGAGGTTAGTTGGCGGCTCAGGAATCGGGGGGTCGAGCGCGGCCAGCAGGCTGCTATGCCGGCGGCCACGCACAGTACGGTGGCCGTGTCGGCGGGGCCGAATATCGACACGCCGACCGGTAGGTCGCCTTCCAGGCCGACGGGGATCGAGATGTTGGGGCGGCCGGCCAGCGCCGGAATGGTGGACGTGGTGCGGACGAACGGGTCGCCCAGCTCGTGGTCGATCGGCCAGGCCGGCGGGCCGGTCGGTGCCAGTACGCAGTCCAGGCCGGTCAGTGCGTCGTCAAGGGCCTGGTTGGCCCACGCCCTGGCGCGGGCCCGACCGGCCCGCGCGATGCGACGGTCGTCGTCGGTCACCGCGGCGGCCGCTTCCATCAGATCCTGCCCGAACAGGGCCAGTTCCCGGGGGTCCGCTCGGTTGGCGGCCAGTACGGCGGCCAGGTCCGCGGGTGCGTCCGGACGGGTGCGCAGGTAGGCGTTCAGGCTCGGCGCGAACTCGGCGATCGTCGCGGAGAGGGCGTCACCGAAGCGGTCGGGCGCCTCCGGGATGTCGACCGCGACCACCTTGGCCCCGGTACTTGTCAACATGTCCGCGACGCGGTCCAGTCGGTCCAGTGCGTTTCGGGTGGGTCGGGTGCCTGGCCACAGGCCGATTCGGCGGCCTGCCAGCGTCGTGTCGATGTCCGGTGTCGGCATCCTGACGAGCGCGGCCAACGCGTAGGCGGCGTCGGCGACCGTGCCGGCCAGCAGGCCCGGGGTGTCCTGGGCCGACGAGATCGGCACGATGCCCCGGTTGGGCAGTAACCCGAGCGCGGGCTTCAGGCCGACGACGCCGCAGGCCGCTGCCGGGCGGACCAGTTCGCCGTCGGTCTCCGTGCCGATCGCCAGTGGGGCGATGCCGGCGGCGACCGCGGCGGCCGAGCCTGCCGACGATCCCCATGGGCTGCGGTCGAGCACGTAGGGGTTGCGGGTCTGGCCGCCTACCGCGGACCAGCCTTCGCTGCTGCACGTGCCGCGGAAATTGCCCCATTCGGACAGGTTCGTCTTGCCGAGGATGACGGCGCCTGCCGCGCGCAGCCGCCGGACGATGTCCGCATCGGTCCGCGGCGGGGAGCCGGCCAGCAGTCGGGAACCTGCGGTCGTGGCCACGCCCGCGGTGTCCACATTGTCGTTGACCAGGACCGGAATGCCTTCCAGCGGCCGGGTTGAGCCGTTGGCCAGCCGCTGGTCGCATTCGCGTGCCTGGACCATCGCCGTCGGGTCGGCGGCCAGGACCGCGTGGATCGCGCCGTCGACCGCGGCGATCCGACGGAGGCAGCCGAGCACCAGGTGGCCGGCGGACACCTTCTGGTCCGCGAGCAGGGCACGCAGTTCGGTCAGCGCCGGCCAGTTGCCGCCGGCCGGGTCGAGGTCGACTCGGTAGTCAGTCATGGTGGGCTCCCCACAGACCGGTCAGGTGCCGTAGTAGCGGCGCTGGCCCAGCAACAGACCCTGGGCGGAGACGGTGACGATGTCGACGAAGTCGACGTCCTGGAATCCGTCGGCGAGACGGAGGGCGGCCGGACCGGTGCAGCGGCCGACGGCGGCCACACAGTCGCCGTTGGCGATCACCTGGTGCAGCCGGTGCTGGCCGGGCGGGCCCGCGACACCGGCCAGCGCGGCCAGCACGGCCGCCCGGCCGGATCTGGTCGGCTGGCCCGGCCGCTTCAGCTGCACGTCCTCGTCCAGCAGCGATGCGTAGGCATCCAGGTTGCCCTCGTCCAGGTACAGGTAGGACAGCAGGATGTGGTCCACGGCGGCGGCGGTGACAGCGGCGCCGGTTGACGGGCTGCGGTCGGTTACTGCCATGTCATGCTCCGTTGGGTCGGCGGATGTTCGGCCGTCGCGCCTACTCTGGTAGCCGGCGACAACCTGCCCTTATCACCGCGTTATCCCCGCCAACATCAAGCACTTGACCTGCGGTGATGTCCGGCCGTCCACAGCCGCCCGAATGAAGTTTTGGTCCGGACGAGGATTCGACATACGCTTGGCAGCCGACCCGTCCGAAACGCCTCGCCCGGGGGCTTGGCATCGGAGGTGCACGATCGATCAGGGCCGTGCGGCGGCCGTTACCGCCGACGCCATGACATTCCGAATACTGGGCCCGATGGAGGTCAGGGGAACGAGCGGCACGATCCGCATCCCCCCAGGCCGACAGCAGGTCATCCTCGCGTCGCTGCTGATGGAGGCCAACCAGATCGTCACCATCGACCACCTGGTCGATGCCCTCTGGGACGACGCGCCGCCCAGCACGGCGCGCACCCAGGTGCAGATCTGCGTGTCCCGCCTGCGCAAGAGCCTCACGAGTGCCGGTGTCGACACCCCGATCCTGAGCCAGTCCCCGGGTTATCTGCTGCGGGTCGACGAGCCGATGCTGGACATGCACGTCTTCACCAGCAAACTTGCCAGGGCCCGCGCGCTGGCCAGGGACGGCCGCCCCGCGGACAGCGCGGCCCTGCTGCGGTCGGCGGCCGCGCTGTGGCGTGGGCCGTGCCTTGCCGGCATTCCGCACCGCGCGCTGCGCACCTGGGCGACGCGCCTCGACGAGGACCGTCTCGACGCCGTCGAGACCTACATGGAACTGGAGCTCGGGCTCGGGCTGCACCACCAGTTGGTGGGCGAGCTGACCCGGCTCGTGCACGAGCACCCGCTGCGCGAACGGCTGCGCGGCCTGCTGATGCGCGGGCTCTACCTGGCCGGCCGGCAGGCCGAGGCGCTGGCCGTCTACCGCGCCGGGCGGGACATGCTGATCGACGATCTCGGCCTTGAGCCGGGCGACGAACTGCGTTCGCTGGAGAGCGCCATCCTGGCCGGCGACACGTCGGCCCTGCTGCGGTCGACACCGCGGGAGCCGGTGGAGGCCGCACCGGCGCTCGCGGAATCGGCGCCGCCACACACGGAGCGGCCGCGCCAACTGCCGGCCGACACCGCGGACTTCACCGGCAACGAGGAGCTCATCGCCACGGCGGAGTCGGTGCTGGTCGGCGACCAGCACCGGCGCGCGGTCGGGGTCGTCGTCATCGTGGGCAAGCCGGGGGTCGGCAAAAGCACCCTCGCCACGCATATCGGGCATCGCGTCGCGGACGACCACTTCCCGGACGGGCAGCTGTACTGCGACCTGCGGGGCATCCGCGGCGGGGTGGACGGCGTGGCCGACGTGCTCGGCCGGTTCCTGCTCGCGCTGGGCATTCCGGGCGCGGTGATGCCGGGCGAGCTGGACGAACGTGTCGAGCTGTACCGAACCCTGCTGGCCAGTCGCCGAGTCCTGGTCGTGCTCGACGACGTGGTCACCGAACAACAGGTCACGCCACTGTTGCCGGGCAGCAGCAGCTGCGCGGTGATCATCACCACCAGGTCTCGGCTGACCGGGGTGCCGGGCGCGCGCCGGCTGGAACTCGACGTGCTGAACCCGTCGCGGTCGCTGGAACTGATCAGCCACGTCATCGGCGCGGAGCGGGTGGACCGCGAGCCGGAGGCGGCACTGGCACTCATCAAGGCGGTCGGCGGCCTGCCGCTCGCCCTGCGGATCATCGGGGCGCGACTGGCGGCCCGCCCGCACTGGACGCTGGCCTCGATGGTGCACCGGCTGGCCAACGAACGACGCAGGCTGGACGAGCTGGCACACGGCGACATGACGATCAGGGCCAGCCTCTCGCTCACCCACGACGGCCTCGACCGGCAGTCCCGCCGGCTGTTCGGCCTGCTCAGCATGGCCGACGGCCTGACGCTGCCCGGCTGGACGGCGGGCGCGGTGCTCGACGACGACAGCCCCTACCCGTCGGACCTGCTCGAACCGCTGGTCGACGTGCAACTGCTGGATGTCACGGCGGTCGAGCACACCGGCGAGTTCCGCTACCGCTACCAGGACATGGTGCGCCTGTTCGCGCGCGAGCAACTGCCGGCCGAGGCGGATGCGGCCGACCAGGATGCCGCGCTGGCACGGATGCTCGGCGGCTGGCTGGCCATTGCCGAGCAGGCCCACCGCCGGGTCTACGGCGGTGACTTCACCGTGCTGCACGGTGGCGCGCCGCGGTGGCAACCGCCGCCCAAATACGTGGAACAGGTGCTGGTCGAGCCGCTGGAATGGCTGGACGGCGAACACGCCAACCTGTGCGCCGCCGTCACCCAGGCGGCCGGAGTCGGGCTGGACGAGCTGGCCTGGGACCTGGCCGTCACCCTGGTCACCCTGTTCGAGCCACGCGGCTACTTCGACGACTGGGAACGCACCCATCAGGACGCACTGATGGTCACCCGTGCGGCGGGCAACGTCCGGGGCACCGCGGCGCTGTTGAGTTCGTTGGGCACCCTCTACCTCGAGCGGCGGCAGCACGACAGGTCACGGTCCGTCCTGGTCGAGGCGTTGGCCACGTTCGAGGAGCTGGACGACCCGCGCGGACTGGCCATGTGCCAACGTGACCTGGGGTTGCTGGATCGGTACGCCGACGACCAGGACAGCGCGTTGGCCCGATACACGGTGGCACTGCGGGAGTTCGCCAGGGTGGACGACGCGGTGGGCAGGGCCATCGTGCTCACCCAGAGCGCGCCCCTCCTGTACGAGCGTGGCCAGGTAGCCGAGGCGAGCGCCGGACTCGCCGAGGCGATGGACATCTACCAGGCGGTCGGCTACACACTCGGCTCGGCGCACACCCTGCGCCGGATCGGGCTGTTCCAGCTGAGGTCGGGCGACTTCGACGCGGCCGCGGCCACCCTTGGCGAGGTGTTGGCGGTGGTGCGCCACAGCCGGGACGTGATCGGTGAGGGATACACGCTGGTCGGTCTCGGCGAGGTCAACGCCGCCGCCGGCCGTCCGGACCAGGCGCGGGCCTTCTTCCAACAGGCGTTGACCCTTCGGGAGCGCACCATGGATCACAGCGGTGCCGCCGCGGTTCGCCTCAAACTGGCTCGGACCATGGCGGTCGCCACGGGGCGGGACTGAGTCACTCGTCCCAGGGGTTGCTGTTGACGGTGTTGACCGTGGGCGCGGACGCGATGTGGACCGAGGCGTGTGCGGCCTGGGCGGCACCCAGGGTGAGCACGGCGGCGGTGGCGGCGGTGGCGGCGAAGCGAGCAATGGTCCTGGCGTTCATCTCTGGCTCCTGAGTTTCGATTTCCGGGGGCGGAGCCAAAGCTAGAAACCAACGGCATCTCGAAATTATCGCGACACCTATCCCCTCGCTATCACGGCCGTCAACCCGCGATAGACGGCGATAACCCGCAGGTCAGCGCCATGACACCGGACCACAGGAATAAGTGGATCGATTGCCGGCCCTCGTTCTAGTGTGAATATGTCCATTCCCCGGCCGACCGCTTGGTTGGGTCTGCGATTTTCTTTCCGGAATTGGGTCGCGAAAGAACGTGACAAGGCACGGCGAGGCCCTCGACCTGCGGGGGCACGGTTGTCGGTGGGCGGGCGAACAATCGGCGGACGAACAAACCGAAGATCGTTTCGTCAGGCGAGTGGCAGCAGGCCCGGGACGACCTGCTCGAGGCGGCGAAGGACGTCACCCGCGCCCGGACGCGCTCGCGGCCGGCGCAGGCGCCTGCCGATGGTCACGTTCGGCAACGGCTACACCTTCGACACGCCCACCGGCCCCAGGACGCCGCTCGACCTGTTCGACGGCCAACAGCGTCCGCGACCTCACCCCGTACGGCCGGCAGGAGGACTCCCCCGCGGACTGGCCGCAGTACCCCACCTACGGACAATCGCGCCCCGGCCCCCCTCCGAATGGCCGGGGCGCGATTGTCCGGATTGTTTCACGAGGTATTCGAATTTCGTATCCCGGCCGGTGAATATGCACCGAGAAAGTGTCCGGCCGGCGTGCCGTGGCCGGATCCAGTGCAACCGCGCGTCGGCTTGTTGACAGTCTGTGCGGCCACTCCCAACAATCGGCGACGAGCGCCGATGACGAGGGGAGCCGCATGGCTGCACGGATCCTCGTCCCGTTCCACGGGGAAGGCGAGGGTGTCGGGGAACTGACCTGGGCGCAGATCGGCCTGTGGGAGGGGATGGTCGTGGCCGGCCGGTCGGTGACCATGGCCGGTTCGGCGCCGCTGCCGCCGACGTGGACGGTCGAGCGACAGGCCGAAGTGCTCGGCTTCATCGTCGGCCGGCACCAGGCTTTGCGTACCCGGCTACGGTTTCGCGATGGCGGCCTGCCGTTGCAGGTGTGCGTGGCCGCGGGCGAGGTGCCGCTGGAGATCGTGGACACGGACGGCGATCCGGTCGAGGCGGCCAGAACCGTTGAGGCGCGGTACCGGGAGGTCGACTTCGACTACGAGACCGAATTCCCGATACGCATGGCGGTGATCCGCCGCGACGGCAGGACCGCCTACCTGGTCGTGGTGTACCTGCACACGGTCCTGGATGCCGGCGGACTGACCGCGCTGCTGGCCGACATGTTCGCGCGCGACCCGGTGACCGGCGCGGCCGCGGCCCCCGTCACGGCGATCCAACCGCTGGAGCAGGCCCGCCGGCAGCACTCCGGCAGTGGCCGCCGGCAGTCCGACGCCGCCATGGTCCATCTGGAACATGCCCTGCGCACCATGCACCCCAGCCAGTTCGGCGAGCCGCGCCACCCGGACCGTGGCATTCGGATGATCAACTACCGGTCGCCCGCCACGGCGCTGGCCGTCGAACGCATCGCCGCGCAGGAGAAGTTGAACACCTCGTCGGTGCTGCTGGCCGTGTTCGCGGTCGCCGTCGCGCGGCACACCGGCATCGGGCAGGTGATGGCGATGTTGATGGTGGGCAACCGATTCCGGCCCGGTTTCGCCGATTCGGTCAGCCCGCTGGTGCAGTTGTCGCCGTACCTGATCGACGTGGGCGGCGTGTCGCTCGGCGATGCGGTCGAACGGGCTCGCACCAGCGTCTTCAACGCCTACAAGAACGCCTACTACGACCCGTACGCGCAGGAGGCGGCGATCGACCGGGTCAAGGCGGACCGCGGTGAGATCGACTACTCGTGCGTCTACAACGACCGCAGGCAACAGGATCGGGACGCCATCCCGGCGCGGCCGGCGACCGACGGCGAGATCCTGGCCGCGCTCCCGCTGGCCGAACACGAATGGTTGTACCGACCCGCCATGTCAACCCGCCGATTGTTCGTGACCGTTGACGACGGGCCGGCATCGGTCGATTATCTGATGACAGCCGACACCAGATTCTTCTCAGACGACGACATAATCGCGCTCGCGGCATCGTTCGAGAATGTCGCGGTGCAAACCGCGTTGGACCCGACGCGGCCCACCGGAGTGAGCGCCGAATCCGCCGTCCCGGTCGGCGACCCGAGATGAGCCGTCACGACCGATTTCCGTCCCGATCCGCCCGAATCGGCGGATCACTACCAAAGTCGGGGGGTGAATCCGCCATGACCGTCGAGCCCGTACTGTCCCCGATCATCGAGCCTGTCCTGTCCCCCCGCTAGTTCGGTCCGGGACCACGAAGCCGGCATCGAGCGGCGCGCCATCCGCGCCTGCTCACCGTCGGCGGCGGGGGTGGGCGCCCCAGGCACCCACCCCCGCTGTTTCGGTGCAATAGGCCGAACGGAGGCACCGATCACCAGTTCTCGGTGTTATCGACATCCGACGAAAGTCTTGGTCCCATAGCCGCACTCCACAGTTACTTTTCGGTAATCCCGAGCTGTCCGCCCGGGCTCGTCGCGAGGAGTAACGATGCGAGTCCCCACCCTGCGCCGGTTGATGGTCGCCGCCATGGCGTTAGCGGCCATCGCCACGACCGCCTCGACCGCCGCCGCCAGCACCCAGCCGACAGCGGCTCC
Source organism: Pseudonocardiaceae bacterium (assembly GCA_036503065.1). Classification (GTDB taxonomy): domain Bacteria; phylum Actinomycetota; class Actinomycetes; order Mycobacteriales; family Pseudonocardiaceae; genus DATEPR01. The sequence continues at coordinate 1,033 of DASXXM010000349.1, read as the reverse complement.
CGTCAGCGGCCATTACGGCGCCAAGTCGATCGGTCACGCGGCCCCACGCGCCAACGCCAACACGCTGGCCGTCGACTCCAACGCGTCAACCGGCGTCGTCTCGCCGAAACCCAAGGTGTTCCTGGTGTTCTGGGGCTCCCAGTGGTCGAAGGACCCGGCGGGCGCGGCCCCGGCGCTGCAGAAGTTCTTCCGTGGCCTGTTCGGCCCCGCGGACACCTGGGGCACCATCCTGAGCCAGTACTGCGAGGGGGTCGCCAAGGGCACCACGAACTGCGGCAGCAAGGGCATCCACGTCACCCACCCCACGTCGTCGCTGCTGGGCGGCACGTGGTTCGACAACGCGACAGCCGAACCGACCAACGCGACGGCCGCACAGATCGCCGGTGAAGCGGTCAAGGCCGCCACCCACTTCGGCAACACCACCCAGACGCCGAACCTCAACGACCAGTACGTGATCGTGTCCGCCACCGGCACCCACCCCGACGGCTTCCCGAACAGCGGCTTCTGCGCCTACCACAACTTCACCAACTCGGCCGACGGCAAGGTCGCCTTCACCAACCTGCCGTACGTCCCCGACCTCGGCGCGGGCGCCTGCACCACCCTGGCCAACCCGACCCTGCTCGACGGCCTGTTCTCCACAGAAACCCACGAGTACGCCGAAACGGTCACCGACTTCTTCCCCAGCATCGGCTGGAACGGCACCAACGGCGAAATCGGCGACGAGTGCATCCAGTTGGACAGCAAGCTCACCCTGAGCACCGGCACGTTCGACGTGCAGGGCCTGTGGTCCAACTCCCGCAACGCCTGCCGCACCACCGCCTGACCGTGCGCCGGGGGCCCGTGCCACGGGCCCCCGGGGTGAGTCAGGATGACGCGGTGAAGACCCTTCTCGTGGCATGCGTGCTGTGTCTCATCGCAAGTTGTGGCACGCCAACCGCCACACCACCGGCCACCCGTGTCCCTGCGGCGACCAGCAGTGGTCCATCGGCAACCAGCAGTGCCGTGCCGACCACCGTGGCGCCGGCCGTGCCTC
>DASXXM010000348.1:0-2135 GCA_036503065.1 Pseudonocardiaceae bacterium | reverse complement strand
CAACTCCTCTCGCAGGCTCCGGCGCAACAGCTTGCCGACCGCCGAGTGTGGCAGCGCGCCGACGAACCGGATCTCCTTGGGCACCTTGTAACCGGCCAGTTCGGCGCGACACCGGCTGATCAGCTCCGCCTCGGTCACGTCGCCGCTGGGTCTCCGGACCACAAACGCGAGGCCGACCCGCCCCCACCGCGGATCGGGCCGCCCGACGACGGCCACCTCGGCGACGGCGGGATGGCCGTACAGCACGTTCTCCACCTCGCTCGGGAACACGTTCTCGCCGCCGGACACGAACATGTCGTCCACCCGGTCCTCGATGCGGTAGTAGCCGTCCTCGTCCCGGTGCACCAGATCGCCGGTGTGCAGCCAGCCGTCGCGCAGGGCGTGCGCGGTGGCGTCCGGGTCCTGCCAGTAGCCGGTGAACACGTTGGGGCCGCGCACCAACAGTTCACCGTCGGCGGGGGAGTCCGCGGCGATCACGCCGGTGGCCGGATCCGCGACCGCAACCTCGACGTACGGGTACGGACGGCCCGCGAAGCCCAGCTTCTCGGTGGCCATGCGACTGGGCAGGCACAGCACGTTCGGCGCGGCCTCGGTCAGGCCGTAACCCTGGATCAGGTCCACGCCACGGGCATGCCACGTGCGCAACAGGGCCGACGGCATCGGCGCGCCACCGACCACGGCCCGGCGCAGGCTCGACAGATCCGCGGCGGCGAAGTCCGGGTGTTCCGCCAGGAACAGGTAGTTCGTCGGGACGCCCATCATCGTGGTCACCTTGCTACAGCAAATTTGCTGTAGCACGTATGCTGCATCAAATCCGCGTGCCAGCAGCACGGTCGCGCCGACCCACCAGGCCAGCAGCGGCTGCACGTTCCACCCGCCGACGTGGAACTGCGGCAACATGGCCAGTACTACGTCGTCCGGTGTCATCGGCACCGCCCGCGACAGGCTCAGGTTGGTCCAGAAACAGTTGGCGTGGCTCAGCACCACGCCCTTCGGTCGACCGGACGTCCCCGACGTGTAGAGCATCAGCAGCGGATCGTCGTCCCGCACGGGCGCCAGCGGGCCGGCCACCGGGCCCGACTCGATCCCGTCCGGCCCCAACGAATCGGTGGCGAAGGACCCGGCCAGCTCGGCGAACCTGGGCTCGACCAGCAGCACCGCGGGCGACGCATGAGCCAGCTGGTCGGCGATCTCGCGGGCGGTCAGCCGCCAGGACAGCGGCACCAACACCAGCCGCGCCTTGGCACACGCGAAGAACAGCACGACGTGGTCGGCGCTGTTGCCGGTCAGCGTGGCGATCCGCGCGCCCGGCGGATAGCGGCGCAGCACACGGGCCAGCCGCTCGGCACGAGCATCGAGCTCGCCGTAGCTGACCGGCGTGCCGCCGTCGTCGACGGCGATCCGGTCCGGTGTCCGGCCGGCCGCGTCACGTGTCCACCGCCCGAGAGTGTGCAGCCCGTCCACGGCGACCTCCTCGTTGACATCATGCCGGTCGAGAGGGAGGGTAATACCTGAATCAGGTCTCATATCGGAGGTCGACGATGCCCTCTGCCCTGGCGACCGTGACCTCGGCGCTGGTCCTTGCCGCTGCCGGCGTGCTCGTCGCGGCCGGTCCGGCCGACGCCGCGGTCGGCACGCTCAGCCTGCTCGGCACGACCGCCAACGTCGCCCACGGCTGGGACAGCGTCGAGCACTGGAACGACACCGACTCCGCGTGGCCCGCGACCCACTACCTGTCCGACGGCCGGCAGAACCAGACCGGCGCGCCTGCCACGTTGTTCGGCAGCGCCCAGCCGCCCGGCTCGCAGTTCCTGCTCTACCGCGCGCCCGGCTGGCACACCAACACGGGCACCCCGGTGCTGCTGGTGATGGGCGCGAACGACGACGTCGACCGCGAGTACAGCGACCCGGCCGCGGGCGGCAGCGGCACGTGCGGCGTGCTGAACTGCCCGACGACCGGCCTGATGCAGTTCCTGTCCGGTCAGGGCTACCGAGTGTTCGCGGTCGACTTCGCCGACACCCAGGGCGACAACTACGAGTGGGCACAGACCATCTCCGACGCACTGAGCCGGGTGCGCGCCGAGACCGGCACCACGTCGGCCGACCTGGTCTCGTGGAGCAAGGGCGCGTTCGCC
>DASXXM010000347.1:0-9755 GCA_036503065.1 Pseudonocardiaceae bacterium | reverse complement strand
CTCCGGCCTGACCGGCGTCACGTCGATCGCGGCCGGCGGATACCTCGGCCTGCCGACGGCCTACGCGATCGTCGGCGCGCCGACGACCTGATCGCGTGGCTTACTCGTCGTCGGTCAGCCAGGTGGCTGGCATGTCGTCCGCGGACGGCTGCGGTGCCGCGTAGTCCGGGATCTTCGGCAGCATGTCCGCCAGGGACGGTGCGCCATCCGCCAGGTCGGACAGGTCCGGGAGGTCCTGGGTGAGCGGACGCAGCAGGTCGGCCGACCGGCGGCGGACGTCGGCGGTGGCGCGGCGGACCACATCGCCGATGGTGCTGGCGAGCTTGTCCGGTGTGGTCCGTTCAAAGGCCGACCGGTCGATGTGCAGGTCGGTCAGCATGCCGGTGGCGTCGACGGTGACCCGGACCAGTTCGTCCGGCGAGGTCAGCGTGGCGGTGAGCGCGGCGGCGGCCTGTTGTGCCGCGCGTAGCTGCGCCGTCCGCTCGGTGAACTGGCCCAGCAGGTCGTCGACCCGGGTGCGCAGTTGGGCGCTGCGGGCGTCCAGGCGCGCCCGTTCGTCTCCTGGCGTCGTCACGCCGTTCACTCTACAAAGCACCAGAACAGGCGTGCTCGCGCCGGTAGCATGACCGCCGATCGGATGGCTCGGATCTCGGGGTGGGGGTGGTTCACGGTGGCGGTTGACGATCTACCGGGCCCGGTGGTGAACCTGCTCAACGTCATCGGCGTGCCGTGGCCGTACGTCAACGAGGACCAGGTGACGCAGTTCGCGTCGCTTGCCCGGGAGTTCGGGCAGGCGGTCCAGACCACGCACCAGGACGCCACCCAGGCCGTCGCCGGGATCGCAGGCGCACACCAGGGCGCGTCCACGGCGGCGATGAACTCCGGGTGGGCCAAGATGTCCCAGCAGCACGTGGACGAGTTGGTCGCCGGCTGCGGCATCCTGGCGGACGGGCTGGACGTGGCCGCCGCCTACATCGTGGCGCAGAAGCTCGAGGCGCTCGCCACGCTGATCGGGATGGCCATCGCGTTCGTCGCGGACCAGGCCGCGGCCGTCGCGACGTTCGGGTTGGCGGAGACGGCGGTCCCGTTGATCATCGAAGGCGCGGAACGGATAGTCAAGTCGCTGGTGATGGACCTGCAGCAGTACATCATCGGCAAGGTCATCGAGGCGGCGGCCAAGCCGCTGTTCGCGAAGGTGGAGGCCGCGATGGCCGGTCTGGACTGGTCGCGGTCCGGCAGCGGCGGCGGCACGGCGGGCGACGGTTTCTCGCTCGACCCGACGGCGGTGCGCACCCAGACCGCGGCGCTGCGCCAGCACGCGGCGACCATGCGCCAACACGGCGCGAACTTCCAGCAGGGCGTGCAGGGGCTGAACTTCTGATGGCCGGTGGTGAGCTGTCCGCGGTGTTCAAGGGCCTTGCCGGGGACGCGGACCAGGCCGCGGGCAACATCGCCGAGTCGGTGGCGAAGATGGGCGAACGGACGGCCGAGAACGAGGAGGCCAACCTCGCCCGCACGCTCGACTCCGAGGCACAGAACGCCAAGGCGTTCACCGACATCGCCAAAGGCGACGCGAAGGTGCCGGAGCCAACGGTGTCACCCCAGTCGGCCGCCCCCGCCGGTGCCGCGGAGCCGGGCGGCACGCCGTTCCACGAGCCGAAAGTGCCGGACGGCATCGGGGACAACAACCCGGTGCCGGCGGAGAACGCACAGCCGACGGAGTCGGTGCCGCAGAGCAAGGACCCGATCGACTTCACCACCGGCCGCGTGCTGCTCGACCAGTTGGACCTGGAACTGCCGGGGACGCTGCCGCTGCGGCTGACCCGCTGCCACCGGTCCACCCTGCGGATCGGCCGCTGGTTCGGCCGGACCTGGTCCTCCACAATGGACCAACGGATCGAGGTGACCGAGGACGCGGTGCACTTCGCCGCGGCCGACGGCATGCTGCTCAAGTACCCGGTGCCCGCCATCGGCGCGCCGGTGCTGCCGGTGGTGGGCGTGCCGTGGCCGTTGCACCGCACCGAGGACGGCGGCCACACGATCCTCGATCCCGGCTCCGGCCGTACGCTGCACTTCGCCGCCGTGGCCGGCGATCGCGCGCCGATCACCGCGATCAGCGACCGCAACGGCAACCGGATCGACTTCGACCACGACGGGCATGGCGTGCTCACCGAGATCCGCCACTCCGGCGGCCACCGGGTCGCGGTCGACACCGACGACGGGCTGATCACCGCGCTGCGCCTGCGAAATCCGGCCGGCGCGGACGTGGTGGTCCGGCGGTACCGGTACAACTCGCTGCGGCAGCTCACCGAGGTGGTCGGGCCGAGCGGTCGGCCGACGCTGTTCGAGTACGACGCGGACGGCCGGCTCACGCGGTGGGAAGACACCAACGGCATGTGGTATCGGTACGACTACGACGCGGACGGCCGCTGCGTGCGTGCCGACGGCCGGGACGGCTATCTTGCCGCCACCGTCGAGTACGACCGGGACAACCTGGTCACCACGGCCACCGACTCACTCGGCAATGCCACCACGTACCACCTCAACGACCGGCTCCAGGTGATCCGCGAGGTCGATCCGCTCGGCAACGCGCGCACGTTCGAGTGGGACCGCCACCACCGGCTGCTGGCGCAGACCGACGCGCTGGGGCGCACCAGCCGGTATGACTACGAGCGCGGCAAGCTGGTGCGGTCCACCCGGCCCGACGGTGTCGAGTCGACCGCGGAGTACGACGCGCTCGGCCGGCCGACCACGGTGGTCGAGCCGGACGGCGTGACGTGGCGCCAGGCATACGACGAGCAGGGGAACCTGGTCGCGGTCACCGATCCGACCGGCGCCACCACCGCGTACGACTACGACGAGCACGGCGGGCTGGTCGCGGTGCGGGACGCGCTGGGCAACGTCGTCCGCATCGCGACCGACCCGGCCGGGCTGCCGCTCGCGTTCACCGACGCGACCGGCCGAACCGTCCGGTACCGGCGCGACTTCTGCGGCCGCGTGGTGGAGATCGTCGATCCGGTCGGCGGCAGCACCCGGTTCACCTGGACGGTCGGCGGGCAGTTGCGCTCGCGCACCGAGCCGGACGGCACCGTCGAGCAGTGGCACCACGACGGCGAGACCAACGTGGTGGACCACATCGACGCGCTCGGCCAGCGCACGCACACCGAGATCGCGCACTTCGACCTGCCGGTCAGCCGGACCGGGCCGGACGGCGCCCGGCTTGCGTTCCGGTACGACACCGAACTGCGGCTCGCCGCCGTCACCAACCCGCAGGGCCTCGTCTGGCGCTACGAGTACGACGCGGCCGGGAACCTGGTGCGGGAGACCGACTTCAACGGCCGGGTGCTGGCCTACCAGCACGACGCGGCCGGTCAGCTCGTGCAACGGGTCGACGGCGCGGGCGCCAGCACGTCGTTGCGGCGCGACGAACTGGGCAACCTGGTCGAACGCCGGTCCGGCACGGCGGTGACCACGTTCGAGTACGACGCGGCCGGGCGGCTGCGGCGGGCGGTGAACGCGGACGCGGAACTGGTCTTTGAGCGCGACCCGCTCGGGCGGGTACTTGCCGAGACGTGCAACGGCAGGACCGTACGCAGTGTCTTCGACGCCATCGGCAGGCGGGTGCGCAGGGTCACACCGTCCGGTATGGACAGTGACTGGTCCTACGACGCCCGTGACCTGCCGATGTCGCTGGGCGCGTCGGGGCGTGTCATGCTGCGGTTCGGGTATGACGACGCGGGCCGGGAGACCGAGCGGGACCTGGGCGGCGGGGCCGTGCTCACCCAGACGTGGGACGCCAACCATCGCCTGCACACCCAGGCCATCGCCCAGGTACCAGGGCCGGCCGGCAACAGCCCGCTGTTACAGCGGCGCTCCTACAGCTACCGGCCGGACGGCTTCCTGACCGCGATCGTCGACCAGGTCGCCGGTCCACGGCAGTTCGACCTGGACCGGATCGGCCAGGTCGTCGGCGTCACCGGCACCGGATGGACCGAGCGATACGCCTACGACGCCGCGGGGAACGTGACCAACGCCGAGTGGCCGGGCGCGGACGCGGCCGGTCCGCGCGAGTACCACGGCACGCTGGTCCGCAGGGCCGGCAACGTGCGCTACGAGCACGACGCGCAGGGCCGGATTACGTTGCGGCAGAAGAAGCGGCTGTCCGGCCGCCCGCTGACCTGGCGCTACGCCTGGGACACCGACGACAGGCTGGTCGGGGTGACCACGCCGGACGGCCAGCGCTGGCGATATCGCTACGACCCGCTCGGCCGCCGGATCGCCAAGCAGCTCGTCGGGCCGGACGCGTCCACAGTGGACGCGGTGGTCTTCGCGTGGGACGGCGCGCGGCTGGCCGAGCAGGCAACGCCCGACCAGCGGGTAACCATGTGGGACTGGGCGCCGGGGCACTTCCGGCCGGTCAGCCAGCGGGAGCGGGTGCCGTTGCGGCACGCCCCACAGGGCGTGATCGACGAGCGCTTCTACGCGATCGTGACCGATCTCGTCGGCACGCCGACGGAGCTGGTCAGCCAGGACGGACACCTGGTGTGGCGCAACCACACCAGCCTGTGGGGCGCGCCGCGCAACGGGGCCGACGGCGGCGGTGTCACCACCCCGTTGCGGTTCCCCGGCCAGTACCGCGACCAGGAGTCCGAACTCAACTACAACTACCAGCGGTACTACGACGCGGAGACCGGCCGGTACACCAGCGCCGACCCGCTCGGCCTGAACCCAGCGCCGAACCCGCACGCGTACGTGCCCAACCCGGCCGGGCTGATCGACCCGCTCGGCCTCGCCCCGTACAAGATCTACCGGGGTATGAAGGACGACAACGGCGCGCCGAAGGTCGAGCCGACCGCGCGCGGCCTCGGCGCGCGACCGGGCGGCGACATCAAACCGGACGAGAACGGCATGGTGCATCCGCCGGAGAACCCGGCGGACGCGCAGGGCATGTCCACCGCGCCGGAGAAGCCGGGGAACCTGCCGGCCCACCGTCGGCCGCCGGAACTGGGCACCGGCAAGGGGGGCGTCGGCACCGGCAAGGACCCGGTGTGGTCACTTGACCCGGACAAACTGCCGGACGGTCTGGTCGGTGTCCGGGACAGTCCGACGCACGTCACGATCGCGCCCAGCCGTACCATGCCGTTCGACGAGTACCAGGCGCTGATCGCCACCACGAAGGGCCTCTGGGAAAAGGTGGAGCCATGACGTTGGACGAGTTGCTGGCTTCCGGAGGACTGCCGGCGCCGCTCGCCGCGCTCGCGTCCGACTTCGTGGCCCGCGCCGGGAACACCACCGAGGCACGCGAGTCCATGCGGGACACGCTGGCCACCTACCTGCGGTATCCGGAGTGGACGGACGAGTTCGAGCAGGCCCTCACGTCGGACGACCAGTTCGGCGCCGTGTCCGACGCGGCCGCCCGCCTGATCGCCGCCGGCGCCAACCCGGCGCTGGTGCCGGTGTGGCTCAACGCGTTCCATCTCGATCTGCTCAGCCAGGACCGGGAACAGGACGACGACGTGGTGCTGGAGGTCATCGACGAGCTGGTCGGGTTCTGACCGTGCCGTAGATCACCATGGGAATCAAACGTGAGCCTCATATCCTGGGAGGTCACGTGAAGAAGATTGGCTTTGCCGCGAAGATGGCTCGTGTCCCGGACCTCTACGACCATCCCCTTCGACGGCCGGGTGCTGTGCGTGGACGACGGCACGGTCGTGCCGAGTTGCGCTGGGATGAAGCCGACTGGTGTTGCGGCGAGGACGGATCGAGGTCTTGTTGCCCCAAGTCGTCGAGGAGGCGCTGGCCAGCCAGGAGATTGGGGATGCGCTGCGGTCCACGCGGGGCCTGACGGCGGAGTCGTTGGCCAGTGTCGCCGTGCGTGACCGCGACGCGATCACCCGGTCCGCCGCTCGCCCGTCACGCTCGACGCAGTCTGTTGCTACACGGGATACCGGAATCGATCGGTCTGGCGTCGGCCGGTCGCGCCGATGAGTTCGAAATCGGGACGCGATCCTGGCCGCGCGGTTGGTCGGTGATACTGACATCGGATCAGCCCAGAGACCACGGCGAGCCGATGGGGTCGGCCGACCCCCCAGGGACCCGGCAAAGTCGATCATGCGGTTTGACGGAGCAGGAGGTCTGGCACGGTTGGCCGCTTGCGGCCCGTATCGTGGCGGGCGTGTCGGTGCGTGCTGCGATTCTTACCGTTGACGATGATCCTGGGGTGTCTCGGGCGGTGGCGCGTGATCTGCGGCGCCGTTACGGGGACCGGCACCGCGTCGTCAGGGCTGAGTCGGGTGGTCAGGCGCTTGAGGCGCTGCGTGAGATGACGTTGCGTGGTGAGGTCGTCGCCGTCATCGTGGCGGACTATCGGATGCCGGGAATGAACGGGATCGAGTTTCTCGAGCAGGCCATGGATCTCTACCCGAACGCGCGTCGGGTGCTGCTGACCGCGTATGCGGACACGGGGGCGGCGATCGATGCGATCAACGTCGTCGACCTCGATCACTATCTGCTCAAGCCGTGGGATCCGCCGGAGGAGAAGCTGTATCCGGTGATCGACGCGCTGCTGGACACGTGGTCTCCGCAGGACCGGCGGGCGTCCGCCGAGATCACGGTCGTCGGCCATCGCTGGTCGGCGCGGTCGTCGGAGGTGCGTGAGTTTCTGGCCCGTAACCAGGTGCCGTACCGGTGGTACCAGGTGGACGAGCCGGAGGGCGAGCGATTGGTCGCGGCGGCCGGTGGTGACGGTCGGACGCTGCCGGTGGTGATCACGGCCGCCGGGGGCGCGCTCCTTGCGCCGTCGGATGGCGAGCTGGCCACGACCGTCGGCCTGGCCACGACGCCGACGGCGGAATTCTACGATCTGATCATCATCGGCGGTGGCCCGGCCGGTCTCGGCGCGGCGGTGTACGGGGCGTCCGAGGGGCTGCGGACCGTGCTCGTCGAGCGAACGGCCACCGGCGGTCAGGCGGGCCAGAGTTCCCGGATCGAGAACTACCTGGGCTTTCCCGACGGCGTGTCGGGGGCGCAGCTGGCCGATCGCGCTCGGCGGCAGGCGACGAAGTTCGGCGCGGAGTTGGTCACCACGCGGGACGTCGTCGGGCTTGAGGTGAACGGGTCGGCCAGGACGGTGCGGTTCGCCGACGGCGCCCGGCTCGACGCGCACACCGTGATCCTGGCGACGGGCGTGGCGTACCGACAACTGCCCGGCCTGGACGCGTTCACCGGCCGGGGCGTCTACTACGGCTCCGCGCTGACCGAGTCGGCCAGTTGCGCCGAGCAGGACATCTACATCGTCGGCGGCGCGAACTCGGCCGGGCAGGCCGCCGTGTATCTGGCCAGGTCGGCCCGGTCGGTCACGATTCTGGTGCGTGCCGAATCGCTGGCGCAGTCGATGTCGCACTACCTCATCCAGCAGATCGCGGACATTCCGAACATCCACGTCCGCACCAGCACCGAGGTGGCCGCCGCCGACGGGGACGGGCACCTGGAACGTGTCACGTTGCGGCACCGCGTGACCGAACAGACCGAAACGGTCGACGCCGCGCACCTGTTCGTGTTCATCGGGGCGGCGCCGCGCACGGACTGGCTGGACGGTGTCGTCGCGCGGGACGAGTTGGGCTTCGTGCTGGCCGGACCGGACCTGGCGGTCGGTGGCGCCGCGCCGAAGGGCTGGCCGTTGGACCGCCCGCCCTACCACTTGGAGACGAACGTGCCCGGCGTGTTCGTCGCCGGTGACGTACGGTCGGAATCGGGCAAGCGGGTCGCGTCGGCGGTCGGCGAGGGCTCGATGGCGGTGATGCTCGTGCACCGGTACCTGGAGAAGACATGACGACTCCGTGTGACATCGACGAGCTGCGCTCGCTGTTCCTGTTCGAGAAGCTCGCCGACGAGCAACTGGAATGGCTGTGCCGCAACGGTCACGTCGAGCTGTTCGAGCCCGGCTGGGTGTACCGCGAGGGCAGCAAGGCGACCTGCTTCTACGTGCTGCTCGACGGCGGTGTCGCGCTGTCGCGGCGGGTGGGCGACGAGGACGTCGAGACGACGAGGACCACGCAGGTCGGCGTGTACGCGGGCGCGTGGAGCGCGTTCCTGGCCGACCGAGGCATCGACACCTACAACAACTCGATGCGCGTGACGGTGCCGTCCCGGATGTACGTGCTGTCGGCGGAGCTGTTCTCCCAGTTCATGCACGACTGGTTCCCGATGCCGCTGCACATGCTGGAGGGCCTGTTCTACGGCATGCAATCCACGCAGCAGGCCGTCGGCCAGCGGGAACGGTTGCTCGCGCTCGGCTCGTTGTCGGCAGGCCTGACGCACGAGCTGAACAATCCGGCCGCCGCTGCCGTGCGGGCCACGTCGTCGCTGCGGGAGCGGGTCGCGGGCATGCGGCACAAGCTGGGCCTCATCGCGGCCGGCTCCTATGACCGGGACGCGTTGCGCACGTTGGTCCGGTTGCAGCAGGAGGCCGTCGAACAGGTGCCGAAGGCGCCCGAACTGACGCCGTTGCAGGCGTCCGACGCGGAGGACGTGCTGAGCGACTGGTTCGACGAGCACGACATCGACGGCGGCTGGGAGATGGCGCCGACGTTCGTGCAGGCCGGGCTGGACGTCGAGTGGCTGGCCAAGGTCGCGTCCACAGTGGACGATACGGTGCTCGAAGGCGCCCTCCGTTGGCTGTACTACACGATCGACACCGAGCTGATGATGTCGGAGATCGAGGACGCGACGACCCGCATCTCGACCCTGGTGACGGCGGCCAAGCAGTACTCGCAACTGGACCGGGCGCCCTACCAGGTCGTCGACGTGCACGAACTGCTGAACAGCACGTTGTTGATGCTCAACAGGAAGATCGGCGACGGCATCACGGTGGTCAAGGACTATGACCGGTCGTTGCCGCGGGTGCCGGTGTACGCGGCCGAGTTGAACCAGGTGTGGACGAACCTGATCGACAACGCGGTCGACGCGATGGCCGGCCACGGCACCCTGACCGTCTCGACCGCACGCGACGACGACCGGCTGTTGGTGCAGATCCGCGACACGGGCCCCGGTGTTCCGCCGGACGTGCGCGACCGGATCTTCGAGCCGTTCTTCACCACCAAGCCGGTCGGTTCCGGCACCGGGCTCGGCCTGGACATCTCGTGGCGGATCGTGGTCGACAAGCATCACGGCGACCTGTCGGTCGAGTCGGTGCCCGGTGACACCCGGTTCTCGGTCCGCATTCCGTTCGTTCCACGACAGGAGGCATCGTCATGACAGTGCCAGGAATCGAGCCCTCGGTCGCCCCGAGCGGCACCGGCTGCGTCGAGTGCGACGCGACCGGCGGTTGGTGGGTGCACCTGCGGCGGTGCGCGCAGTGCGGGCACATCGGATGCTGCGACTCGTCGCCGTCGCAGCACGCCGGTACGCACGCACGCGCGACCGGGCATCCGTTCGTCCGCAGCTTCGAGCCGGGTGAGGCGTGGTTCTGGAACTACCGGACCGAACAGTTCTACGACGGACCGGAACTGGCGCAGCCGCAGCACCACCCGTTGGCCCAGACCATCCCGGGACCGGCGGAGCGGGTACCGGCCGACTGGCAAGATCACGTGCACTGAACGGACCTCGTCCACATTGGCGACCGCGGTGCTCGTCGGGCGATGACGGCGGTCGGCCCGATCACTGCTCCTGCAATGCCCCGGCCTCCGACTCGGCCGAGGCACCCCCCTGGTTCGGCACCCGCGCAAGCTGGACACCTGGGGCCTGGAGACCCAGGC
>DASXXM010000346.1:0-6668 GCA_036503065.1 Pseudonocardiaceae bacterium | reverse complement strand
GCCGGGACGCCCTGCGCGCCGGCGGTTACCAGGTCGACGGCTGCCAGCTCACCGCCGCCCGGCTGACCGACCTGCCGGACGGCACGAGCCGGCTGACCGGCGGCAATCCGGTGCTGGTCCTGTGGGGCACCCGGTGATCGGGCTGTTCGCCGTGACGGCGGCCGGCAGGCGCGCGGCGGCCGAACTCGCGGCGGCGCTCGGCGCGGACGCGGTACTCCTGGACGGTCCGATCGGCCCTGCGCTGCAACGGAGTTGGCCCGAGCTGGATGCTGCCGTGTTCTTCCTGGCCAGTGGCGCGACCGTGCGGCTGATCGCGCCGCTGCTGGTGGACAAGGCGACCGATCCCGGCGTGGTCTGTGTGGACGAGGGTCGCCGGTTCGCGATCGCGTTGGCCGGTGGGCACGGCGGTGGCGCGAACGAGCTGGCCGAACGGGTCGCGGACGTGCTCGGCTGCACCCCGGTGGTGACCACCGCGTCCGACGCCACCGGCAGCACGCCGTTGGACGACGTGGTCGCGCTGCTCGACGCGACCGTCGACGGCGACCTGGCCGCCTGTGGTGTCGCGATCCTGGACGGCGCGCCGATCCGGCTGGTCAACCCGCTCGGCTTTCCGCTGCCGGCCCTGCCGGGCAACGTCGGCGATCCACAGTGGACGATCCAGATCGACGACCGGCTCACCGAACCGGACGAGTACACGCTGCGGCTGATCCCGCACACCCTCGTGGTCGGCATCGGCTCGGCGCGCGGCGTGTCGACCGACGCGGTGAACGCGGCGCTGGCCCGGCTGGAGACCGAGCACGGCTTCGACCTGCGCGCGGTCCGCGCGTTCGCCACGGTGGACCGCAAGGCGGACGAGCCCGGCATCCGGCACGCCGTCACCGACTGGGCGTTCTGGCACTGGCAGGACGAACCCGCGCTGCACGTCTACCCGGCCGACACGCTGGCCACGGTCGACGTGCCCAATCCGAGTGACGTCGTGCTGGCCGAGGTGGGCACGCCGAGTGTCGCGGAAGCGGCGGCGCTGTACGCGGCGACCGAACTGGCCCACGGTGCGCCGGTCGAGCTGGTGGTGCCGAAGATCAAGGCGGACAACGTGACCGTGGCCGCCGCGCGCATCCGGCCGCGCGGCCGGCTCGCGGTGATCGGGCTCGGACCGGGCGCGGCCGACCTGCGCACCCCGCGCGCCGAAGCCGAACTGCGCCGGGCGTCCGTGGTGGTCGGGCTGGACTCCTACGTCGACCAGGTGCGCCAGTTGTTGCGGCCGGGCACCGAAGTCCGGGCCAGCGGACTCGGCGCGGAGGAGGCCCGGGCCGGCGAAGCGGTCGAGTTGGCCGCGGCGGGCCGGGCGGTGGCGTTGATCGGGTCCGGGGACGCCGGGGTGTACGCGATGGCGAGCCCGGCGTTGCAGCGGTGTCCGGCCGAGGTCGAGGTGGTCGGCGTGCCGGGGGTGACGGCGGCGTTGGCCGCGTCCGCGTTGCTCGGCGCGCCGCTGGGCCACGACCACGCGCTGATCAGCCTGTCCGACCTGCACACGCCGTGGGCGGCGATCGAGCGCCGGATCAGGGCCGCGGCCGACGGCGATTTCGTGGTCTGTTTCTACAATCCGCGTTCGGCCGACCGGCACTGGCAGTTGCGTGCGGCGCTCGACCTGCTGGCCGAGCGCAGGCCGGCGAGCACGCCGGTGGGTGCGGTGCGTCAGGCGAGCCGGGCCGGGCAGCGGGTGTGGTGCCGGCCGTTGGCCGAGTTCGATCCGGCCGACGTGGACATGCTCACCACGGTCGTGGTGGGCTCGTCGCAGACCACGATGGTCGGCGGCCGGATGGTCACGCCACGTGGCTATACCTGGCTTTCGCAACAGCCATAGCCTGGCAGTAAACAACTTCTTGCAATAGTCCACTATGGACGAGAATGGGCTAGCCTCAACAGCATGGCACATGGGCACGGGCACAGCCACGATCACGTCGGCCCGGTGGACGAGCGCCTGACCGGCAGCCGCATCGGCATGCGGGCGCTGTGGGGCTCGTTCGCGGTGTTGCTGATCACCGCGTTGGTCCAGGCGGGCGTGGTCTGGCTGACCGGTTCGGTCGCGCTGCTGTCGGACACGCTGCACAACCTGGCCGACGCCGGTACCGCGATCCCACTGGCGGTGGCGTTCCGGCTCGGCCGTCGTGCGCCGACCCGCCGGTTCACCTACGGCTACGGCCGGGCCGAGGACCTGGCCGGCCTGGTGGTGCTGGCCGTCATCGCCGCGTCCGCGGTGCTCGCGCTGGTCCAGTCCGTGTCCCGGTTGGTGCATCCGGTACCGGTGAGCCATCTGGCGGTGTTGGCCGTGGCGGCCGTGATCGGCTTCGGCGGCAACGAGATCGCGGCGCACTGGCGAATCCGGACCGGTCGACGGATCGGCTCGACCGCCCTGGTCGCCGACGGCATGCACGCCCGGGTCGACGGCCTCACGTCGCTGGCTGTCCTGCTGGCCGCCGGTGGTGCCGCCGTCGGCTGGCGCTGGGTCGACCCGGTCGTCGGTATCGCGGTCGCGCTGGCCATTGGTTTCGTGCTGGTCGGTGCCGCGCGTGGCGTGCTCGGTCGGCTGCTGGACGCGGCCGATCCGAGTCTGGTGCGGGAGGCAGGCGAGTTGGCTGCCACCACACCCGGGGTGCTGGACGTCGAGGACCTGCGGCTGCGCTGGTCAGGGCGCGGCCAGTTCGCCGAGCTGACCGTGGTGGTGGACCGCGAATCCAGCCTGGTGCGGGCGCACGACATCGCGCACGACGTGGAACATCGCCTGATGCACGCCCTGCCCCGGCTGGTCCGGGCCAACGTGCATCCGCACCCGGACGATGAGACACATCACCGGCACTCGGTTTGACGCGTTCCCACACGTCAGGCGAGGATCGACGGGCCGAAACCCGAGGAGCCTCAGCTGTGCGTGACGTGCACCCGATCGAAGAAGAGTCGTACCGGATTCTCCACAGTCGGATCGACACCAACTTCCTGCCACAGCTGATGCGGGCGGTGGTCGAACGCGTCGTGCACGCCACCGCCGACACCAGCTGGGTGGGTGACCTGGTGGCCGACGAGGCCGGACTGGAGGCCGGGCGGCAGGCGCTGCTGGTCGGGGCGCCCCTGGTGGTGGACTCCCGGATGGTCGCCGCAGGCGTCACGACCCGGGGCAGCGTGGTCGCGCTGGATCTCCCCGGGGTCGCCGAACTGGCTGAGGAACGGAAGATCACCCGGTCCGCGGCCGGTATTCGGCTTGCCGCCCAGCAGTATCCGGACGGCGCGGTGTGGGCGATCGGCAACGCGCCGACCGCGCTGAACGAGCTGGTCAACCTGGCCATGGCCGGCGAACTGCGGCCGGTGCTGGTGATCGGCGTGCCGGTCGGGTTCGTGGGCTCGGTGCTCGCCGGCGCACGACTGCGCGCGATCCGCCTTCCCGCGCTGAGCACCCGCACCGAACGCGGTGGCGCCACGGTGGCCGCCGCCGCGATCAACGCCCTGATGTACTACGACGAGGACGAGACATGAGTCCCGAGCCGTTGCTGATCGTCGGCCACGGCACGGTCGACGAGCGCGGTGTGGCCGAGTTCACAGGTTTCGTGGACCGGATGCGGCAGCGGATGTCCGGTATCGACGTGGCGGGCGGGTTCATCGAGCTGGCCGCGCCGTCGGTCAACGAGGCATGGCAGGACCTGGCCGGGCGCGGCCACCGGACTTTTGCGGCAGTGCCGCTGGTGCTGGTCGCCGCCGGGCACGCCAAGGGCGACATCCCGGCCGCGCTGGAGCGTGAGGTTCGTCGTCAGCCGGGCACCGGCTACCGGTTCGGCCGGCCGCTCGGGCCGCACCCGATCCTGTTGGGGCTGCTCGCGGATCGGATCGCCGCCGTGGTCGAGCCGGCGGCGTGGGCCGACACCGCGGTGGTGCTCGTCGGCCGGGGTTCGACGGATCCGGACGCGAACGCCGAGGTCAGCAAGGTGGCCCGGCTGTTGCAGGAGACCCGTGGGTTCGCGTTCGTGGAGACCGCGTTCGTGTCGCTGGCGCGGCCGGACGTGGCAGCGGGGCTGACCAGGGCGGTGTTGCTGGGCGCGCGGCGAGTCGTGGTGGCGCCGTACTTCCTGTTCGACGGGGTGCTGCCGCAACGGGTCGCGGCGCAGGCACGCGAATTCGCCCGACCGGGTGTTGACGTGCTCGTGTCCGGGTACCTGGGTGACTGCGCGCCACTGGCCGACCTGGTCGTCGAGCGGTACCACGAGGCGCTGCACGGGGACATCCGGATGAACTGCGACACGTGCGCGTACCGGGTGCTGCTGCCGGGTTTCGAGGCCAAGCACGGCGCGCCGCAGATCCCGCACAGCCACCCCGATGACCCGACCGGTCACGTCCATGCCCACCGTTGACCGGCACTACCTGACCGGTCTGGACCTGGCCGACCGTCGGGTCGTGATGGTCGGCGGCGGCACGGTCGCGCAACGGCGGCTGCCGCGGCTCGTGTCGGCGGGCGCCCTGGTCGAGGTGATCTCGCCGCACGTGACACCGGCGGTGCAGGGCATGGCCGACACGGGCGAGATCACCTGGCACGCCCGCGCCTATGCCGACGGCGATCTCGACGGCGCCTGGTACGCGGTGGCGTGCACGAACGATACCGACGTGAACGCGGCCGTGGCCGAGGAAGCGTTGCGGCGCAGGGTGTTCTGCGTGCGGTCCGATGCCGGCACGCGCGGCACCGCGGTCACCCCGGCCACCGGGGAGCACGACGGGCTGCTGGTCGGCGTGCTGGCCGGCGGCCAGCCACGACGCTCGGCGGCGGTGCGGGACGGCCTGCTCGACGCGCTGCGCGAAGGCCGGGTGTCCGACCAGCCCGCCGAGCGGGCCGTGCCCGGTGTGGCACTGGTCGGTGGCGGCCCCGGCGATCCGGAGCTGATCACGGTGCGCGGCAGGCGGCTGCTGGCGCGGGCGGACGTGGTGGTCGTGGACCGGTTGGCGCCGCGTGCACTGCTGGACGAGCTGGCGCCGCACGTGATCGTGGTGGACGCGGCCAAGATTCCGTACGGCCGGGCGGCCAGCCAGGATGTGATCAACAACACGTTGATCGAGCATGCGCTGGCCGGCCGGTTCGTGGTGCGCCTCAAGGGCGGCGACCCGTACGTGTTCGGTCGCGGTTTCGAGGAGGTGCTCGCGTGCGCGGCCGCCGGCCTGCCGGTCACCGTGGTACCCGGCGTGACCAGCGCGTTCGCCGTGCCGGCGGTGGCAGGCGTGCCGGTCACGCATCGCGGTGTCGCGCACGAGGTCGTGGTCGTCTCGGGGCACGTCGGGCCGAACGACCCGCGTTCCCTGGTGGACTGGCCCGCGCTCGCTGCGTTGCGCGGCACGCTGGTGCTCCTGATGGCGGTGGAACGGATCGGCGCGTTCGCGGACGCGCTGCTCGCGGGCGGACGCCCCTCGGACAGCCCGGTCGCGGTGATCGCGGACGGCACGATGCGCACCCAGCGGTCCTTGCGGTCCACATTGGACAAGGTCGCCGACGACGTTGCCACGCACGGCATCCGGCCGCCCGCGATCGTCGTGATCGGACCGGTGGCCGGGCTACCGCCGGTCGAGCTCGGCCAGTGACGCCGATCCGACGAGATGCCGGTGTGGTTCGACCGTCGGGAGAGCGGCGCAGATCCCACATCGGCACCCGTAGTAGGGCGCCGATGTGGGATTCGCGATGATCTCAGCCGGACTGGTGGTCGCGGCGCGGCCGCCTGCCGCGGAACTCGCCGTGCTGCGAACGGCGGTCGCCACGGCGGTTGTCCCAGTGCTCGCCGCGTTCGGCGCGGTGCTCGTTGCGGTCGCCGACCGGGCGGCCACGGCGGGCGTAACCCGGTGCGGAGCCACTGCGCGGCCGGGTCGGGCGACGGTGCTCGACCTCGACCACCGGCTCGCCGCTGGGGGTGCGAGCGCCGGTGATGCGGTTGAGTTCCGCGTCACCCGGCCGGACCTGCGTGCTGAGCGGACGAACGCCGGCCCGTGCGGTCAGGCCGAGTACGGCCCGGCGCTGGCTGTGCGTGACCAGCGTGACGACCGTGCCGGTCTCGCCGGCACGCGCGGTGCGGCCGGCGCGGTGCAGGTAGTCCTTGGAGTCGGCAGGCGGGTCCACGTGCACCACGAGGGTGACGCCGTCGACGTGGATGCCGCGCGCCGCCACGTCGGTGGCGACCAGGACCGGCGTGTGGCCGTCCTTGAACTCGCCGAGGATGCGGGTGCGGGCGCTCTGCGCCTTGCCGCCGTGCAGCGCGCCTGCCCGCACGCCGACCGAACGCAGCCGCTCGGCCAGCTTGTCCACGTGGTGCTTGGTGCGGACGAACATGATGGTCCGGCCGTCGCGAGCGGCGACTTCGGCCACCACGTCGGACTTGTCCGCGGCCGGCACGACGAGCACGTGATGCTCCATGGTGGTGACGCTGGCCGTGGTCGGCGCGACCGAGTGCGTGACCGGGTTGTGCAGGTACTGGCGGACCAGGCTGTCCACGTCCCGGTCCAGCGTGGCGGAGAACAGCAGCCGCTGGCCGTCCTGGCTGATCAGGTCCAGGATCTCCCGGACCTGCGGCAGGAAGCCCATGTCGGCCATCTGGTCGGCCTCGTCCAGCGCGGTCATGATCACGTCGTCGAGCACGCAGGTGCCCTGGCGG
>DASXXM010000345.1:0-11830 GCA_036503065.1 Pseudonocardiaceae bacterium | reverse complement strand
AAGGCGGGAAAGAGTACCTTGACAAAACAACCAAGACCGTAGGTGCGGCTGTGTATCGGGGGAAAGCAGGAAGGACTGAGCCATGCCGCGAAGTGTTTAGGCGTCCCTCGGACTCGAAAGAGGCGCCTCGGTAGGCAACCTGCTCCTATTCGTCCGGCGGCTCTCGTTCGGATGTGGTTGCCAAAGAGTCGGATGGTGGTTGCCGAATAGGCAACCTGCTCCTATTCGTCCGGCGGCTCTCGTTCGGATGTGGTTGCCAAAGAGTCGGATGGTCGTTCCCCGAAGAGAAGGACACCGCCGCCACCTCGATTGGTGGCGTGCGCGGAAGTTCGCCAGGATAGGTCCGCAGTGCCGCGTGCAGGTCCGCCAACCCAGCCGAGCACCAAAGCCAGGCCCCAGGCCCAGGCCCCCGCCACAAGATCCACTTTAACAGGTCATCTTGCTATAGCACACAGCATATATGCTATTCTGAACAGCATGGACAGAGAGCGGACCGGCATCCTCGTACCTACGGGGATGCTGGGTGGCGGGTTCAGCCCAGCCACAGTCGAACGCGGCCTGACCCTGAACCCGGACGTGATCGCCGTGGACGGCGGCTCAACGGACTCCGGCCCCCACTACCTGGGCACCGGCACGGCAAAGACAACAGCCGCCGCAGTAGCTAGAGACCTCAAGATCCTGCTGAAAGCGGCCGCCGCAGCACACATCCCGCTGATCGTCGGCTCATGCGGCACCAGCGGCGCGGACGACGGAGTCGACTGGGTCGCCCAGATCACAGAGTCGATCATCACCAACGAACACCTCGACCTGAACGTCACCAAGATCTACAGCGAACAGAACACGGCAGAACTCAAGGAACAACTGAACGCCGGCCGCATCCGCCCACTCGCCCCATCAACAGACCTGTCCGTGGACACACTGGAAAGCTGCGCCCGAATCGTCGGCATGATGGGCCACGAACCAATAGCCGAGGCATTACAACAGGGCGCCGACGTAGTCCTGGCAGGACGGGCAACAGACACCGCGGTAGCCGCGGCCGTCCCGTTAATGAGAGGAATGCCGCCAGGACCAACCTGGCACGCGGCAAAGATCGTCGAGTGTGGCGGCCAGTGCACCACCAACCCCCGCTCCGGCGGCGTGTTCGCGACGATCGACCAAACAGGCTTCACCATCGAACCGCTGGACCCGAACGCCGCCTGCACGCCGATCTCGGTGGCCGCGCACATGCTGTACGAGACCGTCAATCCCTACCGGATGCGCGAACCAGCCGGCACCATCGTCGTCACCGACGCCACCTACACCGCACTCGACCACCGCCGCGTCCGCGTCGAAGGATCGCGATTCGAGCACGCCGACCAGCACACCATCAAGCTCGAAGGAGCCAGGGCGACCGGCTACGAAACAGTGTCCTTCGTCGGCATCCGTGATCCACACGTCGTCGTCCAGATCGAGACCTGGGCCGGACTACTGCGCACGGTCCTCATCGACAGAGTCACCCAGACCCTCGAACTGGCGCCCACAGACTACGCATTCGACATCCGGCTCTACGGCCACAATGCCATCCTCGAAGAACAAGACCCGGACCACACGGCCGCCCGCGAGGTCGGGGTGATGCTGATCGTCAACGCGCCGGACCAGGCCACGGCAACCGCGGTGGCAAAGGTGGCGAATCCCCTGCTGCTGCACCTCCCACTGCCGGACATGCCGTACCTGCCCAGTTTCGCCTTCGCCACGTCACCCGCGGAGATGGAACGCGGCGCTGCCTACGAATTCGTCCTCAACCACGTCGTCGAGGTCGACTCCCCCACCAGTATGTTCCGGCCGGTCACCCATGCCTGACCTGGCCACGCTCGGCGACTACGCCCTGGAGATCCGTTCGAAGAACGCCGGGCCGTTCTGGGTGACGATGGAGGCGTTCATGCGGGACGCCAACGGCTACACCATCGCCGCGGACCTCATCACCGAGACCACGATCGCCGACCTGTACGCGGTGCCCGCCGAGGACGTCCTGATCTTCCGGATTCCCGCGCTCAACGTCGTGAAGATCTCCTTCCCCCGGTCCGTCAGCCAGGCAAGCCTGCGAGACCGCGACATACACGCGGGCCAGCATCACGTGCCCCTCGCCCGCCTGGTCGTAGGGTGCGCACACCGCTAGGTGAGCGGGAAGAGAAGCAGATCGTCGAGCACGGCCGCCACTTCGGTGACCCGATCGCCAACCGCGAGCACGAGACAACCCGGTCCGTCCAACGGCAGCACGGCCCACGACACCGCGCCGCTGCGGCCGGCCCGCTCGTCCGTTGGACGGGCCGCGCGGCCCGCCGCCAGGATCGTGCCGTGCACACGATGGCCACCACTGCCGGCGGGGCCGGACAGTTCAGGATCGGCGCCGTCCACCAGGTTCTCGTGGCTGATCAGCGGCTGGTCGCCGACCACCACCGACAGTCCGCCGGTACAACGGCCGCCGGTCTCGCCGGATCGGCCCAGTACCAGCACTTCCCGGACCAGGAGGGCACCGTCCGGGTCGACGGTGGCGCGCAGGCTGGTCCGGAAGTCCGCTCCCCCACACACCACGGTCGGCTGCGGCGCCCAGCGCAGGCACGCGCCGGCCGCCACGTCCAGCCGCACCGTCCAGTCTGCGGGCTCCCCGGCAAGGCCCGGCTGGACGACGGTGGCGCCTGCCGAGTCCACGCGCAACGCGCACGCGGTGCCGACCGTGCCGGTCAGCCGCAGCCGGTCACCGCCCAGCGGGCCGCCTGCCGCGTGCAGCAGGTGCAGGCGGTCGGCACCGGTCGGTCGCAACACGACCGGTGGCGCGTCGTGCCAGTGGGTGCGCTGGCCGCGGGCATCCCGGTCGACCGCGAACGTCGCGGCGGCTTCCATCAGTGTCCGTGCGCGTGCAGGCCGGCCCGTACCCAGTCGACGACCGGCCGGACGCCGTCCGGTGCCCGCAGCGAGATCAGTACCGTTGGCAGGTCGCCGCGCTGTGCGGCGGAATCCCGGCGCATCACGTCCAGGTCGGCGCCCACCCGGTCGGCCAGGTCGATCTTGTTGATCACCAACAGGTCGGACCTGGTGACGCCGGGGCCGCCCTTGCGCGGCACCTTGTCGCCGCCTGCCACGTCGACCACGAAGATCTGCCGGTCGATCAGGCCGTAGCTGAAGGTCGCGGTGAGGTTGTCGCCGCCGCTCTCGACCAGGACCAGGTCCGGATCGTGCTGCCGTTCCAGGTCCTCGACCTCGTCCAGGTTCGCGGTGATGTCGTCGCGGATCGCGGTGTGCGGGCAGCAGCCGGTACGCACCGCCCTGATCCGGTCCTCGGCGAGCACTCCGTTGTGGCGCAGGAAGTCCGCGTCCTCCGTGGTGTAGATGTCGTTGGTCACGACCACCACGGACAGTTCGGCGGCCAGCGCCCGGCACAGCGCGGCGACCAGGGCGGTCTTGCCGCCACCGACCGGCCCGCCGATGCCGATCCGCAGCGCCCTGGACGTGCGGTGGCCGCCTGCCAGCGAGACGCTGTTGTCCTCACGATGCAAAGAGGGTCACCTCCGACTGTGCGTGCCGCGCCGCGAGCAGCTCCGGCAGGACCGTTCCGGTGGCCGGCAACTCGGCCGGATCGCCCGTCGCGACCGCGCGTTCGGCCTTCCACAGGCCGATCTCGGTGGCCCTCGCCGCCACTTCGGACAGTCCACCATGGACAGCGGCGACGGCGAGCGGATCCAGGCCGAGCAGCCGGATCGCGGCCGAGCACGCCGCGCCGGCCAGGTGGTGCACGGCCAGTGCCGCCGCGTCGGCGGGCGCGCCGTTGCCGGCGGCGACGGCGACCCCGAGGACCAGCGGCTGGTGCGGCCGGCCGAGCGCACGCAGTCGGCCCAACGCGGGGTGGTCCCAGATCCGGCTCACGGTGCGCAGCAGCGCACTGCCCTGGGCCCGGGACGCGGCGCGCACCCCGGCGGACAGCGTGCGCGCGGAGTAGGCGCGATCCCACTGCTGCCAGTCAGCCGCCTGATCGGCCAGCAGGCAGCCGGCCGCCGCGAATCCGGCCAGCACCGGTCCGGCCGTGCGCAACCGGCCACGCAGGAACAGGTCCAGGTCGTCCACATCGGACACGAGATCCGCCGCGACGGCCATCTCGATCCCGCCGGAGTGCGCGTGGCCACCGCTTGGCAGCCGCGAGTCGGCCAGCAGCAGCACCGACGGCGTCACCATCAGAACAGTGAATAACGTTGGGCCAGCGGCAGTTCGGTCACCGGTGCCGGCTCGATCAGCTCACCGTCCACGTGCACCGCGAACGTCTCCGGATCGACCTCGATCCTGGGCAGCGCGTCGTTGCCCGGCAGGTCGGCCTTGCCCAGTGACCGGGTGTTCCGTACCGGCACCAGCCTGCGGCGCACGGCCAGCCGGTCGGCGATGCCGTCGTCGATCGCGGCCTGCGCCACGAAGTGCAGCGACGTGGCGGCCGGCGTGACCCCGTAGGCGCCGAACATCGGGCGGGGCAGGACCGGCTGCGGGGTCGGGATGGACGCGTTGGCGTCCCCCATCGCGGCCCAGCCGATCATGCCGCCCTTCACGACCACCGCGGGCCGGATGCCGAAGAACGCAGGCTGCCACAGCACCAGATCGGCCAGCTTGCCGACCTCGACCGAGCCGATCTCGGCGTCCAGCCCGTGTGCGATCGCCGGGCAGATCGTGTACTTCGCGACGTAGCGGCGGGCCCGCAGGTTGTCGCAACCGTTGTCACCGGCCAGGAAACCGCGCCGCACCTTGTTCACGTGCGCGGTCTGCCAGGTCCGGGTGACCACCTCGCCGATCCGGCCCATGGCCTGCGAGTCCGACGAGATGATCGAGATGGCGCCCAGGTCGTGCAGCACGTCCTCGGCGGCGATGGTGGACGGCCGGATCCGGCTCTCCGCGAACGCCAGGTCCTCCGGTACGGCCGGGTTCAGGTGGTGGCACACCATGAGCATGTCCAGGTGCTCGTCCAGCGTGTTCACGGTGTGCGGGCGGGTGGGGTTGGTGGAACTGGGCAGCACGTTCGGCTCGCCCGCCACCGTGATGATGTCCGGCGCGTGCCCGCCACCGGCACCTTCGGTGTGGTAGGTGTGGATGGTTCTGCCGGCGATCGCGGCCAGCGTGTCCTGTACGTAGCCGGCCTCGTTGAGGGTGTCGGTGTGGATGGCCACCTGCACGCCGTACTCGTCGGCGATCCGCAGGCAGGCGTCGATCGCGGCCGGCGTGGTGCCCCAGTCCTCGTGCAGCTTGAATCCGCTCGCGCCGCCGAGCACCTGTTCGCGCAGTGCGGGCTCGCCGACGGTGTTGCCCTTGCCGAGCAGCGCAACGTTGACGCCGAACGCGTCCATCGACTCCAGCATCCGGGCCAGGTACCAGGCGCCGGGAGTGACCGTGGTGGCCTTCGTGCCGTCCGCGGGGCCGGTGCCGCCGCCGACCAGAGTCGTGATGCCTGATGACAGTGCCTCGTCGACCAGTTGCGGGCAGATGAAGTGCACGTGCGCATCGATCGCGCCCGCGGTCAGGATCATGCCGTTGCCGGCCAGGATCTCGGTGCCCGGCCCGATCACGAGTGCCGGGTCGACGCCGTCCATCGTGTCCGGATTGCCGGCCTTGCCGATGCCCACGATCCGGCCGTCGCGCACCCCGATGTCGGCCTTGACGACACCCCAGTGGTCCAGCACCACGGCGCCGGTGATCACCAGGTCGGGTGCGCCGTCCGCGCGGGTGACCACCGACTGCCCCATGGACTCGCGGATCACCTTGCCGCCGCCGAACACCACCTCGTCGGCCTGCTGCGGACCACGCGTGCGGTCGTCGGTGACCTCGATGAACAGCTCGGTGTCGGCCAGCCGGATCCGGTCGCCGGTGGTCGGCCCGAACAGGGCGATGTAGTGGCGCCGGTCCAGCTCACTCATCAAGGCCGCCGGCGTGCTCCGGCCGCAGGCCCGGCACGATTCTGTTGCCGCGCAACGGGATCAGCTCAACCACTCGGTCAACGCCCGGCTCGAACCGCACGGAGGTGCCGGCCAGCACCGCGAGGCGGTGGCCCCACGCGGCCGTGCGATCGAAGTCAAGGGCCGGGTTGGTGGCGGCGAAGTGGTAGTGCGAGCCGACCTGGATCGGCCGGTCACCCCGGTTGACCACGGTCAGCTCCAGTCTCGGCACGTCCCGCGCCATCCACAGTGGAGCGTCGGCCGGCACGATCTCACCGGGGATCACCGTGCGCCGCCCTGGATGGGGCGGTGCACTGTGACCAGCTTCGTGCCGTCCGGGAACGTGGCCTCTATCTGGACCGACGTCACCATGTCCGCGACGCCGTCCATCACGTCATCCGTGGTCAACACCTGTCGGCCTGCGGACATCAGGTCGGCAACGCCACGCCCGTCCCGCGCGCCTTCCAGCACCCAGGAGCTGATCACCGCGACCGCCTCCGGGTAGTTCAGGCGCAACCCGCGGGCCCTGCGCTGCATGGCCAACTGCGCGGCCACGTGCAGCAGCAGCTTCTCCTGTTCGTGTGGGGAGAGCAGCACCGCCGAACCTCCTGCCTCACCGCCGTGCCGACACGGTATGCGCGACGTGTAACGCCAGTGTTACCGGAGGATGTCGGTCGCCCGCGCCAGCTCGCGATAGCCCGCGAGCGGATCGGGCCCCAGCACCTGCACGGTGACGTGGTCGGCACCGGCGTCCAGATGTGCCGTGACGCCACGGGCGACCGCGTCGGCGTCGCCGTGCACGGCGAGTGCGTCGATCAGCCGGTCACTCCCGCCGTTGGCCAGGTCCTCCTCGGTCCAGCCGAGGCGCAGCAGGTTGTTCCGGTAGTTCACCAGGTTGAGGTACGGCATCTCCACCACCGGCCGGGCAATGGCACGGGCGCGTTCGGGATCGGTGTCCAGCACGACCTTCTGCTCCGGCGCGATCAGCACGCCCGCACCCAACAGGGCCCGCGCCTCGCGGGTGTGCTCCGGTGTCGTCAGATAGGGGTGTGTGCCGGCGGTGCGTTCCGCGGCCAGGCGCAGGGCCCTCGGTCCGAGCGCGGCGAGCACGATGCCGTCCTTCGGCACGCCGGCCGCCGCCAGCCGGTCGAGGTAGTCCACGATCGTGTCGTAGGGCTTGCGGTACTCCTTGACCGCCTCGGGATGGCCGATGCCGACACCCAGCAGGAACCGGCCGGGGTGTCGGGCGTCGATCCGGTGGAAGGAGGCGGCGACGGTGTCCGCGTCGTCCTTCCACATGTTGACGATGCCCGTTGCCACGACGATCCGGTCGGTCGCATCGAGGAGATCGTCCACGATCTTCAGGTGACCGTCGGGCGAGCCACCGAGCCAGATGGCGCCGTACCCGAGCCGTTCGATCTCGGCCGCCAGCTCGCCGGTCAGGTCGCTCCAGCGACGCCAGACTCCGACCTTGCCAAGTTCAGTAGTCATACCGGTGGCAACCAGGCAGCGCCCGCCGTCATTCCATCAAGTCGGGCGGGCCGGCCGACGCGTCCATTCCGTCGACAGTGGACGGTAGCCGCACCGGTGCCAGAACGGCACGGAAAAGGGGTTCATGGCGTAGTAGTCCAGGAGTGTCACCGCGACACCAGCCGCGTCCAGCGCGGCGTGGGCCGTGGCCACCAGCGCGGCGCCGACGCCGTCGCCACGGTGCCCGGCACCCACGACCATCGCGCCCACATAGGCGACCGGACCGGCCGCCACCCATCCGGTGGCGAAGTCCGCCCGCCCCGGCGGGTTCACCACGATCGCGCCGGTGACGGCACCCGCCACCGCCGCCACCCACACCCACGGCGCTGCCCACGTCAGCCGGCCGCCGAAGATCCGTCGATAGTGCGCCTCGGTCGACGGTCGCGGCAGCCGGCCGCCGAACTGGGTGTTCCAGCGCGCCAGCTCCAGCGCCAGGCCGACCGCCACGTCCAGGTCCGCGTTCCGCAGTGCCCGAATGGACACCGCCGCCGATGCCGCCGGCGTCGGGCGCCCGGCGGGCCGCACGGCCCGTATCCCGGTCGGCACCAGCCCGTGGGCGAGGAAGGTGGACGTCATCGACGTGTCGCGACTTGGCCACCTGATCAGCGCCTCGGAATCGCCGTCCGCGAACTCGCTCGCCGCGATGTGCTCGTCCCACCGATCGAGCAGCGCGGCCATCGCCGCGACCGGATCCGGCCCGGCCACCCGGGCGTCCAACACGTGCACGTCGGCGGCCCGCTCGTCCGCCGCCATGGAATCCAGGTCCAACCGTTGCCGTCGGTAGATCCCCGCCGCCGACGGCACGCTCAGCGCGACCTCGCCGGCAACGCGCGCCGGCAGCGGTGTCGACGCCGGCAGCAGCGGATCCAGCGCTCGCAGCCGCCGATCGTGGTCCGTCGCGCCCGCATCAACCCCCACCGACCGATCATGCCTCAGATCGGCCGAATGTTCCGATCATCGGACCCGTTCTGTGGGAGGCTGACGGGATGTTCGAGCGGTTCACCGATTCGGCTCGCCGGGTTGTCGTGCTGTCCCAGGAAGAAGCTCGGGAGCTGGTGCACAACTACATCGGGACCGAGCACGTCCTGTTGGGGCTGTTCCACGCCCGGTCGGACCAGACCGACCAGGCGCTGGTGGACACCCTCCCGGCGATCCCGATGGCCAGGGTCCGGCAGGAGGTCACGAAGATCGTGCCGCTCGGCAACACCGGGGCGGCCCCCGGCCACATTCCTTTCACACCAAGGGCCAAGCGGGTGCTGGAACAGTCGTTGCGCGAGGCGACGCAGGCCGGACAGAACTCGATCGGCGCCGTGCATCTGCTCGCGGCCGTTCTCTGTGACCCCGAGTCGACGGCCATGGCCGTACTGACGGGGCTGGGGATCGACATCGAGCAGCTCGCGACCTCGGTGCACCAGGCGACCCCGCAGGCTCCACCGGCGCAGCAGCGCCCCGCGCCCATCCCGGTCGGCCGGCTCGACGTGCTCGAGGAGCAGGTGCGGCGCCTGACCGAGCAGGTCGAGGAACTACGCCGCAGGCTGGACGAAACCGGACGGCGCGGCGAGGGCTGAACGCCCGTGATCGCGTATGGTTCGCTCCGTGAAACCTGCTGGCGACGAGCGCACACCGGACGGCGCGGAGCATGCCGCCGAACGTCCTGCGCGCGAGCAGCTGCTCGACATCCGACCCGAGGACCGGGACGACGCCCTCATCCTGTTCCTTGACGGCGAGATCGACGGGCTGACCGCGCCACGGATGCGGGCGGCGATCAGTACGGCGTTCGATCGGCTCGACGGCCGGATGCTGGTGCTGGACCTGACCGAGGTCCGGTTCCTTGGCTCGGCCGGCCTGCGGACGCTGTTGGACAGCGCCGCCGAGGCCGTCACCCATCGCGGTTACCAGCCGCTGCGGGTGGTGGTGGACGAGAACCGGCCGGTCGTGCGGCCGATCGAGATCGTCGGGCTCGACAACGTCCTGGCGCTCTACCACAGTGTCGGTGACGCGCTCGCGGCGTGAGTTTGTCCGCGGTTGTCCGGGGTACTCTGGTCGCGCACCGCTGGTCAAGGAAGGGTGAGATCAGGGCTGTGCCGCCGACATCCGATCAGGACAAGCACCCACCGCGGGGTCGCCAGGCACCGACCAGTCTGTCCGGGGCGCCCACGTTGCAGGTGGCCCTGAACGCCGAGTGGGTCGCGCCGTCGATCGTGCGCGGTCGCGTGCGGGACTGGCTGGCCGCGCACCGGTGGCCGGCCGCGCATGCGGAGGAACTGGTGCTCGCGGTGAGTGAAGCGGTCAGCAACAGCATCGAGCACGGCTATGCCATTCCGGCCGGCAGTGTCGCGCGCAGCGGCGAGATGGTCAACGTGCACGGCGTGGTCGTCGTCGACGCGGACGGGTTCCGACACGTCGTGTTCACCGTCAGCGACCAGGGCCGTTGGCGCGCGCCGACCGCCAAGCGCACCACGCGGGGCCACGGCATGCTGATCATGCGGACCTGCGCCGACGACGTCGCCGTCGACTACTCGGCGAGCGGCACGAGCGTCGTCCTGCGCAGCCGACCCGTCCCGCCTGTCATCGGCTGAGCCGGTCGGGGGGCTACTCGCCGACCTGCTCGATCGCCGTTGCGACGTCCGGCACGACGGTCAGGACCTTGTCCAGCCCGGTGACCTCCATCGGCCGCAGCACCGTGCGCGACACCGCGACGACCCGCACCTGCACGGCCCTGGCCACGGCCAGGTTGCGTGCCTCGGCCAGCACCGCGAGACCGGCGGAGCCCAGGAACGTGACCCCGCTCAGGTCGAGCACCAGCGAGGGACCCGCGGTGTCCCCGCCGACGACGTGTTGCTGCACGTGCTCGGCGAAACCGGGCGCCGTCACCATGTCGAGTTCGCCGGCCAGGTGCAGGACCACGGCACGTTGGCCGACCGACTCGACGACTATGTTCAGTCCGCCGGTCGATCTGTCTTCCGACACCGCGCCCTCCTGAAACGTGCCAGTTCACACCCGGAGCCACCATAGCGCCGGTCGAATCGTGGCACAGTACAGGACCCGCCGATACCGAACACCGAAATGTTCAGACAGACCGCAGCACGCCCAGCCGTCGAGCTCGCTGACCGGCCAGGATCAGCATCAGCGGCGGCATCGGTGCGACCGACACGGTGATCACGGCGAGCAAAGCCAGACCGGTCGTCAGCGCGACGACCAACACGACCGGGACGGCGAGGGTGAGCAGCAGGGCCAGGACGATGGCCAGCCGGGTCAGACGGTGGCCCGCGGCGGGTAGCCGAGGACGGCGGACGCGACACACGACGTAGCGGAACAGGCGCCATGACCTGCCCCGGCCCGAGGCCAGGATGCGCATCAGTGCCACGAGTCTGCGGTCGCCGGACAGGTCCTGCTCCAGCTGCGCAAGACGTCGCTTTTCGTGCAGGGAGAATTCCATTTGCGGTCCCTTCGGACAGTACCGGCCGGATCGGCACTCACGGCGCTGTGCGGGCGTTACTCCAGGAATACCACGCCGGATGGCCGACAAACGCCGGCTTTGTAACGCAGATGAAAAATCCATTGAATGATCATGGAATGGTCCGCTCCGGCCCGGGTTTGGTGCAGGTGCCGACGTTTGGTGTTGGTCGCGGTCGGGTAGGTGAATTGCGTTCCCATGATCGGATCGGCCTGCGGTGTGGAGATTCAGGTATTCGATCAGCCGGGCAGTACGAGATCCAGTTCGAGCCAGTGCGCCAGGTCCTTGATCTCGGCGGCCACCGCGGCGGTCGTGGCCCGGTCGAATGGCGCGTCCTGGTGGATCGCGTCGACCCGCAGCACCCCGGCCTTGCGGTCGGCGGTGGCGTCGAGCTTGCCCACCAGCCGGTCGCCGTACAGGATCGGCAACGCGAAGTACCCCCACCGACGCTTGGCGGCGGGCTTGTACATCTCCAGCTGGTAGTCGAACTCGAAGAGCTCGACCGCGCGCTTGCGATCATGGATCAGCCGGTCGAATGGGGACAACAGCGCCGCGCGCCCGGAGAACGGTTGGCCCAGCGAGGAAGGATCGACTCGCCAGGCGCCCTTCACGCCCGCCACCACCGCCGGCTCCCCCGCCGCACCCACGTCCACCGGCTCGACCGGACACTCCGGCCCCCTGGCACGCGCGATGCCCAACGCCCGCAGCCGCCGCTCGTCGCGGCCGCGCAGCGCATCGTCCCTGGGGACCACCGGGTCATCGGGGTACACCCGAGCCGCCAGGTCCCACAGCCGGTCGGCGCCCCGGCGTCCCACGATCGCGACCTCGCCCCGCAGCACCATGAACTCCAGCAGCTGCGTGACGTTGCGGTTGTTGGTCCACCCGCTCGACCGCCACGGCA
>DASXXM010000344.1:0-7156 GCA_036503065.1 Pseudonocardiaceae bacterium | reverse complement strand
CGGCCACGACCTGCCGTGGCAACGGGTCCTGCGCGCCGACGGCACCACGGCCCCACACCTGACCCGGGAACAACTGGCCCTACTACGCACAGAAGGCGTCCTGGCCGACGGCGAACGAGTCGACCTGCGCCGCTACCGATGGTCGGACGCAGCCGACGCGATCGCGGCCGCTAACGCAGACCAGCCCGGCCTGTTCGACTGACCTAATCAGCTGAGTTAACTCTTGCCTTAACCTGGTCGGCGATCTACGGTTAACATCTAACTTAACCCACCTAATGGCGCAGGAGTGTCCGCGCTCTGGGACATCGTCGTCACCGACCAGTTCGAGGCATGGCTCGACGCACTCTTCGTCAGTGATCAGAACAGCGCTGAACAAGTGGTCGCCGCCGTGGAGGTACTCAAGGAGGAAGGTCCACTACTGAGCCGGCCGTTGGTCGGCAAGATCACCGGATCAAGGTTCAACAACATGAAGAAACTCCGGCCAGGCTCGGCCGGCCGGAGTGAAGTGCGCATCCTGTTCTGCTTCGACCCCACGCGACAGGCTGTCCTTCTGCTCGGCGGTGACAAGTCTGGCAACTGGAACCGTTGGTACGACAGAGCGATCCCCGAGGCCGAACGACTGTACGAGAAACACCTGGCTGCCTTGTAGCTCAGGATGGCTGAGCCAAGACACGATTCACACCGGAGGAGAACCGTGGCCACCACGCCGTGGGACAGCAGCAAGTACATCACCCCGGACAACAAGGACCGTATCAACGATCACAAGGATCGGACGCTGTCCGAGATCAGGGCCTACCGACTGCGTGAGGCACGTGAGCAGCAGCATCTGACCCAGCAGCAAGTTGCCGACGCCATGGGCGTGAGCAAAGTCCGGGTCAGCCAACTCGAACATGGCGAATTGGACGCATCCGAGGTCCGCACCATCGCCAAATACGTCAGTGCGATCGGCGGCACGTTACACATGATCGCGGACTGCGGTGACACCAAGTTCGTCATCTGTTGATTCCGCCGAGCGCTTGGACGACGTCTATCGGATGGCTATGCAGTTGATCTTCGACAGCCTGGGCCGCGCCGGCCGGCTGTTGGGCGCTCTGCCGGTTTGATACCGCCGGACGAGTTGCGCCACCAGCAATGGATGTACCCCGATCGGCTCGCTGATCACGTCGGCGCCCGATCCCGCCAGCCACTGGTGGAACAGCCCTGGCGCCAGCAGCCAACTCGCCACGGCCACCCGCCGACCGGATCGCCGGGCAGCCGCGACGGCCTCGGCCACGGTCGGCCGACCGTTCGCGAGGTAACCGACGTCGACCGGCCGGCGCACCAACCGGGACAGCAGCGCCGCCGCCCGGCCAACATCGGCCCTGGCCCGCGGGTCGGCGGAACCGGCGGCGGCCAACACGACCGCGTCCGATCGTCGCCAGCCGGCCGCGATCAGCCGGTCCAGCGCTGCGGGCACCACGCTCGGCCCCACCGGCGCGGTCAGCCGCACATCGGTCCGGCCCGCGGCGCGAATCTGGCCGGGCAGGTCCACCCGGACGTGGTACCCGGCCGCCAGGAACGCCGGCACCGCGACGATCGGCCCCGGCGCCGTCCAGGCACGCAGGACCTCGGTCACGGACGGCGCTCGGACGTCGGCGAAGGCCAACTTCACCGGGACGGCCAACTGTCGGCGGGTCGCGGCGGCGAGTTCGGCCGACATGGCCGCGCCGGCCGGGTCACGGGTGCCGTGGACCACGAGCAGCAGGCTCATCCGCGTACCGGATCGGTGGCCAGGCGGTAGCCGCGCTTGACAACGGTCTGCACCAGCCGTGGCTCGCCCAGCGCCGAGCGCAGCCGGGCCACCGCCGTTTCGACCGCGTGTTCCTCGCCCGCTCCCGGTAGCGCGGCCAGCAGCGTCGGCCGGGACACCACGCGGCCGGGCCGGTCGGCCAAGGCCCGCAGTACGGCCATCGGCGCGGGCGGGACCGGGCGGAACTGGCCGTCCACCAGGGCGGCCTGGCCGCGCAGTTCGACCGTCCTCGGGCCGACCCGCAGCCGGGTCGCGCGTTCGGGCAGGGCGACGGCCAGAGTGCGGACCAGCGCGCCGATCCGGGCCCGTTCCGGCCGGACCACGGGGACGCCGAGCCGGCTGAGCGGGCCCGCGGTGATCTCGCCGACGCACGCGGCCAGGACAGTCCGGGTGAGCATGTCGATCAGCGCGGGCAGCCGGCCGGTGCGGTCCGCGATGCCCAGCACGCTCAACGCGGCCGGTGCGCTGGTGAACGTGAGCGCATCGACCTGGCGGCCGAGCACCGCGTCCAGCAACCGTTCCACCGGGGCGGGGTCGGTCGGTTCGGTCCATCGGTAGACCGGCACGCCGACCACGTCCGCGCCCGCGGCGCGCAGCGCGTCCAGGAACCAGGTCAGCGGTTCGCCGTGTAGTTGCACCGCGATCCGCTGTCCGTCCACACCGGACTCAAGTAGGTGGTCCAGTAGGTCCTGGCTGACTTCGGAGCCGGGGGTGAACGTCTCGACGAGCCCGGCCGCGCGCACGGCGCCACGGGCCTTCGGGCCCCTGGTCAGGATCGTTGCCGTGGCGAGGCAGTGCAACAGTTCGGTGCCGATCCCCCAGCCGTCGGCGGCCTCGATCCAGCCGCGGAAGCCGATACCCGTCGTGGCCACGACCAGGTTGGGCGGCTGCGCCAGCAGCATGCGGGTCACGGCGTGCAGTTCGGTGTCGTCGGCCAGCGGCACGATCCGGATCGCCGGGGCGTGCAGTACGTGCGCGCCGCGCCGGGCCAGCAGCGCGGTGAACTCGTCGGCCCGGCGTGCCGCGGTCACACCGATCGTGTAACCGGACAGCGGCGGCACATCGGTTTCGGTCACGGCGACCCGACCAGGACCATTCCGTCGCGTACCCGGGCCGCGAACACCGGCACGGACACCGCGTCGTCGTCGAGGCACCGGCCGGTACGCAGGTCGAACGCCTGCTTGTAGATCGGCGAGACGACGACCGGCGTGCCGGCCCGGTCGCCGACGATCCCCCGCGACAGTACCGCCGCGCCGCTGAACGGGTCCACATTGGACACGGCGTGCACCGCGCCGTCGTGGGTTCTGAACAGCGCGGCCTGTGCGCCGTCGGGCAGCAGCACGGCCACGCCGCGCTCCGGTTGCAACTGGTCGAACGGGCACACCGTGGTCGTCATCTGCCCACCACCTCCGGGATCGGTACGAGCACCGGCACGCGTTGGCCGCGCTCCGGGCGGAACGAGATGGTCGGGTCGGGGGTGCCGGGCGAGTTGACGAAGGAGGTGAACCGGGCCAGTTTCACCGGGTCCGCCAGTACGCCCTGCCATTCGTCGGTGTAGTCGACGACGTGCCGGGCCATCGCGGCATCCAGGTCGGCGCAGATGCCGAGGCTGTCGGCCACGATCACGTCCCGCAGATGGTCGAGGCCGCCGGTCATGGCTTCGATCCAGGCCGCCGTGCGTTGCAGGCGGTCGGCGGTGCGGATGTAGAACATCAGGAAGCGGTCGATCAGCCGGACCAGCGTTGGTGTGTCCACATCGGACACTATCAGGTCCGCGTGGCGTGGCGTGAAGCCGCCGTTGCCGCCGACGTAGAGGTTCCAGCCGTGCTCGGTGGCGATGACGCCGACGTCCTTGCCCCTGGCCTCGGCGCACTCCCGCGCGCAGCCGGACACACCTGCCTTGATCTTGTGCGGTGCGCGCAGGCCCCGGTAGCGCAGTTCCAACTCCACCGCGAGCCCGACCGAGTCCTGCACGCCGTATCGGCACCACGTCGAGCCGACGCACGACTTGACCGTGCGCAGGGCCTTGCCGTACGCGTGGCCGGACTCGAAGCCGGCGTCCACCAGCCGGCGCCAGATCAGCGGCAGCTGGTCCACGGTCGCGCCGAGCAGGTCGATCCGCTGGCCACCGGTGATCTTCGTGTAGAGCCCGAAATCCTGGGCCACCTGGGCGATCACCATCAGCTTGGCGGGGGTGATCTCGCCGCCGGGGATGCGCGGCACGACCGAGTAGGTGCCGTTGCGCTGGATGTTGGCCAGGAAGTGGTCGTTGGTGTCCTGGAGCGTGGCCTGCTCGCCGTCCAGGATGTGGCCGTTGCCCAACGACGCCAGGATCGACGCGACCACCGGCTTGCAGATGTCGCAACCGCGGCCGGTGCCGTGCCGGGCGATCAGCTCGCTGAACGTGCGCACGCCCGTGGCCAGCACGATCTCGAACAACTCGGCGCGGGACCGGCCGAAGTGCTCGCACAGCGCGCTGGACTGGACCACACCGCACGCGGACAGCAGTTGCCGCAGCGTCGGCACGCACGAGCCGCACGTGGTTCCCGCGCGGGTACCCGATTTGACGGCCGCGACCGTGTCCGCGCCCTCGTGGATGGCGTGTTCGATCGTGGCCCTGGTGACGCCGTTGCACGTGCAGACCATGGCATCCGCAGGCAGGGCGTCGACGCTGGTCACACCGGTCAGCAGGGCGGCGGGTTCGGTCGGCAGGACGCGGCCGACGAGCGGGCGCAGCGTGCCGTAGCTGGACGTGTCGCCGACCAGCACGCCACCGAGCAGGGTCCGGCCGTCGTCGGACATCACGAGCTTGCGGTAGGTGCCGGCCACGGCGTCGTGAAAGACCACGTCCAGGTTGTCGACACCGTTCGCGTCACCGAAACTGGCCACGTCGACGCCCAACAGCTTGAGCTTGGTCGAGGTGTCCGCGCCCGGGAATTCGGCGCCGCCGCCGAGCAGGCGGTCGGCGACCACGTCGGCCATGGCGTAACCGGGCGCGACCAGCCCGTACACCCGGCCGTCGATGCAGGCGCACTCGCCGGCCGCGAACACCG
Source organism: Pseudonocardiaceae bacterium (assembly GCA_036503065.1). Taxonomy (GTDB): domain Bacteria; phylum Actinomycetota; class Actinomycetes; order Mycobacteriales; family Pseudonocardiaceae; genus DATEPR01. The sequence goes on along the minus strand of DASXXM010000344.1, from coordinate 2,314 downwards.
CCGGATCAGCGGTGCGGCAACCGTTGTCCACCACGACGCCGCCGCGCTCGCCGACCGGCAGGCCAGACCGGCGGGCCAGTTGGTCACGTGGCCGCACCCCGGCCGAGAACACCACCAGGTCCAGGTCCAACTCGGTGCCGTTGGACAAGACTGCGAGCAGCCGGTCGCCGTCCGGGCGAATCGACGTCGCCGAGGTGCCGGTGTGCACGGTCAGGTCCAGCTTCTCCACCAGCCTGCGCAGCAGCCCGCCGCCGCCCTCGTCCACTTGCAGTGGTAGCAGGCGGCTGCCCAGCTCCACGATGTGCGGGGACAAACCCATGCCCCGCAAGGCGTTCGCCGCTTCGAGGCCGAGCAGGCCGCCGCCGACCACCATCGCGGCGCGCCGGCCGGCCGGGCCGGGCCCGGTCACGGCGGCCCGAATGGCGTCCAGGTCGTCCACGGTTCGGTAGACGAAGCAGCCGGGCAGGTCGTGGCCGGGCACCGGCGGCACGAACGGCACCGAGCCGGTGGCCAGCACCAGCGCGTCATAGGGCTGCGTGTGTCCGGCGGCCGTCGTCACCGTCCTGGCACCGCGGTCGATGCCGACGACGGGATCGCCGAGGCGCACGGACACCAGGTCGTCGTCGGAAACGTCCGGGAGGGTGAGAGACCGGATGTCCCAGTCGTCCACATAGGACGACAGGGACACCCGGTCGTAGGCGGGCCGGCGCTCCTCTGCCAGCACGACCACCCGCCACATACCCCCGTGGTCCCGTTCCCGCAGCGTCCGCACCAGACGATGGGCGACCATGCCGTATCCGACCACGACCAACGTCCGCATACGTCCATGCTGGGTACCGGCCGTGTCAGGGTCGGGTCGAGCGCATTGCGGCCTCGTTACGGCTTGCTCCTACCGCAGGTCAGCACGTGTGAGCTGGTCAGATGCGGACGGCGGCCAGCGCCGCCGGTGCCGGCGCCTTCCGCAGGTAGACCGCCCACGTGACGGCGAAACACACCGCGTAGAACACCAGGAAGCCCACCACGGCCGGGGTGCCGGACCTGGCCGCCGCGAACGACTGGCGGAACGCCAGGTTGATGCCGACACCGCCGAGCGCGCCGATCGCGCCCGCGATGCCGATCAGGGCACCGGAGAGCCTGCGCGCCTTCAGCAGCGCCGTTGTTTCGTCCACTCCGGACTCGATCTCGGCGTGTGCCTTGGCCCGGTAGATGCCGGGGATCATCTTGTAGGTCGAACCGTTGCCGATACCGGAGAAGACGAACAGCGCGATGAAGCCGACCGTGTAGAGGCCAAGGGACTTGCTGTTGCCGGCCAGCACCAGTATCCCGGCGCACGCGGCCATCAGCACGAAGTTCCAGAACGTCACCCGCGCCCCGCCGAGCCGGTCGGACAGCCAGCCGCCCACCGGCCGGGACACCGAACCCAGCAGCGGGCCGAGGAACGTGACGCCGGCAGCCTGGATCGGCGTGCGGTGGAACTGGTTCTGCAGCACGAGGCCGAACGCGAAGGCGTAGCCGATGAACGAGCCGAACGTGCCGATGTAGAGCAGCGACATCACCCAGGCGTGCCCGTCCCGGATCACCTCGCGCATGGCCCTGGTGTCGTTGCGTGCGGTGGCCAGGTTGTCCATGTACAGCGCGGCACCCAGCGCGGCCAACACGATCAGCGGCAGGAACACCCACAGCACGATCCGCGGTTGCAGCAGGCCTGCGGTGCCCAGCACGAGCAGGCCGACCAGCTGGATGACGGCCACGCCCAGGTTGCCGCCGCCCGCGTTGACACCGAGCGCCCAACCCTTGCGGGACTGCGGATAGAACGTGTTGATATTGGTCATCGACGACGCGAAGTTCCCGCCGCCGAAGCCGCCGACCGCGGCTACCAGCAGGAACGTGCCGAATGAAGTGCCGGGATGCATGACGATCGCGGCCAGCGCGGCCGGAATGAGCAGCAGCAGCGCGCTGATGACGGTCCAGTTGCGACCGCCGAACCTCGCCACGGCCAGGTTGTAGGGAATCCGGAGCACCGCGCCGACCAACGTCGGCGTTGACGTGAGCAGGAACTTGTCCGCCACCGAGATGCCGTACTTGGGGCTCATGAACAGAACCATCACCGACCACAGGCTCCAGATGGCGAACCCGACGTGCTCGGCGAAGATCGAGAAGACCAGGTTCCGCGCCGCGATCCGGCGGCCGGTGGACGCCCAGAAACCCGGGTCCTCCGGTGTCCAGTCCTCGATCCACCGCCCGCCGAGTCGGGAGATCGGCGCGCTCCGGGTCGTTTCCGTGGTGGCCATGGGTCGCCCTTCTGATGTGGTGG
>DASXXM010000343.1:0-16925 GCA_036503065.1 Pseudonocardiaceae bacterium | reverse complement strand
CCGGTCGGACGCGTAGGCGTTGCCGACGAACTCCGGCTCCGGCTCCAGTTCGTGCTCGATGCCGTACAGCCCGGCCGCGACCAGTGCCGCGACCGCGAGGTACGGGTTCACATCACCGCCGGGCACCCGGTTCTCCACTCGCAGCGACTCGCCGTGCCCGACAACGCGCAGCGCGCACGTCCGGTTGTCCTGGCCCCACGCGATCGCGGTGGGCGCGAAGCTGCCGGGCGCGAACCGCTTGTAGGAGTTGATGTTCGGCGCGAGGAAGTACGTGAACTCGCGCAGGCAGGCCAGTTGTCCGGCCAGGAAGTGCCGCATCAGCGGGGAGAAGCCGTATTCGCCGTCACCGGCCAGGACGGCGGTGTCGTCGGTCGAGCGGAGGCTGATGTGGATGTGGCAGGAATTGCCCTCGCGTTCGTTGTACTTCGCCATGAACGTCAGGCTTTTGCCCTCCTGCGCGGCGATCTCCTTGGCGCCGGTCTTGTAGATGCTGTGGTTGTCACAGGTGGCCAGCGCGTCGGTGTAGCGGAAGGCGATCTCGTGCTGGCCGGGGTTGCACTCGCCCTTCGCCGACTCCACGTACAGCCCGGCACCGGTCATCCCGTTGCGAATCCGGCGCAGCAGCGGTTCGATCCGGGCCGTGCCGAGCAGGGAATAGTCCACATTGTACTGATTGGACGGCGTGAGCTCCCGGTAGCCGGACTGCCATGCCTGCTCGTAGGTGTCGTTGAAGACGATGAACTCCAGCTCGGTGCCGACGAACGCGGCGAGGCCCCGCTCGGCCAGCCGGGCCAGTTGCCGGCGCAGCACCTGCCGTGGCGACGCGGGCACGTCGCCGCCGGTCACCCATTCGACATCGGCGATCACCAGCGCGGTGGCCTCCTGCCACGGCAGCAGCCGCAGCGTGCTCAGGTCGGGGCGCAGCACGAAGTCGCCGTAGCCACGGTCCCATGACGACATCTCGTAGCCGCCGACGGTGTTCATCTCGACGTCCACCGCGAGCAGGTAGTTGCAGGCCTCGGTGGCGTGCGGCACCACCTCGTTGACGAAGTAGCGGGCGGCGCAGCGCTTGCCCTGCAGGCGGCCCTGCATGTCGGTGATCGCGACCAGCACGGTGTCCACGGTGCCTTCGTCCACCATGGTCTTGAGCCGTTCGAGACTCAGTGTGTCGGCGTGTGGCATGGGGTCCTTCCGGCCGGTGGAAGTACCGGGCTGACCGCAATGGGCCGAGCCTGATCCTTTGATTCGTACCGTCGTGCCCGGGTTGGTGTCAAGGACGTTACGTCGCCCCAGCACGCTCCACACCAGAGTAACCAGAGTGCTACCCGGATGGTCTTGACAGTGCGCGGTGACCGGGGTCACCCTCAAGACTTCATCAAAGGGCCGTTGCTGGTCCATTGAATCCCATAGGGACGCCTGTTGTAGGGAGCCGCCTTGACCGACCAACTCGGAGTGTCCGCCGCACCGGCCGACCTCGACGACGACGCTCGACTCCGTCAGATGGGCTACGCGCAGGAACTGCGGCGCTCGATGTCGGGCTTCTCCAACTTCGCGGTGTCCTTCACCATCATCTCGATCCTGTCCGGCTGCCTCACCCTGTACGGCGTCGGGCTGAACACCGGGGGACCGGTCGCGCTGATCTGGGGCTGGCCGCTGGTCGGTGCGTTCGTGGTGCTGGTCGGGCTCGGGATGGCCGAGGTCTGTTCCAGCTACCCGACCGCGGGCGGGCTGTACTACTGGGCGGCCAAACTCGCGCCACGCAACGGCGCGGCGTGGTCCTGGTTCACGGGCTGGTTCAACCTCGTCGGCCAGGTCGCGGTGACGGCCGGCATCGACTACGGGGCCGCGATCTTCCTCAACGCGTTCCTCGAGCTGACGACGGGCTTCACCGCGGTCCCCGTGCACACCATCCTGCTGGCCGCGATCATCCTTGTTGTTCATGGTCTGTTGAACACCTTCGGTGTCCGTTTGGTTGCACTCCTGAACAACATCAGCGTGTGGTGGCACCTGTTCGGGGTGCTGATCATCGTCGGCGTGCTGATCATCGTGCCGTCGCACCACCAGCCGGCGTCGTTCGTGTTCGGCCACTTCGTGAACAACACCGGGTGGGGCTTCGCGCCGTACGTGTTCCTGCTCGGCCTGCTCAACGCGCAGTACACGCTGACCGGCTTCGACGCGTCGGCGCACATGACGGAGGAGACCAAGGACGCGGCGCGTTCCGGCCCGAAGGGCATCCTCAATTCGATCCTGGTGTCGCTGGTCGCCGGTTGGGTGCTGCTGATCGGACTCACGTTCGCCATCCAGAACTACCAGGGCACCCTGAACACGTCGACCGGTGTGCCGCCCGCGCAGATCTTCATCGACGCGGCAGGCCAGAAGACCGGCGAGTTCCTGCTGCTGATCGCGATCGGCGCGCAGCTGTTCTGCGGCATGTCGTCGGTGACGGCGAACTCGAGGATGATCTACGCGTTCGCACGGGACGGCGCGGTGCCGGGCTCGAACTTCTGGCACCGCATCAACAAGCGGACCAGGACACCGACGAACTCGGTGTGGCTCGCGGTCGTCGGCGCGTTCGTGCTGATGTTGCCCGCGCTGTGGAACTCGACGGCCTATGCCGCCGTCACGTCGATCGCGGTCATCGGGCTGTATGTGGCGTACGTGATCCCGGTGTTCCTGCGGGTCCGCCAGGGTGACCGGTTCCAGCGCGGCCCGTGGCACCTTGGCCGGTGGGGGAAGCCGATCGGCATCGTCGCCACGGCGTGGGTCGTGTTCATCTTCGTGCTGTTCATCCTGCCGACGGCGTACCCGGTCAGCTTCACGAACTTCAACTACACGCCGGTCGCGTTCCTGGTCGTGCTGGGCGGTGCCGCCGTGTGGTGGGGGGTGTCGGCACGCAAGTGGTTCACCGGCCCGCGAGTGCAGGGCACCGAGGAGGAGTTGGCCGCGATGGAACGAGAGTTGGAGAACCTGGCCTGACCCACGGCTGCGTGTCGACCACCCGAGGGGGGTGGTCGACACGCCCGGGACTCGGTACGGGGCCGCGAGGTCGGTGAGCGGCGGTTCAGATGGCTCGGTTGACCGCTTTGACCAGGGCGGACAGTAGAATCCGGGCGGTCAGGTCCAGGATGAGGCCGGTACCGGGCAACCTCGCGCTGGAGCTCAGCGACCAGCGGATCGTGGTTCGGCCCGCGGTCTCGGCCAGTGCCACCTCACCCGTCCAGCCGGGCAGCGGTATGCCGGACAGCGCCCGGTAGGCCAGCCGCCGACCAGGTTCGAAGGTGGTGATCTCCTCCCTGATCCGCACCAGGGGTGCGCTGATCACCCGAATCGCGCCGACGCCCGCGGCGACGGGCGCGCCGTCGCGTTCCATCTCGACCGACATGCCGGGTCCCCACTCGGCCATGCCCCGGTGGTCCGCGAGCACCTGCCACACCGTGTTCGCCGGCTTGTTCAGCTGACGTACCGATTGTCCTTGCGCCATGGCCGGACATTACCAGCCGGTAATAACTACTGTTGACCGATGCCCGATCAGGTCGCGATCATCGGGGCCGGTTTCGCCGGGCTGTGCATGGCGATCCGGCTCACCGAGGCCGGTATCCCGTTCACCGTCTACGAGAAGGCCGACGACATCGGGGGCGTCTGGCGGGACAACACCTATCCGGGTGCCGGCTGCGACGTGCCCTCCGCGCTCTACTCCTACTCCTTCGCCGCCAATGCGCGGTGGAGCAGGGCGTTTCCGCTGCAGGACGAGATACTCGCCTACCTGCGCGGCTGCGCCGACCGCTACGGCCTGCGCGCCAACATCCGGCTGGGCACCGAGATCACCGGCGCCCGCTACGACGACGGCCGCTGGCGCCTCTCGTCGGCTGACGGCACCGAGTTCACCGCTCGGGTGCTGGTGCCGGCCGTCGGCCAGTTGAACCGGCCGAAGTGGCCGGAGCTGCCTGGTATGGACACCTTCGGCGGCATCGCGTTCCACTCGGCGCAGTGGCGGCACGACCACGATCCGGCCGGTCGGACGGTCGCGGTGATCGGTACCGGGCCCAGCGCCGCCCAGTTCATTCCGCGGCTGGCGGCCGACGCGGCCAAGCTGTACGTCTTTCAGCGGTCCGCCAACTGGGTGTTGCCGAAGTGGGACTATCGGTTCGGGCGCGGTCACCGGCTGTTGTTCCGCAGTGTGGTCGGCCGGTTGGCGTTGCGTGGGCTGTGGTTCTGCTTCGGGGACTTCGTGCTCTACGCGGCGGTGCGCGGCGCACCGCTGGGCCGCGTTGTTAACTGGCTCTGCCGGCGCCAACTGCGCACGCAGGTCACCGATCCGGCCCTGCGGGCCACGCTGACACCGGACTTCCCGGCCGGCTGCAAGCGAATCCTCATCTCCGACGACTATCTCCCCGCGCTGGCCGGGGACAACGTCGAGGTGATCACGGCGCCGATCACGGCCGTCACGCCGGACGGGCTCACCACCGGGGACGGCCGGCGGTTCGCGGTTGACACGATCGTGTACGGCACCGGCTTCGCCGCGACCGAGTTCCTGGCGCCGATGGAGATCGTCGGCCGGACCGGCCGCCGACTGCGGGCGGACGCCTGGGCCGACGGCGCGTCGGCCTACCTCGGCATGACCGTGCCGGAGTTCCCGAACCTGTTCCTGCTCTACGGTCCGAACACCAACCTGGGCAACAACTCCGTGGTCGTGATGATCGAGGCCCAGGTCCGTTACGTGCTGGACTGCGTCCGACGCGGTGGCACCCTGGAGGTCGACCCGGCCGTGTTCGCCCGGTACCAGGTCGAACTGGCCGCCGCACTGCGCGACACGGTCTGGGAAGCCGGCTGTACGAGCTGGTACAAGACGGAATCCGGTCGGGTCACGAACAACTGGCCGCGGCGCGTGTTGCGATACCGGGACCGCACCCGCCGACCGAGCGCCGTGGACTTCCTGCGATCATCGGCCGCACGGGCTAACGTCGCCGAGTAGCAGCCGGAGCTGAACAGCAGCCGGAAACAACGATGAGGTGGGCGCGTGGCGGAGACGGTCGACGTCGTGGTGATCGGCATGGGCCCCGGCGGCGATGAGATCGCGAACCGGTTGGCCGAGGCCGGGCTGGCCGTCGTGGGCGTGGACCAGCGGCTGCTGGGCGGTGAGTGCCCGTACTACGGCTGCATCCCGAGCAAGATGATCATCCGGGGTGCCAACGCGCTGGCCGAGGGGCGCCGGGTGTCGGTCCTGGCCGGTCACGCCGCCGTCCAGCCGGACTTCGCGCCGGTCGCCAGGCGGATCCGCCAGGAGGCCACCGACAACTGGGACGACAAGGTCGGCGTCGACCGGTTCGAGGGCAGGGGCGGCCGGTTCATCCGTGGCCACGGCAGGCTCACCGGGCCGGGTTCGGTCACCGTGACCACGTCCGACAGAACGGTCGAGCTGACCGTGCGCCGGGCCATCGTGCTCAATACCGGCACGGATCCCGCCGTGCCGCCGATTCCCGGTCTCGCGGACAGTCCTTATTGGACCAACCGGGACATACTCACGGTGGAGAAGGCACCCGAGTCGCTGATCGTGCTCGGTGGCGGCGCGATCGGCTGCGAACTGGCGCAGGCGTTCGCCCGCTTCGGCACCCGGGTGAGTGTGGTGGGCAGCGCGCCGAGGCTGTTGCACTACGAGGAACCGGAGTCCAGCGCCCTGATCGAGGCGGCATTCGCCGAGGACGGCATCGAGGTGCACAACGGCGCCAGGGTGACCGAGGTTCGTTACGGCGACGGCTTCACGGTGGCGTTCGGCGGCGGCCAGGTCGAGGCCCAGCACCTGCTGGTGGCCGCGGGCCGACGCAGCACCCTCGACCAACTCGGCCTCGACACGATCGGTCTCGACCCGACGGCGCACACCCTCGATCCGGACGAGCACCTCAGGGTGGCCGACGGCGTGTGGGCGTTGGGCGACATCACCGGCAAGGGCGCGTTCACCCACATGTCCATGTACCAGGCGGCGATCGCGCTTCGCGACATTCTCGGCGAGCCCGGCCACGGTGCCGAGTACCACGCCGTACCCAGGGTGACGTTCACCGATCCGGAGGTGGGCTCGGTCGGCATCACCGAGGCACAGGCCCGCGATCGCGGCATGAACGTTCGCGTCGGCACGGCCGACATCGCCGACTCGTCAAGGGGTTTCATCCACAAGGTCGGCAACACCGGCCTGATCAAACTGGTCGAGGACGCCGACCGGGGCGTCCTCGTCGGCGCGACATCGGCGGGGCCGACCGGCGGCGAGGTCCTGTCCGCGCTGGTGGTCGCGGTCCATGCCGAGGTGCCCACGGAACGGCTGGCGCAGATGATCTATGCCTTCCCGACGTTCCACCGCGCGATCGAAACGGCGGTTCACGACCTGTCGTGATCGCCGTCGGCCACGAGCTCGGGCTCAGCCGGTGGCGCGACTGGTGCCGAACATCTCGTCCAGGGTGACCGGGGTCAGGTTTCGTTGGTTGATCAGGGTCAGGATCTGGTCGAGCAGGCCGATCACCGCTGGGTGGTTGGCGTGGCCGAGCATGATCACGCCCGGTTTCAGGTACTTCTGCGCCTGGCTCATCAGGAATGCGGGTGTGATCACCTCCGAGTCGCTGTACGAGCCGTCCCACAGAACCGCCTTCGTGTAGCCGAGATTCGCGGCCAGGCCGTCCACGTGCTTGTTGTGGAAGCCGTACGGCGGGCGGTAGTAGGGCCTGGTGGTGATGCCGAATGTTTTGGTCACCCATTCGTCGTTGCGTTCCAGTTCGGCGTTGACCTGTTGATCCTTCAATCTTCGCAGGTCGTTGTGGCTGTACGTGTGGTTGATGATCTGGATCTGGCGCCGTTCCAGCAGTGGCCTGAGGACATCGGCGTGCGGTGCCCAGGAATGGGAGTACGTGCCGTTCGGGCTGAACGTCAGGTGGATTCCGCTGCGTTGCACGAAATCGACGTAGCCGGTCACGCAGTCCGTGCAGAAGCCGTCGTCGACGGTGAGGCAGATCTTTCGCGACGCCGGGATGCCGTGGCTGATCGTGGTGGACGTGCCGGGGTGTGGCGGCGGGATCGGCGGCAGCGGCTCGACGGGCAGGGGAGTGGGGCCGTCGGCGGGGGTGGGTACCGGCGCGGCAGCGACGTTCTGGGGTGGGGCCACGGGGGCCGACGTCGAACAACCCGCGATCGTGGCGGCTAATCCGACGCCGAGCAGGCCGATGAACGTGCGGCGGTCGTGGTGGTGAGCTGGGCAGGACACCGACAAAAGGTACCAAACAGACTGGAAGTTCCCTGTGAGCTGCCTAAGGATCTCTTAGTTTCGAACGGGCGTCAAACATGCGTCGGCCAGCCGAGCGTACCCGGCGGGCCGACGAGACGTACGACTCAGCCGATCGTGTACTGGTAGGGGATGCCGACCAGTTCGTTGGCGTTGGGCTCGGTCGGCGCCGGGTCGTTGTAGTTGATGTCGTTCACCACGGCGGTGCTGCCGACCACGAGCTGGTCGACGTACAGCGTGCCCCGCACGACGCTGCCCTTGGGCCCGCTCGGCGTGATGGTCACCGGGATGGTGGCCGTCTGGCCGGGCTGCACCGTGACCAGGGTGAACGCGCCCAGCGCGGACACCGAGCCCTGCCACAGGTCGGTTGCCGGCGAGCTGACGGCCGGGTCGAAGCCCTTGGCCAGCACCACCAGGTCGAACGTGGCCGTACCGGGCGCGCCGCCGCCGACGGGGGTCGGGCCCAACTCCGCAGGCGCCGTCGCCCACAGGCCCGAGGCCAGCGGGTCACCGTGCACCGCGCCGATCGCGGTGGTGCCGTTGACGATGGAGGGCAGGTCGGGGTCGCCCGCCTCCGGTCCGTAGTCGAACATCATCGGCTGGGTCGCCGTCGCGATCAAGGCGACGGCGCTGGTCTCCGACGGCACCAGCCAGGCGGGCGACGTGGCGTTGCCGGGCATCGGCAGCGGCAGGGTGGCCGGTTCGGCCGCGGCCAGCCGCATCCCGGTCACCGTGTTCAACCGTGCGTCGACGAAGAAGTTCGCCGCCGCGGTGCCGGTGTTGTGCACGGTGACCGGGACGGTCACCGCCCTGCCGGCCGGCAGCGTCGTGCCGGCGCTGTCGGGCAGACCCGCCGCATGCGCGTCGACCGTGTTGAACGCGACCTTGCCGGTGAACGCCTGGGCGATTTCGTCACCGACAACGGGGTCGGCGAAGTTGACCGCCAGGGTCCACCGCCCGGCCTGCGGATCGCGCACGTACAGGTCGGTCTGGGTCACCGACTGCTGGTTACCGTCCCGTGTGGACAGATCGTAGCCGGTGTTCAGCCGGTTGATGCCGGACGCGGCGCCCTGGTGTTGCGGGCTGATCAGGAAGGCGGACACGTTGTCGCCCGCGTTGTTCGTCAGGTCGATGCTGGCCGCGATGTTCCGCTGCCCGGCCGGCACGTCGAACTGGTAGAACTGCTCCTGGCCGAGGTTGGGCTGGCGGCCGTTGCCGCCGGTCAGGGTGCCGGTGAAGGAACCGCCGCCGTGTGCGACGCCGATGAGCGCACGCACCGCGACCGGCACCGACGTCCGGTTGCCGTTGCCGGCGTTCAGCACCACGGAGCCGCTGGTGTCGCCGGGCTGCGCCGGGGTGGTCGCGGTGACCGTCGCCGTGCCGGTCCGGCCGGGGGCCAGGTGCAGCACGGACGGACTGACCGAACCGAAGCCGGTCGTGCTCTCGGTGCTCTCGCTGAACTTCACGTTGCCGACGGTGCCGCCGACCGCGCTGCTACGGCTGTAGATCACCGCCGTCCAGTGACCGGCGGCCGGGAATCGGACGTCCACGAAACCGGCGTTGCCGACGCCCTGCGGCAGCGAGTGCGCCGCCATCCGGCCGAGCGGGTCGATGAGGATCAGCCGGACGCGCGCGTTCAGCGAGCCGTTCGGATCAGCGGGGTAGGCGATCGATGCCTGTAGTCGCGGCGTGTCGGGCGCCACGTCGAAGGTGAGCTGCCCGAAGTTGTTGGCCACGCCGGACCAGTCCGCGAAGTGCGGGCTTGCCGTGTCCGACAGCGTCACGCTGCTGTTGACGGTGTGCTGCGGGGTACCGAAACCACGGCCGGACAGTCGCACGTCCTGTGCGGTGGCACCGGTGTTGGTGACCTTGAGCTGCCAGTGCTGCTGGCTGCCCGGCGCGCCGGACGCGTCGAGTTGGGTCTGGTTGACCAGCAGGGTCGAGCCGGTTGCCGACGGCGAACCGTTGCCGTCGTGCACGGATGCGGCCGCCTGCACCGCCTTGTAGGTGTTCAGCCGGCCCGCGCCCTGCTCCGTGCCGGGTACCGACAGATCGTCGGACGTGCTGACCAGGATCTGCTTGACCAGCGCCGGGCTCGGGCTCGCGCCGTGGTGCGCCTGCCGGTAGGACTGGATCACCAGCGCCGCGGCACCCGCGGTCAGCGGCGCGGACTCGCTCGTGCCGCCACTGCGTTCCACATTGGACGGTTTGCCGTTGAAGTCGACGCAGCCCTGGAAGAGGTTGGGATTCGCGGTGCACAGCGCGAAACTGCTGTCGCCGGGGGCCAGCAGGTCGATCGTGCGGCCTGCCTGGTTGACGCCGCTGGAGGACAGGGTGCTGATGTTGTCGTTGAGCCACCCGTTCGGCGCGAACGTCTGCGCGGCCGCGTAGTCGGTCTGCGCGAGCCAGCGGAACGTCGTCGACGCGCCCGTCGCGATCACGTTCGGGTCGCTGGAGGGCGAGCCCTGCGTGTTGGTCGGGCCTGCGTCGCCGCTGGACACCGTCACCGTCACGCCCGCGGCGACGGCCATGTCGTCGAACAGCCGCACGGCGTCCTGCGTCGGGCTGTCCGGGAACGGGTCGAAGCCGAACGACTCGTTGATCACGTCCACGTGGTCGACGGTCACCGCCCACTGGATCGACTCCAGGATCGCCGACGTGGTGGAGAAGTTGGTGTTGCCGAAGACCTTGAAGCCGTACAGCGAGGCACCCGGTGCCACGCCCTCGATCCGCACGTCACACGGGCCGGACGTGGGGTGGGCGCCGAAGTGGGACACGTCGTAGACCTGCCGGCCCTGCGCCGCGATGGCGCTGGCGTCCAGGAACGCCTCGCCCGCGCTGGTGGCCGCGTCGGGCCCGTCACCGGTGAAGTCCTGGAAGTCGGCGAAGACGTGGCTGCCGTCGGCCCGGATGAAGTCCGGGTTGTTGGTGTCGATGCCCTCGGCGATGTAGGCGACCTTCACGCCGGCACCGGTGTAGCCGAGACCGCGCGCGGTCTTCGCGGTCGGATCGTCGGACGCGGTGTGCGTGACCGGCAGCGCCTCCGGCTCCAGCATCGGCTTGGCCCCCGGCGCCGGGCAGGCGCCCGGCACGTCCGACGGGCTTGCCGCGGCCTGGGCGGACCGCGCGGCCTGCTGTTGGCTCGCGGCCGGCGGTGCGCCCCTGACCAGGGTGTCCGGCAGGACCGCGGCAACGTTCGGGTTGGCGGCCAGCCGGGCCGCCTCGCCCTTGGACACGGTGGCCGCGACCGCGTTGGCGAGCGTGTAGGTCCGCACGTGCTGGGCGCGGACCTGGGACAGCTCGGACACCAGCGGCGTCTGTGCGCTGGTGATGTTGTGCGCGCGGGTGGTCGCCGCCGGGGTGTTCCTGGCGGCGGCGGCCGGCTGGTCGCGCATGAGCACGATGACCGGCGTGTTCGCGTCCTGGGACAGCGCGGCTGCTTCCTGCGCGGTCAACGGTTGTTGGGCGGCGATGCCTGATGGGGATGATGGGGAAATTGCGCTGACCGGTTCGGCGACGGCTGCCGACGCCTGGGTGATGGCTAGTGTCGCGGTCGCGGTAGCCGCGATGGCTAACGCGAGTTTCCTGCTTCGCCGCATAGGGCCCTCCGAGTCGGCGGCCGGGTCGGCCGCTGGGTGGCACGGAACCAAGGGACGCTAGCAGAGCGACGATCAGTGTCGACAGCAACGAAAGACGGTACTACCGCCGAACACCGGACAAGTCGCCGCAACTGCGTTGCACGGTCTGCCGCCACCCACGCTCGTTGACCGCGGGCGGTCAGTCGGACTCGTCGGTCGCCTGCTGGAGGACCTGGTAGTCCGGGTCGAGCATCAGCAGGGCGTAGGTTTCCGGGTCCAGCCTGACCCGGCCGTGCAGGCGCACCTGCCGGCTGGGTTCGATTTCGTCGTGCGGGCCGTGGAACTCGACCACGACGGTGCCGGTGTCGTCCTCGACCTCGCCGGACACGATCGACTTGCCGCGGTGGGTCCGTACCGAGATCTCGCGCAGCCGGCCCTCCACCGTCACGGTCTGCCCGGGGAGCAGGGCGCCGATCGGCACGGCGTTCGGTTTCGGGGTCGGCTGGGGGTGTGCCGCCTGCTCGGTTTCCTCGTCGCCGGCCAGGCGGCTGAGCAGCCGTTCGAACGTCTCGGTGATGCGTTCCTCCGGCATGTCCGGGAATGCCGCCCTGATCCTGGACTGCACGTCGTAGGGCACGATCGTGGCCGCGGCCTGCGGCAGCCTGCTGATCACGCTGGCGATCCGGTCCGCCGTTCTGTCGTGCAGCAGACGGCCCAGCAGCGGCGCGTACGTCCGGCGGGGCAGCAGCACCGTCACCCCGGTGCCGGCCTCGCTGCTCGCCTCGATCACCAACTCCTGTGCCGCCCTGGTGATCCGCCGGTCGGGGCAGTCGATCACCTTGAGCGTGGTGTCCATGCCCAGGCTCTCCCAGCGGCGGCGCAGCCGGTTCGCGTGTGCCTCGTCCACCATGAAGTGCACGGCCTTGAGCTCGGCGGGGCGCAGGCTGCGGCCGTAGCGCAACGCCTCGAGTACCGCCAGATCCAGCGAGCTGACGAAGACGAACACCTTGTGCCGGACGAAGTTCGTCGCGCTGCGGACCTGTGCCTCGCGGACCCGGTCCAGGATGGCCGACTCGACGCGGTACTCGCGGTTGAGCCGGATCAGGGTGAACACCAGGATCGGGAACACCACGACCACCAGCCAGGCGCCCTCGGTGAACTTGGTGACCGCGAAGATGCCCACGATGACGGTCGACACGACGCCGGCCGACAGGTTGATCGCCATCTTCCTGCGCCAGCCGCGTTCCCGGTGGCGCAGCCAGTGCTTGGTCATGCCGTAGCCGGCCATGGCGAACCCGGTGAACACGCCGATGGCGTAGAACGGCACGAGGTTGTTGACGTTGCTGCCGGCCACCAGCAACAGGACCACCGACAGCACGGTCAGCACGATGATCCCGTTGGAGAACACCAGCCGGTGACCGCGCTTGGTCAGCTGTCGGGGCAGGAACCGGTCCTCCGCAACGAAACTGGCCAGGAACGGGAAGCCGTTGAAGCTGGTGTTGCCGCCGGTGTAGAGGATCAGCGCGGTCGCGAACTGGACGAGCACGAACATCCCGGTGCCGAACGCGCCGTGCCCGAACACGGCCTTCGCCTCCTGGGAGAGGACCGACGGGTAGCCGACCACGTAGGGCGTCGAATGCGTGGCGTAGGCCAGGAACGAGACGCCGCCGACCATGAAACCCAGGAGGCAGGCCATGATCGTGAGCACCTTGCGCGCGTTGCGGCCCTCCGGCTTGCGGAACGCGCCGACCGTGTTGGAGATCGCCTCGACACCGGTCAGCGACGAACCGCCGTTGGCGAACGCGCGCAGCAGCACGAACAGCGTGGCGCCCTCGACGAACCCGTTGCGCTGCACCACCGGATAGGTGCCGACCAGGTGGCTCGGGTCGTACTGCGGCAGGCCGACGGTGACGAACTTGGCCACCCCGACGACCACCATCAGCACCACGAGCCCGACGAACAGGTACGCCGGGATGGCGAACGGCCTGCCGGCCTCACGCAGGCCGCGCAGGTTGATGTAACACATCAGCAGGACCACGCCGATGGTGATCTCCAGGCTGTACGGGCCGAGCTTCGGCACCGCGGACACCACGGCGACCGTGCCGGCCGCGCACTGCACGGCGACCGTCACCACGTAGTCGATCATCAGCGCGGCCGCGGCGATCTGCGCCACCCGGGGACCCAGGTTGTCCCGCGCCACGACGTACGAGCCGCCTGCCTTCGTGTAGACCATGACGACCTGCCGGTAGGACGCCGCGACCAGCGCCAGGATCAGCAGGATCACCGCGGTCATCGGCAGCAGCAGCGCGAACGCCGCGAGCCCGGCCCACGGCAGGAGCTCGATCAGGATCTCCTCGGTGCCGTACGCCGCGGAGGACATCGCGTCCGACGACAGCACACCCAGCGCGATCGGGTTGGTCAGGCGTTCGTGCTTGAGCTGGTCGTTGATCAGCGGGCGGCCCAGCAGCACCCGTTTGAGCACGTAGCCGACCGATTCCTGCAGTCCGGCCGAGTTCCCGACTACCACGCGCCCACCAACCGCCCTCCGCTGTCGAGTTGCGCCACTCGGCGCAACCCACCCATAGTGTCGGTGCCCAGTGTTCAGTCCGCCGCGCGCCGACAGTCCGATCTTTACGATTCATTAACGCCCGGCGGACGGCGGCACCCAGGCGTCGTCGCAGGTCACTCGATACGCACTTTGACGTATTGCGCTGGGATACGTGCGTTTTGCTGGTTAGCGTCGAAACCGACCAAGGTGACCGAATCGGCTGGTAGGTGGACCGGATGACGCTCAGAGCCAACCTGCGGGCCGCGCCCGCGACCCGGACCGGCACACCGCTGGGTGTCGCGGTGGTGGACCAGATGCCGCTGTTCCGCGAGGGCCTGTCGGTCCGGGTGTTGCGTGATCCCGGGATGCGGCTGGTCGGGGTGAGCGGCAGGCCGGACGCGGGCGTGCTGCTGCGTGACCGGCTCGCCGTCGACGTGCTGGTGCTGGACGCCGTGCTCGACCCGCGCGGGACCCTGGCCCGGCGGATCATCGCGGCCAACGCCGGACTGACCGTCGTCGTGCTGGTCCGTGAGCCGTACCGGACCACGCAGTTCCTGGCCGTGATGCGCGCGGCCGGGGTGCAGGGGCTGGTGGAGCACTCGTCGCCGCCGGACCGGATCATGGACGCGATCCGGCGCAGCAGGGCGGAGGGCCGCTACGTCGACCCGTCCCTGACCGGCCTGGTGTCCGGCGGGCCCGGCCATTCAGCGGGTCGGCCGTTGTCCCGGCGTGAGGAGGAGGTGCTCCGGCTGATCGCGGACGGGCTGTCCAACCAGGGCATCGCGGACGCGCTCGTGGTGTCGGTGGAGACCGTCCGCACCCACATCAAGAGCCTGCTGCGCAAGCTGTCCGCCCGGGACCGGGCGCACGCGGTCGCGGTGGGCTTCCGCCTCGGCCTGCTGGCCCAGCCCGCGGCCGAGGTCGTGATCCCGGTGGCGCGCCGTGAGTCCGGGGTGACGGGGTCCGCTGTCGGCTGAATTGATTCAGTAGCCAACAGCAGCGAGGTGTACACTCGCGGCTACGGTTGCCCCGATCGGGTTACCTGACTTGCGCCAGCTGCCCGCCGCCGTGGATCGGGGTGACCCGTGGAGCCGCGTTTTCTGTCCCTGTTCGCCGAACTGGGCGCGGTACTGGGCAGCTCGGAGTCCCGTAAGTCCCGTTCCGCCGAGATCCTGCGCCAGTTACGGCCCGTCGTGCCCTACACGGCGGCGTCCGTGGCGGCCGCGCAGCCGGGCACGGTGGAGCACGTCAGTCTCGCCAACGACGGCTACTCACCCAGGGTGGAACAGCACCTCAACAAGTGGCTGGTCCACCACGATCCGGGCTACCTGATGATGCGCCGCTCGTCCGGCCCGCCGTTGCGGTGGCGGGACGGCCCCGGCCACTACCGGGACACGTACTCCGTGCAGGAGGTGTTCGGGCCGGCCGGGTTCGACGAGGGCATCACCGTCTGTATGCGCAACCGCCGCGGCCACTACACCGGCAGCCTGCACCTGAGCGTGGACGACCGACGTCACCCGACCGATGAGGCGGTGCGGTTCCTCGCCCACCTCCAGGTGATGCTCGGCGAACTGACCGACCTCGGCTCGCCGCCGCCCCAGGTGGTCTCGGCGGCCGACAAGATCACCATCACGTCCACCGGCAGCTGGCATCGCGGCGCGGCCTGTCCGGTGTCCGACGAACTCGTCCGGCAGGTCCGGATGCTGGCCGCGGCCGACACCCTGCCGCCGTGGTTCTGGTGGCAGTGCCCGACGGGCGAGGTCCACCTGGTCACGACGGAGCGCATCGGCGACGAGATCACCGTCGGCAGAACCACCACCGACCTGCCCTACGGCCTGAGCGTCCGCGAGCTGGAAGTGCTGACCCTGCTGGTCTACGGCCACACCAACGCCCAGATCGGCCGACGCATGTCCATCTCGCCGAAGACCGTGGCCAAACACGTGGAACACACGCTGGCCAAGATGGGCGCGGCCAGCCGGACCGAGGCCGCCGTCCGCGCCACCCGCGGCAGCCTGCTGTTGCTGTCCGGCGCCCGACCACTGCCACCGTCACTTTGAGAGGTCAGGCGACGACGCCGTAGTGCTCGGCCAGTTCGGCGAACTCCTCGTTGCGCCTGCGGGTGGCCCGGTCGACCATCTCGCGCATGACGGCGACGCCGAGCGGCTGGTAGCGGACCCAGTCCGGCGCCAGGTCCCGTGCCTGGGCCAGCAGGGTCAGCGCGCGGCGTTCCTGGCGCAGTTCGACGGCCGCGGACGCCAGGTGGATTCGGTGGCCTGCTTCCCAGAATGCCGGCATCGGGCCGTTGGCGGGCGGCACGGTTTCGGCCATCCGCAGGGCTTCCTCGTGGTCACCTAACCGAACTGCCTGGTCGACGACCTGGATGGCGGCGATGTGCGGGCCGAAGATGCCGGCCTCGGTGACCTCGTCGCGACCGGACCGGACGGCGGCCGCCTGGGCCACGCGCAGCAACTCGCTCGCCCTGGCGCCGCGGTCGGCGCGCAGGGCCGCCGACGCCGCGTTGAACAGCAGGTTGCCGAACACGCCCAGCGCCCTGGTGTTCCGGTCGGACGTGTTCCGGTCGGACATCCGGGGCTCGATCCGCTCCGCCATCCGGACCGCGACCTGTTCGGCCTCGTTCGTGCGGCCCTGGCGGACCAGCACCCACGCCAGGTACCGGGTGGACACGGCGATCCCGATGTCCGGATCGTCGGACAGCCGGGCCGTCCGGATCGCGCGGTCGGCCGCGATGAACGCCAGGTCGTCGAGGCCGAAGCGGCCCGCGGTGCCGGCGCCCATGCGGTAGGCGCCGGACAGGACCGCGTACGCGGAGTTCAGCCGGGCGCCCTTGGCCTCGTGCACCAGTCGGCGCGCGTCGGCGACGAGCACCGGCAGGGTGCGCAGCAGTTCCGAGTGCCGGCCCGCGATGTAGGACTGCCACGCGTAGTTCAGCGAAGCGCGCAGTTCGGTCAGTGGAATGGTTTCCCGCAAATCGGTGAAATCGGTGAGACCGGGAATGTCGGTGGACGCGGTCAACGCCCGCCGCAGGTCGGCCACGTCGCGGCCGGCCGGTTCGTGCGGCGGCGGCAGGATGCCCAGCAGCGTGGACGGCTCGACACCGAGTGCCCGCGCCAGTTTGTGCAATGTCGACGTGCGCGTGGTCTGCCGTTCGCCGCGCTCGATCCGGGCCACCGTGTCCACCGCGACACCAGCCGCCGCGGCCAGTTCCTCCTGGGACAGGTTGCGGGCCTTGCGGATTCGGCCGACGTTCTCGCCGAGCCCCCATGCCACCGGCATGTCGGCCCCCAATCCGTCGTTCGCGCGTCCGGAAATACCGTCTCCAGGGTACTCATCGGACGCGGTCTGGAAATGGTTTCAGTATTGCGGGACGGTTCCGTTCGGTGAATGTCGGCTTTCGGTCTGTCGCCCTGCCAACGCGGCAGGGTTGCCGCCGTTGCACGCCGGGAAACCTTGCCGTTACGCGCTGTCATCCGGTCACCGGTCGGTTCACCATCGAATAGCGGGCCGGTGTGACCGGGCG
>DASXXM010000342.1:0-4803 GCA_036503065.1 Pseudonocardiaceae bacterium | reverse complement strand
CCGCACCACGTGGTGCCTTCCGGGCAGGCGTTGACCAGGGAGCCGGCACGTAGGGCGGCGGCCAGCTCGGCGACCGTCGCCGGTAGCGCGCGCAGGCGTTCGCGGTCCAGGTAGACCGAGCCGGCCCGGCTGGCCAACGCGCCGACCAGTGGCCACGACGCGATCTCGCGCTTGGCCACCGATCGCATCGGGTGCACCGCGTTGATCACCACGATGTCCAGCCAGGACACATGGTTGTCCACCACCAGCGCGCCCCGATGCGGCGGCACGCCCAAGGTGTCGTCGCCGTGCACCTCGACCGTGGCGCCCAGTGCGTGCAGAACCGACCGGAACACGAAGCGCACCAACGGTTCCCGGTTCGGCAACAGCACGAGCAGCGGCGCCACCAGCAGGCCGGTGAGCAACGCGCCGACGGCACGGGCCAGCCTGATGCCGCGACGCAGGCGGCCGACCGTGGGCATCGTCGACGCGACGCAGCCGGGCCCGCACGGCGAGCTGGGCATCCACGGGTGCGCCGACATCAGCCGTCCCCGAGGAAGAACCGCAGGTAGCGCTGGTCCACGCGGTCCAGCGAGAGCAGCACGAACAGGTCGGCGACACCGAAGTCCGGGTCGAACGCCGGCCGCCCGCACACCCACGCGCCCAGCCGCAGATAGCCGCGCAACAACGGCGGCACAACGGTCCGCGCCGGGCGTGTGGTGTAGTCCACATCCCACGGACGGTGCGGGGTCACGCGGTACTCGGGCGGTGCGAAGTGCTTGGCGCGCACGACATCCCAGACGCCGGCGACCGTCGCGCCACCGTCGGCCAGCGACAGCGACGCGCAGCCGGCCAGCCAGGAATGTCCGGACAACAGCATGTAGCGGGCGATGCCGGCCCAGACGAGGCCGACGACCGCGCCGCTGCGGTGGTCCGGGTGCACGCAGGATCGGCCGGTCTCGACCAGCACGGGCCGGAGCGCCGCTATCGAAGTGAGATCGAATTCACCGTCGGAGTAGAGCTGTCCGGTTCGGTTGGGGGGCAGCATTCGGTAGGTGCCGACGATATCGCCGGTGGTTTCGTCGCGGACCACGAGGTGGTCGCAGAACTCGTCGAATTCGTCGATGTCCAGGCCGTGGACGGGGCTGTGCAGCCGTGCGCCCATTTCCTGCGCGAACACCAGGTGTCGGAGCCGCTGCGCGGCCCGTACCTCGGCGTCGTCTCTGGCCACCAGCAGCGAGTAGCGCCGGCCGGCGGTGTTGTCGGTCTCCGGTGTGCTGATCAGCAGTTCGGACTGCGCCATACGGATTGTTTACGGCGCGGTTGGCAACCGTCAGAAGGGTGAACCGGTGTCCGATCGGTGGAAAGTTTGTGAACAACGGGCCGGATCGGGCCCGTTGCCCACGAAACTTCAGCCCTTGCGCTTGTTGATCTGCTCGGTGAGCTGTGGCGCCACCTTGAACAGGTCGCCGACGATGCCGAAGTCGGAGATCTCGAAGATCGGCGCCTCCGCGTCCTTGTTCACCGAGATGATCGTCTTCGACGTCTGCATGCCGGCCCGGTGCTGGATGGCGCCGGAGATACCCAGCGCGATGTAGAGCTGCGGCGCGACGGTCTTGCCGGTCTGCCCGACCTGGAACTGGTGCGGGTAGTAGCCGGAGTCGACGGCGGCCCTCGACGCGCCGACGGCGGCGCCCAGCGCGTCCGCCAACTCCTCGACCACGGAGAAGCTCTCCGCGCTGCCGACACCGCGACCGCCGGACACGACCACGCTGGCCTCGGCCAGATCGGGCCGGTCGCCGCCGACGACGGGTTCGCGGGACAAAATCTTGGTGGCCTTGGCCGCGTCCATGGCGGGCAGGTCCACGCTGGACTGTTCGGCCGGGCCGTCGGCGGGTTCGGCGTCGATCGCCCCAGGGCGGACGGTGATCACCGGTGTGCCGTGGCCGACCTTGGACTTCACCGTGTAGGCGCCACCGAAGATCGACTGGGTGGCAACGGCGTCACCGTCCAGGTCGATCGCGTCGACCAGCAGGCCCGAGCCGAGACGGACGGCCAGGCGGCCGGCGACCTCCTTGCCTTCCGACGAGCCGGCGACCAGGATCGCGGCCGGATTCGCGGTGGCGGCGATCGTGGCCAGGGCGTCCACCTTCGGGGTGACCAGGTAGCCCGCGGCGTCCTCGGATTCGGCGGCGTAGACCTTGGCGGCGCCGTAGCCTGCGAGTGCGTCGCGCACCTTTGCCGCCGTGCCGGGGGCGCCAACCACGACGGCGGACGGCTCGCCGATCCGGCGGGCGGCGGTCAGCAGCTCGAACGTGACCTTCTTGACGTCGCCGTCGACCTGCTCGACGAGGATCAACACCTCGGACATGACGTGACTCCTCGTTTCGTCAGATCAGCTTCTGGGAGACCAGGAACTCGGCGATCTTCGTGCCGCCGTCGCCCTCGTCCTCGACCTTCTGGCCACCGGAGCGCGGCGGTTTCGGGGCCGCCGCCAGCACGGTGGACCATGCGTTGGCGAGGCCGACTTCGCCGCCGTCGATCCCCAGGTCGGCGACGGTGAGCGTGCTGACCGGCTTCTTCTTGGCGGCCATGATGCCCTTGAAGGACGGGTAGCGCGGGTCGTTGATCTTCTCCGACACGCTGACCAGCGCGGGCAGGTTCGCCTGGAGTTTGACCAGGCCCTCGTCGGCGGTCTCGCGCTCGACGGTCAAGGTGGTGCCGCTGAGTTCGACCCTGCGGGCGTGGGTGAGCTGGGGCAGGCCGAGCAGTTCGGCGACGATGGCCGGCACGGCGCCCGCCACGCCGTCGGTGGACTCGTTGCCGGCGATCACCAGGTCGACGTTGTCGATCGTGCCGATGGCCTTGGCCAGGACCTTCGCGGTCTGCAGCACGTCGGCGCCGTGCAGCGTGGGGTCCAACACATGCACCGCCGCATCGGCGCCCATGGACAGCGCCTTGCGGATCGCTTCGGTCGCGCGTTCCGGGCCGACGCTGACCACGGTGACCGTGCTGTCGCCGTCCTGGGCTTCCTTGATGAGCAGAGCTTCCTCGACGGCCCGCTCGTTGATCTCGTCGAGCACCGCGTCGGCCGCGGCGCGATCCAGCGTGTGGTCGGCGTCGGCGAGCTTGCGCTCGGAGTAGGTGTCGGGCACCTGCTTGACCAGAACGACGATGTTCATGGGTCTAACTCGACCTCCTGGGACCGAAACATGCTGGGTTGGGCCGACCTTGCCATGTCGTGACCTGGTTGGCGAGCGATGACCGCGTGGCCTCCGCCACCCCAATGTTACCGGCCGGTAGCTCACCGGCAAGGCGGGCCCCCGTGACCATCCTCACGACTGGTCCGAACGAGTGAAATTCACGAACATGAATAGGGTTCGGGCCCCTAGGGGGCCATGCCGTTACAGTCCGACGCCATGCCTGGTTTCGTCGCCATCGTCACCGACTCCACTGCCTGCATTCCCGCTGATCTCGCCGCCCGGATGGGGATCCGCGTCGTACAGCAGCAACTGCGGATCGACGACGAATTCGACGACGAGGCAAGGGTTTCCGGCGAGGACATCTCCCGCGCCATGCGCGGCAGGGCATCGGTCACCACCGCGCCACCCGATCCGGGCGCGTTCTTCTGGGCGTACCAGGACGCGGCGGTCAGTGGCGCGTCGGCCGTGGTGTCGCTGCACATCTCCAGCCGGATGTCGCAGACATGCCAGATGGCGAAGGAAGCGGCCGAGCAGACCACCGTTCCGGTGCACGTGCTGGACTCCGGCACGTTGGGCATGAGCCTCGGGTTCGCGGTGCTGGCCGCCGCGCGGGTGGCGCGGGCGGGCGGGGTCGTGGGTCAGGTGCTGGCCATCGCCGGGGTGCGGATCGCGCGGAGCACCGAGTTGTTGCACGTGGAGTCGCTGGAGTGGCTGCGGCGGGGCGGCCGGATCGGCGCGGCGGCGCACCTGTTCGGCAGCGCGTTCGCGATCAAGCCGATGCTGACCGTCCGGCGGGGCGAGGTCGCGCCGCTGGACAAGACGGTCGGCGGGGAGCGGGCGTTGCGGAAGATGGTGGATCGCGCGGTGACCGTGGCCGGCGGCCGGGCGGTCGACCTCGCCGTGGAGCACATCGGCGCGGACGACCGGGTGCCGGCCGTGGTGGACGCGTTGCGCGGCCGGGTGGCCAATCTCAAGGAGCTGCTGCCGGTTTCGGTGACCTCGATCATCACCGCGCACGTGGGACCGGGAGCGATGGGCATCACGATCTCGCCTGCCGTGTAGCCATCGCCTCGGTTTGTGTCCTTGAAGCACAGTGCTATAGCAAATATGCTATAGCAAATTTGCTGTTGTTAGTTGTGAGTTGCCAAGCCGCGTCGCTTATTTGCTATAACTAGTCCCCTATTTGCTATAGCAAGCTGATCGTTTCCCGGCCTCATTGCTATAGCATATTTGCTATTTGCTGTTGCCGGGCTGGGCCGTGCACCAGGGCCCCCTCGCAGTTGCGGCGCCAGCTGGTAGCGATTTGCACAGCACCGCACCACACGAGTCTCGCTGCGGCACGGCTCCCGCTGCTGGACCGCGCGCGGGAGTCAAGCGTTCCGCGGCGACCATGAGGTTTACGGACTGCGTGTCGGCTAGTGGACGAGCAGGTTCCGGCGAGCGCGGTGCGGCCGATCGGGGTCAAGTTCCGGCGAGCGCAGTGCAGCCGATCGGGTCAGCTCCGGCGGGCGGCGCAGCCGATCGGGTCAGCTCCGGCGAGCGCGGTCCGGCCGATCGGGTCCGGATGGTGCCTGCGACCAGCAGCGTACGGCGCGGTGGTTCGGGCCGCCCCCATCATGGA
>DASXXM010000341.1:0-5800 GCA_036503065.1 Pseudonocardiaceae bacterium | reverse complement strand
TTGCTGCCCGACGACAGTTCGTCCAGGTCAAAGCTATTGCAACACATCGACCAGTCGGTTGAACGCCTAATCGTTGACGAGGACGAGCTACGCCGCGACCCGACAGGCATCGGTCTTGCAGTATTTTTCCTGATCAGCACTTCTGTGTTGGTTGTGTTCGCAATTCGCAGCGGTGACTGGTGGTTGTGGCCGATCGTGGCCTTCCTAGGGCTTTTGGGCGTCATCGGTCTAAGTCAGGATGGCAGCCGACGGAAGCGCGACGCCAAGGGACGTCCGATACGCGACTCCTGATTCAGGGCGTCCCCGAGGTGTCGATCATGACGACGGCCGGGCGGGGCGGGGCGGACGAGTCGGGTGGTAAGCCGGATTCTGTGCCTGGTCGCCTTGCGGCGGTCAGGTGGCGGCCATCCATCTTGGCCTGTCGTTGCCGGCAGGCTCCAGCGGCCTACCCGCAGGCATCGGGCGGGCAGCCCTCGAGCGCCTGCGCAGGAGCCGTGGCTCCCTTTTGGCCTTGCTCCGGGTGGGGTTTACCTAGCCACCCCGGTCGCCCGGGGTGCTGGTGGTCTCTTACACCGCCGTTTCACCCTTACCCGACCGGAGTCGGGCGGTTTGTTTTCTGTGGCACTGTCCCGCGGGTCGCCCCGGGTTGCCGTTAGCAACCACCGTGCCCTGTGGAGTCCGGACTTTCCTCGACCGGCTCGCGCCGGCCGCGGCCGCCCTGCCGACTCGTCCGCGTCCTGGATCATATCGTGGGACTGCCGGCGCCCTGACCGAGCAGGTGCGTTGTGTCGTTGACCAGCCGGACCGACGTGTTGCCGTCGGGGTAGAACTCGACGACGGACAGCGACGCCAGGTCGAGGTGGAGCCTGAACAGCACTGACGGGCCTGCGGCCAAACCGATCCGCAGCAGCGTCTTGATCGGCGTGACGTGGCTGACCACGACCACGGTCGACCCACCATGCTCGGCCACGATCCGTTGCCCGGCACGGGAAACCCGCGCGTGGACCTCGTCGAAGCTCTCGCCGCCGGGGCTGTGGACCGACGGGTCGGCCAGCCACGCCCGGTGCGCCTCGGGGTCCTGCGCGGCGGCCTCGGCGAAGGTCAGGCCCTCCCACGCGCCGAAGTCGGTTTCGGTCAGGTCGTCCAGTTCGGTGATCGGCACCGCCGCGGCCGTGCCGATCGCGTCGGCGGTTCGGCGTGCGCGCAGCAGTGGTGAGCTGATCACGGCCGTGATGTCCGAGAACGACGCCAGCCGGGTGGCGACGGCGATGGCCTGGGCGAGGCCGATCGACGTGAGCGGCGGGTTGCCGCGGCCGGAGTAGCGGCGGGCGACGGACAGTGCGGTCTGGCCGTGCCGGACCAGCAGGCAGCGGGTCGGCGTGCCGGTGGCGCCGGTCCACGCCGCGGGCGGGCCGGTCTGGGCGGCGGCGAGGTGGTCAGTCATGGGCCTGTTCGTCCATCGCCTCGTTGGCCAGGCGGTCGGCGTGCGTGTTGTCGGCACGGGGGATCCACTCGTAGGTCACCGCGCCGATGTCGGCGACCAGCGCGGCGGCCCGGGCCGCAAGCGTTTGCAACGGTGGATGCCTGATCTGCCAACGACCGGACATCTGCTCCACCACCAGCTTCGAGTCCATCCGAACGTCCACAGCAGACGCGCCGACGGCCTTGGCCGCCGCCAGCCCGGCGATCAGGCCCTCGTACTCGGCGACGTTGTTGGTGGTGCGCCCGAGACCCGCCTTCCGCTCGGCCAGGATCTCGCCGGTGGCCGCGTCCCGCACGACGGCGCCGTAGCCGGCCGGGCCGGGATTGCCGCGTGCGCCGCCGTCGGCCTCCACCACGACCCGCACGGCCTACAGCCCCGATTCCGGGGTGCGGACCAGGATCGCGCCGCATTCGTCGCAGCGGACGACCTCCTCCGGCGCGGTGTCCCTGATGTGCGCGATGGCGTTGCGGTCCAGTTCCAGCCGGCACGCGCCGCACCGGCGGGCCCGCAGCAGGGCCGCGCCGATGCCCTTCTGCTTGCGGATCCGGTCGTAGAGGGCCAGCAGTTCGGCCGGGAAGACCGGCACCAGTTGCGCCCGGTCCTTCGTGCGCCGTATCTCGGCGACCTCGAGGTCTCCGAAGGCCTCGTCGCGGCGCTTGCGCACGTCGGCCAGTGCCGTTTCGGCCGCTTCGTGCTCGGCCCTTGCGTGGGCCAGGTCCTGCTCGACGGCCTCGCGGCGTTCCATCAGCTCCAGCAGGTCGTCCTCGAGTGCTGTCTGCCGGCGGGACAGCGTGCCGAGTTCGTGCTCCAGGTCCACGAGCTGACGTGCGCTGACGTTGCCGTCCTTGAGCAGCGTGCGGTCGCGGTCCTCCCTGGCCCGGACGGACTCGATCTCGGTCTCCTGCCGGCCGGCGTCCCGGTTCAGGTCGCCGAGCGTGGTCTGGACGGCGACCACCTTGTCGCGCTTCGCCCGCTCGACGTTCTCCCGTTCGACGATCTCGACCAGTTCGGGCAGCGTGCGACGCCGATGATCGATCCGGTTGAGTTCGGCGTCGACCTCGGCGAGGTCGAGAAGCCGGCGCTGTACTGCGGGGTCGGCTCTCACGCTGTGTCCTCCACTGTCGTTATTCAGTTCGTGCGCGTGTCCGGCGGGCCGCGTGCACGGTCCAGGGGTCGGTGCGGCGGGTGGACACGAAGATGTCGACCGTACCGCCGGTCGCCGCGCGCAGTATGCCGGCCGCCTGTTCGCACCACGGCCACTCGCTCGCCCAGTGGGCCACGTCGACCAGCGCGGGCGCGCCCGGCCGGGCCAGGTGTTCGCCGGCCGGATGGTGCCGGAGGTCGGCGGTGACGTACGCGTCCACGCCGGCTCTGACGGCGTCGTCCAGATAGCCGTCGCCGGCTCCGCCGCACACCGCGACCGTCCTGATCGGACGGTCCGGATCGCCTGCCGCGCGCACGCCCCATGCGGTCACGGGCAGGGCGTCGGCGACGCGGTCGGTGAACGCGCTCAGTGGCTCCGCGGCCGGCAGTGTGCCGAGTCGGCCGATGCCGGTGCGGCCGTCCGGACCGGGCACGAGCGGTCCGGTGACGGTCAGCCCGAGCGCGGCGGCCAGGGCGTCGGACACGCCGGGATCGGCCGCGTCGGCGTTGGTGTGCGCGCAGTGGAGGGCGACGCCGGACCGGATGAGCCGGTGCACGATGCTGCCCTTGGGCGTGTTCGCCGGCACGCCGTGCACACCGCGCAGCAACAGCGGATGGTGGGCCACGATCAGCTGCGCGCCACCGGCGATCGCCTCGTCCACAGTGGACTCGACCGGGTCGACGCAGACGTGTGCGCGGGTCACCGGCTGGTCCGGATCGCCGCAGACCAGGCCGATCGCGTCCCAGGATTCGGCCAGTTCGGGCGGATAGGCCCGGTCCAGCGCGGTGATCAGGTCGGCCAGCGTCGTCATCGGGCGAGTGCGCCTTCGGTCAGTTCGGCGTGCAGCGCGGCCAGGAGTGGGGCGCAGCGCGCCGGGGCGCGGACGGCGATCCGCAGGTGGTTCGGGGTGAGGCCGGGGAACGTGTCGGCCCGTCGGACCGCGATGCCCCTGGCCAGCAGCGCGGTCCGCAGGCGCGTGCCGTCCGGTACCCGCAGCAGCAGGAAGGGCGCCGCGGCCGGCCGGTGCACGTCGATCCCGGGCAGTTCGGCCAGTCGGTCGGCCAGCCAGGTCCGGTGTGCGACCAGGTCGGTGGCGGCCGCCTGTGCCTGTGCGACCGCGGCCGGCGTGGCACATGCCCGTACGGCGGTCAGCACCAGGCTACTGACCGGCCACTGTGGACGGTGTCGGTCCAGTCGCGCGAGCAGGTCGGGTGCCGCGAGTGCGTAGCCGGCGCGCAGGCCGGCCAGCGCCCAGGTCTTGGTGAGGCTGCGCAGCACCACGAGGCCGGGCAGCCGGTCGCCGGCCAGACTGGCGGGTTCGCCGGGCACGGCGTCCATGAACGCCTCGTCCACCACCAGCACTCGCCCCGGCCGGGCCAGTGCCCGCACGGTGTCCGCCGGATGCAGGATCGACGTGGGGTTGGTCGGGTTGCCAAGGACCACCAGGTCCGCGTCGGCCGGGACCAGGTCGGGGCGCAGCGCGTAGCCGTCATCGGGGCGCAGCAGGACGCGGTGTACCGGCACGTCGGCGTCGGACAGGGCGATCTCGGGTTCGGTGAAGGACGGGTGGATCACTGCCGCCAGCCGGGGACGCAGGCCGGGCAGCAGCGCGAAGCCCTCGGCCGCGCCGGCCAGCACCAGCACCTCGTCGGGTGCGCGGCCGTGCCGGTCGGCCACCGCCTGCCGGGCGGCCGCGTCCGACTCGGCCGACGGGTAGCGGCCAAGGCCCGCCAGTTCGGCGGTGAGTTCGGCCAGCAGCCAGTCCGGCGGCCGGTCCAGCGCGACGTTGACGGCGAAGTCGGCCAACCCCGGCGCGGCATCCACGTCGCCGTGGTGGCGCAGTTGAGCGCGCTGGTCTGCGAAGTCGCCCGTCATCACCGCAAGTCTACGTCTACGCCAGGAGCCAACCGGGGCGGCGGCGACCGGTCGGGTGCGGCCGCCCTGCGCGACGCACTGGTCAGGATCGGCGAACGCCTCGAGGCACGCGTCGGTTCAGAGTGAGCCGCTGAAGACCACGGTCCGGACGCCGTCGACGGGCGACACCTGCACGGTGATGTCGTTGGCGGCGGCCGGCACCGTGAAGGCGATCTGCCAGACGAGGGACCGCCCCGGCAGCAACGTGGCCGACGACGCGCCGACGTTGTTGGCCGGATCGGTGAGCTGCGCGTCCTGGGTGGTGCCGGAGACCGCCTGAACATCGAGGGAGGCAAGGGAGAACGGCGTCGCGGTGGTGCGGTTCGCGACGGCGATGTTGAACGTGACCGCACGGCGACCGCGCGCCGGGTAGGCGACCGGCCTGCTCAGGCCGACGCTCAGGCTGGTGCCGTCGTAGGTGGTGTCCAGCCTGAGGTTCACGATCGCCGGTCCGTCCACATGCGACGTCTGGGGCAGCTTCGCCACGATCAGCCCGATCGCGACGCCGAGCACGCCGACGACGACGGCCACCATCGCCATCGCGGGATAACCGGGGACCGGACGGACCGGCGCTGACTGGTCGACGATCACCATGACGCTCCACTCGCACACCGGCGCCGACGGCCGGACGCTGACTGGTTCGCGCGGGCTGTTGATCGTGTTACGGGCCTGTCCGGTATCGACTCGATCGTGTGACCAGGCCGAATCAGACGGGTGACATGCGGTGTGCGAAATTCTTCCGGTGACCGCTGCCCGTCCGTATCACCTCAGCTTCGTCTGTTCCGGCAACATCTGCCGGTCCCCGATGGCCGCGCTGGTGTTCGGCGAACAGGTGCGCCGTGCCGGTCTCGCCGACCGGGTCCGGGTGACGAGTGCCGGCATCGGCCCGTGGCACGTCGGCGAGCCTGCCGACCCGCGGGCACGCCACGTGCTGGCCGGGCGCGGCTACCCGACCGACCACGTGGCCACGCAGGTGAACCGCGACCACCTCGGCGCGGATCTGCTGCTGGCCATGGACGCGGGCCACGAGAGGGCGCTGCGCAGGCTGGTCGGCGACCAGGACCGGGTCCGGATGTTCCGTTCGTTCGACCCGGCCGCGGGCGACGACCTGGACGTGCCGGATCCCTACTACGGCGGGCCTGCGGGCTTCGCGGACCTGCTGGCCATGATCGAGGCCGCCACCCCTGGTCTGCTGGCCTCGATCCGCGACAGCCTGCCGACGTGACGGCGGCGGTCACCCGGCTGACCGGGCAGCCGGT
>DASXXM010000340.1:0-3720 GCA_036503065.1 Pseudonocardiaceae bacterium | reverse complement strand
AGGAGCCGGTTGCGTTCGGTGCCGGTCACCTTGTAGATAACCAGTAGCGAGGCCAGGTCGGCGGTTGAGATGCACTGTTGGCCGCGCTCCATTCGCGACAACTTCGACTGTTGCCAGCCGAGTTGGTCGCAGACGACCTCGAGGCTGAGGTTGCGCCGGTTGCGGACGTGCCGCACCTCCCCGGCCAACCCGCTCCACACCACGGTCACGAGTTTCTGTGCACCTTTGCTCATACGTCCTCCCGAACTCGTCTGATCAATTGTCTCCAAGACAATCAGATCTCGACGAATTCCGCATTCACCCGATCGAATGTTGCCTGTACGGCATATCCGATCGGCTGCGGTCAGGAGACGTACCAGGCAATGGCGCCACCAATGGCCAGCAATGCGGCCAGCGCCAGCACGCCGGCCATGACCTTGGCGGTCTTGTACGTCGTGTAGACCCCGCCGACCAGGAAGCCGGCCAGGGCCAGCAATCCAATCAGGGCCACGTCCTTCGTCATCGCTACAGCACGCCCTTCGTGGACGGGACGCCGCCCATTCGCGGGTCCGTCTCGACCGCCGCCCGCAGTGCCCTTGCCACGGCCTTGAACTCGGCTTCGGTGATGTGGTGCGGGTCCCGGCCGTCCAGCACGCGCAGGTGCAGCGCGATCTGGGCGTGGTAGGCCAGCGACTCGAATACGTGGCGGTTGAGGACCGTCGCGTAGTGGCCGCCGACGACGAAGCCGGTCATCACGTCCGGCTCGCCGGTGTGGACGCAGTACGGGCGGCCGGACACGTCGACGGCCGCGTGGGCGAGGGCCTCGTCCATCGGAATCCAGGCGTCGCCGAAGCGGCGGATGCCGGTCCGGTCGCCCAGGGCCTGGCGGATCGCCTGGCCCAGCACGATCGACACGTCCTCGACGGTGTGGTGTGCGTCGACGTCGACGTCGCCGGTCGCGGTGACCTCCAGGTCGAACGCGCCGTGCACGCCGAACGCGGTGAGCATGTGGTCGAAGAACGGCACGCCGGTGTCGACGCTCGCCTTGCCGGCGCCGTCGAGGTCGATGCTCACCACGACGGTGGACTCCTTGGTGGCCCGCTCGACCCGGCCGATCCGGTTCACGTGGCGATCTCCTTGGTGGCCAGTAGGAAACTGTCGTTCTCGGCGGGCATGCCGATGGTCACGCGCAGGTGGCCGGGGATGCCGACGTCCCGGATCAGCACGCCACGGTCCAAATAGGACTGCCAGACGGCGCGTCGGTCGTCGAAGACGCCGAACAGTACGAAGTTCGCGTCGCTCGGCACGACCGTCAGGCCGAGTTCGGCCAGCGCGGCCGCGACCCGGACACGTTCGGCGGCCAGTTTCGCCACCGACGCCAGGGTCTGCTCGGCGTGCTCGACGGCGGCCAACGCGGCGGCCTGGGTGAGCGCGGACAGGTGATAGGGCAGGCGGACGAGTTGCAGGCAGTCCACGACGGCAGGCGCGGCGGCCAGGTAGCCGAGCCGGCCGCCTGCGAACGCGAACGCCTTGCTCATGGTGCGACTGATTATCAGGCGGTCCGGGAATTCGGCCAGCAGCCCCACGGCGCTCGGTTGGCTGGAGAACTCCGCGTAAGCCTCGTCCACCACGATGATCTTCGGGGCGGCCGCGACGAGCTTGCGGACGTCGGCGATCGGCAGCGACTGGCCGGTCGGGTTGTTCGGGCTGGTCACCATGACCACGTCCGGCGCCAGGTCTTTTATGACGCGGGCGGCAGCGTCGGCGTCGAGGCTGAAGTCGGGCCGGCGCGGCGTCGGCACCCATTCGGTGCGGGTGCCGGCCGCGATGATCGGGTGCATCGAGTAGGACGGTTCGAATCCGAGCGCGGTGCGGCCAACGCCGCCGAATGCCTGGAAGACCTGTTGCAGGATCTCGTTGGAACCGTTGGCGGCCCACAGGTTTTTCAGGTCCAGCGGTGTCTTTGTCGACTCGGACAGGTACGCGGCCAGTGCGGTGCGCAGTGCCACCGCGTCCCGGTCGGGGTAGCGGTGCAGGGTCGCCGCTTTGTCGGTGATCGCGGCTACGATGTCGGCGACCAGTTCGGGGGGTGGTGGGTACGGGTTTTCGTTGGTGTTCAAACGGATCGGCACGGCCAGTTGCGGCGCGCCGTAGGGCGTGCGGCCGACGAGGTCCGCGCGCAGCGGCAGGTCGGCCATGCGGACGTCGGCGCCGGGGACGGTCATCGGCCGAACCTTGCCGTGACGGCCTGGCCGTGCGCCGGCAGGTCCTCGGCGTTGGCCAGCGCGACGACCCGGTCGGCCACCTCGCGCAGTGCCTCGGCGGTGTAGTCGATCACGTGGATGCCGCGCAGGAACGTCTGCACGGAGAGGCCCGACGAGTGGCGTGCGCAGCCGCCCGTCGGCAGGACGTGGTTGGAGCCCGCGCAGTAGTCGCCCAGTGAGACCGGGGCGTAGGCGCCGACGAACACCGCGCCCGCGTTGCGCACCCTGCTGGCTACCTCTTTGGCATCTGCTGTCTGGATTTCCAGGTGCTCGGCCGCGTATGCGTCCACGACCGTCAGCCCATCGTCCACATCGGATACCAGAACGCAGCCGGACTGCTTGCCGCGCAACGCTGTCGTGATCCGCTCGGTGTGCTTGGTCGCGGTGACCTGGCGACCGAGTTCGGCGTCGACCGCGTCCGCGAGGCTCGGCGACGCGGTGACCAGGACGCTGGCCGCGAGCGTGTCGTGCTCGGCCTGGCTGATCAGGTCGGCGGCCACGTGCACCGGGTCCGCCGTGTGGTCGGCGAGGATCGCGATCTCGGTCGGTCCGGCCTCGGCGTCGATGCCGATCACGCCACGTAGCAACCGTTTGGCGGCGGTCACGTAGATGTTGCCCGGCCCGGTGACGAGGTCGACGGGGTCCAGTTCGGTGCCATCGGTGTCGGTGCCGCCGTGCGCGAGCAGTGCGACCGCCTGCGCGCCGCCGGCCGCCCAGACCTCCGTCACGCCCAGCAGTTCGGCGGCGGCCAGGATCGTCGGATGCGGCAGCCCGTCGAACTCGGCCTGCGGCGGCGAGCACACCACCAGCGACTCGACACCCGCCAGCTGCGCCGGCACCACGTTCATCACCACGGTGGACGGGTAGACCGCCAGGCCACCGGGCGCGTAGAGGCCGACGCGGGCCACCGGCACCCACCGCTCGGTCACCGTCCCGCCGGGTACCACATGTGTGGTGACGTCGGTACGGCGCTGATCGGCGTGCACCCGGCGGACCCGGTCGATCGCCTCGGTGAGCGCGTCCCGCACGGCCGGATCGAGCGAGTCGAGCGCCGTGGTCAACTCCTTGGCCGGCACCCGGACGGCCGCCGGCCGAACCTTGTCGAACCGCTCGGTGTACTCCAACACGGCCGGCACACCCCGGGCCGCAACGTCGTCGACGATCGGCCGAACCAGATGCGCGACCGAGTCCACGTCCACATCGGCCCTGGGCAGAATGGAACGCAACTCGGCTGGTGGCGGCACTGAACCGCGCAGGTCGATGCGGCGAAGCATGGCCCCGAGCGTACGGGATGAGTGCGTTACACCAGCAGCGGAGGCGGGTCGTGTGCCCATGGCTGGGCGTGCCCCGGGTAGGCCGACTCCAGGTTCGGCGGAAGGTCATCCTCCGCGACGATCCGCCGTCCGAATGGTCCCTGCGGCACCAGGCTCGTCCTGCGCTGCCATGCCACCGAGTCCGGCAGGTGGCCGGTGCGGAC
>DASXXM010000339.1:0-15978 GCA_036503065.1 Pseudonocardiaceae bacterium | reverse complement strand
CCCTCAGATGTGTGCGCGTCCGTCGGAGCGAAGCTCCGATGTACCTGGCGCGGTCGGCGAGACCGCGCGGAAATCCTTCTGGCAGAAGTCCAGCGGTCGGGCGGCCCGTGAAGCGGGCTGCCCGGCCGCTGGTCGTGTGGTGGATCAGTGGAACACGACGTCCACCCAGTAGTTCGAACCGCCGAAGCTGTTCGTCGGGAATCCGCTGCCCGGTTGGTACACGCCGTTGGGTGTGCCTGCGACGTTGGCGTTGGCGGCCAGTGGCGGGCTGTTCACCGCGGTGCGGTTGAAGTACCCGTTGTCACTGCTGTAGAAGCCGGTTGTCGTGGTGTACGAGGCGATGTACTTCGTCCCGGCAGTCACCGCGACCGGACTGGCGAACGTGAGCGTCTGCCAGCCGCTCGCGGTCTCGCCGCTGTAGGTGCCGGTCGCCAGCGCGACACCGCCCATCGACCACAGGGTGCCGGTGTGCGTGCCGGTGTTCTGCGGGCCCTTGTAGAACTTCACGCCGGAGATCGTGCCGTTGACCGACGGCGTGAACGTGACACCCAACTCGTACGCGTTCGGGTCGTTCGTGCTGACCGTCGTGGGTACCGTGGCCGCGCTGAACAGCGAGCACGGACAGGTCGCCGTGGTCGTCGTCGTGAACGACCAGGTGTACGCGGTGGGCATCAGGTTGCCGTCCACGTCCGCGATCTGCAGGCTGCCGGTGTACGCGGTGCCCGGCGCCAGCGGTGCCGACGGCGTGAACGTGACCGTCAATCCGTTGCTGGACAACGTGGTCGTGCCGCTCAGGTGCGCGCCACCGGAGTCGGTGACGTTGAACGTGGCCGTCGTCAGGTCGACCGGTTCGGACATCGTCACCGAGGGAGCGGTGGCCAGGGCCACGCCGGTGGCGCCGGTGGCCGGGGTGGTCCCGCTCACCGACGGCGGCGTCGAGTCGCCGTTGGCGCCCTGCTGCCAGAGCACGTCCACCCAGTAGTTGGTCGCGTTGTAGGTGCCGGCCGGGAAGTTGCTCGTGCTGCCGTAGCCGTAGACGCCGTTGCCGCCGTCCGTCCCGTCCGCGAGCCCGTGCAACTGGAGGTAACTCGCGGTGTTGTTGCCGAAGTAGCCGGGGCTCGCCGAGTAGTGCCCGTTGGGCGCGAAGTACGACACGACGTAGGTCGTGGCCGCGTTCACGTTGACCGGACTGGAGAAGGTCAGCGTCTGCCAGCCGGACCCGGTCTCGTTGGTGAACGTGCCGGTGGCCAGCCGAGTCCCGGTCGAGGTCCACAGCGAACCGGTGTGCGTGCCGGTGTTGCCCGCTCCCTTGTAGAACCGCACGCCGAAGATCTGGCCCTTGGCGTCGAACCGGACCTTGGTGCCGACCTCGACCGCCGACGGGTCACTGGTCGCCGCGATCGCCGGGGTGGTGAAGTCGTCCCAGATCGTGCACGGGCAACTCGGCGGTCTCGGCTTGCCGGTGGTGAACGACCACGTGAACGGGCTCGGCATCACGTTGCCCGAGTCGTCCGTGGCCTTGGCGGACACGGTGAACGCGGTACTGGCGGCCAGGCTCGCGCTCGGCGTGAACGTGGCCGTGGTGCCGTCACCGGACAGGGTCGCCGTGCCGGCCACGTTGCCGGCCGAGCTGCTCACCGTGAACTGGAGCGACGAGGCCGCCACCGGTTCGTCGAAGTTGACGGTGATCGACGGGTTCAGCACCACGCTGCCCTGGCCACTAGCCGGCGTGTTCGCCAACACGTTCGGCGGCTGGATGTTCGGCGCCGGCACGGTGTTGAACACCGGGTCGACCCAGTAGTTCGTGTTCTGGAAGCTGTTGTTCGGGAACGATGTCGGGCCGATGGAGAACAACCCGTTCGGGCTGGCCGTGGTGCCCTGCATGCCGGTCATCGGTTGCAGGACGGCGGGTCCGTTGGTGAAGTAGTTGTTGTCCGCGGCGTAGTGGCCCAGCGGGTCGTGGTAGGAGACCACGTACGTGGTGTTCGCCTGGATCGGCACGGACCTGGCGAACGTCATGGTCTGCCAGCCGGTCGCGGTCTCGTTGGTGAACGTGCCGGACGTCAGCTTCGCGCCGGTGGAAGTCCACAGTGTACCGGTGTGCGTACCGGTGTTGCCCGCGCCCTTGTAGAACCGGACACCCGTGATGTAGCCGGACTGGGCGGACTGGAACTGCATGCCCAGTTCCAGCTCGCTGCTGTCGTTGGCGGACGGGTTGACAGGCGCCCACGCGTCGGCGAACACGCCACAGGGGCAACTGCGCGGCCCGACGGTCAGCGTGGCCGACGTCGGCGCGGACAGGTTGGCCGAGTCGTCGACGGCCCGCACCTCGACCGTGAGCGAGCCGATCGCGGTGGCCACGAAGCTGTAGTTCCAGGTGTTGGTGCCGGGTGACCAGTTCGCGGAGTGCCAGGTCTGGCCGCCGTCACCGGATGCCTCGACACCGGCGACCTGACCGCCCGCGTCGGACACCGTGCCGCCGAACGTGTAGTTCTGGCCGACGACCGGGTTGGGCGCGCTGGTGATGGCCGCCGACGGCGGTGTGGTGTCGGTGGTCCTGGTCGCCGCCGTGAGTCCGGACATCAGCGTCAGCGGCTGCGCGCCCATGTCGGCGAGGAAGTTCACCGTCGCCTGCTGCATCCGCACGTCGCTGGTTGGCGTGCCGGTCTGGAACGCGTGTTCGTCGGCAAGGCCCCAGGCCCACTGCACGGTGCCGGCCGCGAAGATCAGCGAGTGGCTGACCGCGTCCCGGTACTCGGTCAGGTTGTGGGTGGCCGTGCCGGGCAGGAACAGGTCACCGTAGTTCTCCAGCAGGTAGTTGCCGTTCAGGTTGACCGTGGTACTGGACAGCTTCGCCACCCCGGCGGGCTGGAACCCGTTGTCCTGCACGGTGTCCCACTCGTAGCCCAGCGTGCCCGGCTGGAACGTGTACGTCGAGCCTGCCGCCATCGAGGTGAGCGGGGTGTTGCGCCACAGCCGCATCTTGCCGTAGGCGGCGGGCACCTGCATCGAGTCCGACCGGTAGCCGTTCACCTGGAATATCTGGCCCAGCAAGGCGTTCTCCGGCCGGCCGCCGTCCGACGGCGGACTGAACCTCGGGTCGCGCCAGGTGCCCATCCAGACGTTCGTCGGGTCGATCTTCTGGCTGACGAGCGTGTCCTTGTAGACGGTCACGGTGCGCCACGCGGTGTTCGAACCGTCGATGCTGTTGTTGAACTGGGTCTTCCAGTAGACGTCGTTGCCGGTCAGGAACGCCGCGTTGACGCCGGCGTCCAGCGCCGCCTGCACGTTCGCGCGCTGTTCGTTGGACCAGTACTCGTCGTGTCCGACGGTCATGAACACCTTGTGGTTGGTGATCAGGTTGCCGCGTCTGGCCGTGTCCGCGTCCGTGGTGTAGCTGAGGTCGTAACCCTGCTGCTCCATGAAGAACAACATCGGGTACTCGGCGTTGAAGATGAAGTTCTCGTCGCCCTCGCCCGACAGCGGCCGGTTGTAGCTGACCGCCCACGTCGCGCCGTTCGTGCCGGGCCCGGTGCCGGTGTAGAGGCTGCCGTTGCCGTAGCTGTTGTACGCCTCCCACGTCTCGTCGCTGGTCTGGAAGAGGACGTCGGAGTGGCTTGAGTCGTTGCGGATGACGAACGCCATCTCGTTCTCGGAGCCGTCGTCGTTGCGGTGCAGCGCCGCGTAGTACAGACCGGACACGGCGGTGGTCGGCACGTTCCAGGTCGCGGTGACGGCCCAGTTGCCGCAGTCGGTCATCAACGTCGTCGCGTCGGACTTGCACGCGGGCTGGGTGGTGTGGGTGTTCACCGCGAGGGTCGCCACCTGGCGGGCACCGACACCGCCGTAGTAGCCCAGCCGGTAGATGAAGATCTGGTAGGCCGACGCGGTGGTGTTCACCTTGAACTGCACGGTGCCACCGGCGGTGCTGCTGATGTCCGTGGTGAAGCCCGTGATCGAGGGATCGTCGGTGTTCACCTGCCAGTTCGGGGTGCCCGCCTGGGTGTTCTCACAGGCAACCGGATTCACCACCGGCGCGGTACACGGACTCGCCGCGGCCGCCGGCGTGCCCAGCACGAGTGTTGGCACGACGATGGCCGTGGTGACCAGCCCCGCCGACACGATCAGGTTCACCGCGATGCCGCGCAACGCGGTCATTCTGCCGAACTTTCTCGTCATGCCCGTCTCGCCTCTCAACAGCCCAGGACCTACCTAGCAGAACTTGCGGATGATTCCGGACGGAGGCATTCGCAGGTGACGAGAACGACCTGGCGCCACCATATCGCGATCTCCGTTCTGTCACGGAGTCGTCACGTTGTGGAGGGCGTTCGGTCGGTGTCCGAACGTGTGGTCCGACCAGGTCGGACGTTGTCTCACGCGTTCAGGCGCACCGTTGTTGTGAAAAGGTTTGTCAATCGGCGAATCGGGTTGGACCAGCCGACCGTTACACCATTTGCCCTAGGACCGCCCTTTGGTGAGGCGAGGGTGACAGTGTGTGATGGTGCGCACAGGCCAGGCCGTTGGGGTCGCTGTGTCGGCGCTTGGTCCGGGCGCCTGCTATCTAGTGTCGGCCCTCGGGTTCCGGTCCGGGGCGGACATCGCGGCGACAGCGTCGGTTTCACCCGTCCGGCAGAGTGCGGGGTCGTCGGCGTTGAGAACCTCAACCCGCAGCGGAACGGTGCCCTTGTCGATGCACCGGCCGGATCTGGCGTCCCACATCCAGTGGTGCCGCGGGCACTCGATCACGCCGTCGCGGATGTCGGCGAAGCTCAGGTCCTCGCCGGCGTGCGGGCAGAAGCGCTGCAACCGCAGGCCGTCCCGTTCGATGGTCTCGGTGTTCTGGCGCTCGCGCAGCATCTGCATGGTCTGCGCAGGCTGGTTGCCGTAGCGCAGGAGGCTCATGAACGTCAGGTCGAACAGGTCGGGGTGCCGGTGCAGGCCCACCCGCATGGACAGCAGGGCCTCCTCCCAGCCCACCGTGCCGTCGATCACCGCACGCAGCACCCGTGGCGACATCAGCAGCGTGTACTCCGGGTCGTAGGGCTCCTCGCCCTCGATCACGAAGTCCTCGGCGAGCCGGCCGAGGCGCACGTGCCAGTTGTCCGTTCCCGAAACGAGTCGGATGTCCTTGCTGAAGTCGCCGAGGAATCGCTTGTTCCACCGTTGCAGGGTGCCGAAGTACGCCTCGATCTCGGGCATCGCCACGGTCGGCTCCTGGCCGGTGTGGAAACGCTGCCACTCGTCCTTGCGGCGGATGCGGTAGGCCGCGATGTCCTCCGCCAGGCGACTGTCGCCCGCTACCGACAGCGTGTCGGAGGTGAGGTCGATGTCGTCGCCGGGACCGACGCGCAGCACGGACACGTCCGGGCAGGCCGCCGCGAACTCGTCCGCCTTCTGTTCCCACAGCGGGAAGATGGTGGCATCGCGGTCGTTGTAATCGGCCAGTTCCGGGTCAAGGAAGCACGCCGGGCCCGCCGAGGGCAGGTACCACCGTGCGTTGGTGATCCGGACCTTCCGGTAGAGCGTGTCCATCAGGTCGTCGCACACGCCGGTGACCTTGGCCGCCATCACCTGCGGCGGGTAGTCGTAGCAGTTCGGGTACCACATCGCGCCCGAATACTGCGCGGCCAGCACGTCGATATCGTTGGGTAGTTCGGACATCGGCGTGTTGCAGTCGTTGAGGTCCAGGAAGCGGAAGCCGTCCATGTCCAGCAGGAGGCCGCTGTCCTCCTTGTGGCTGGTGTCCAGGTACATGGTCGCGGTGAACCCGGGCGCCAGTTCGACCGACTCCCGGTGCGCCAAAGCCGTCACGTCCGTGAAGCCCAGCTCGCGGAACCGCTTGACCATCACCTTCGACCGGTAGTTCGCCACGATCACCGGGGTCGACCGGTCCAGCCGCGCCAGCAGCGTGCGGTCGAAGTGGTCCTCGTGCGCGTGCGAGACGTAGAGGTGGTCGAAGCGTTCGGTGACCACCTCGGCCAACAGGTTCCGGTTGTCCGGATAGGGAAACCACGAGTCGAGGAACGCCGGGAAGAACCACGGATCCATCAGGATCCGCCGCCCTGCGTGGCTGACCACGAAACCCGCGTGCCCCAGGTACCGGATGCTGGCCATGATCAGACCTTGACCGCGTTCGACTCGGTCCACCACTCGACCAGCCCGCGTAGGCCGTCAGCCAGCTTGATCTCCGCGTGCCAGCCGAGGTCGTGGGCCGCGGCCGAGACGTCCGCAAGGCGCCGGCTCACGCCGCCGCCGGTCTCCCGGGCCGGGCCGTGTGCTGGCACCAGGTCCGAGTCCATCGCGGCGAGCAGGGCGTCGGCGAGGCCGCGCAGGCTGGTCTCGGTGCCGCTGGCGATGTTGTAGGTGGCGTTGGTCACGTCGGCCCGGGCCGCGAGCACGTTGGCCCGCGCGATGTCGTGCACGTGCACGAAGTCCATGGTCTCGTCGCCGTCACCGAAGATCAGCGGCGGCTGGCCCGCCGCGATGCGTTCCATCCAGCGGATGAAGACCTCGGTGTACCGGCCGTGCGTGTCCATCCGCGGCCCGTACACGTTGAAGTAGCGCAGCGCCACGTAGTCCAGCCCGTACATCGCGTGGAAGCTGCGGAGCATACCCTCGTTGAACGCCTTGGCCGCGCCGTAGAACGTGTCGTTGTTGTACGGGTGATGCCGTTCCGTGGTCGGGAACTGCTCGGCCAACCCGTACACCGACGCCGACGATGACGCGATCACCTTGCCGACATCGGCCGCGGCCGCCGCCTCCAGGACCGTGAACGTACCGTCCACAAGGCACTCCAGCGCCAGCCGCGGTTGCTGCGCGCACTGCGTGATCCTGATCGCGGCCAGGTGGAACAGCACGTCGACACCGCGCATCAGCTCGCCGACCAGTGGCCGGTCGTTGATGTCGCCCTCGATCACGGTCAGCCGGCCGCCGGCCCGCGCCGCGGCACCGGCCAGGTTCGCCCTGCGCCCGCGCACGAAGTTGTCCAGCACCAGGACGTCCGCGCCCGCGTCGACCAGCAGGTCGACCACGGCCGACCCGATCGTGCCGGCCCCGCCGGTGACCAGGATTCGCTGCCCGGTGATCGGTTGGGAACTCACGCGTTGGCCTCTTCTCGTGCGTCCAGGATGAAGTCGTTGGCATTC
Source organism: Pseudonocardiaceae bacterium (assembly GCA_036503065.1). Taxonomy (GTDB): domain Bacteria; phylum Actinomycetota; class Actinomycetes; order Mycobacteriales; family Pseudonocardiaceae; genus DATEPR01. Next base: position 8,833 of record DASXXM010000339.1, on the reverse strand, counting down.
TCGTTGACGCTCATGATCGGCATGAACACGCCGCCCTCGTCGAGGCTGGCCGAGGCGGACTCCAGAATGGACAGTACCCGCACGCCCGACCAGCCGTCGGTCAGCGGTCTGCGGCCCTCGGTGATCGACGCCGCGAACTCGGTCATCACACCGCGCAGCGCCTCCCGCTCCGGCAGGGCTGGTGCGACCATGTCGCCGGTGCGGTAGGACACGATGGTCTGCGCCCGCACGTCCGCGCCGACCTCCTCCTCGGTCTTCCTGTCCACGCCACGGTTGTAGATGGACAGCCGCTGCGTCGGGTTCAGGTCGTCCCACACCACCGTGTGGGTGGAACCACCGAACACCATGGTGCGGACCTTCGTGGGGGACAGCCAGTTCACGTGCACGTGCGCGATCGCGCCGTTGGACAGCTCCAACGTCAGATGCCCGACGCAGGCCCGGCCCGCGCCGATCGGGTCCGCGCCGTGCGCCGCCACCGCGACCGGGGTCACGTCGTCCGGCAGCACCGACAGGAACACCGAGAGGTCGTGCGGCGCCAGGTCCCACAGAACGTCCACATCGGACTGAACCAGGCCCAGGTTGATGCGCACCGAGTCCATGTACTGAATGGTGCCGATCCCGCCGCCGCGCACCAGCTCACGCAGGTGCGCGACGGCGGGGGTGTAGCAGTAGGTGTGGTCCAGCATCAGCACCAGACCGGCTTCCTCCGCCTGTTCGACCAGGTCGATGCCGTCGCTCAGGTTCGCCGCGAGCGGCTTCTCCACCAGCACGTGCTTGCCGGCCGCCAGCGCCGCCCGCGCCACCGGCAGGTGCGTCGCCGCCGGGGTGGCGATCGCGACCGCCGCCACCTCCGGATCGGCGAGCACCTCGTCCAGCGAGTTGGTGGCACGGATCGTGGAGTACTCGCCGAGCACCCGCTCGGCCCGGCTGATGTCCAGGTCGCACAGGTAGTCCAGGCGCACACCCTCAGTGAGTTGGGCCGTGCGGACCAGGTTCGGTCCCCAGTAGCCTGCGCCGATCACCGCGAGCCCGAAGCGTCGCCGTTCCATGTGGTGCTCCCCCTTCACGCCGGTTACAGGCTGCGTAGCGTAGTTCGCGAAACGACGGGCAAACGTTTCACCCGCAACTGGCCAGCAGCACGCTCACCGCGGTGCACTCGGTCGTCGACGTGTCGTTGGCCGGGTTCGGGTCGGTCGGCGTCGATGTGGTGCGGGTCACGCTGAACGTGAACGGAATGCCGATGTCCAACAGTCCGATCGGGACGTTGAACTTGGCCGTCGCCGAGCCGCCTGCCGGAATCGAGCCGATCGTGCACGTCGCGGTGTTGTCGTGCCCCGCGCAGGTGGACGTCGAGCTGATGTCCAAACCGGACGTCGCCGTCGCGGTGTAGGTCGCGCCGACCTCGGTGCCGGGCCCGTTGTTGGTCACCTTGACGGTGAAGTCGAGCGTCATCGACAGCAGGCCGGGATCGGGCTTGCCGGTCAGCGTGACGCCGAGATCGGCCAGCGCGTTGATGGTCAGTGTCGGTCCGTTCACCGGACCGGTCCCGAAGTTCGTCGCGACGAGCTGGCCCACCAGCGTTTCCACGGAACTCGGCGCGGTCGTGTCGACGGCCAGCGTGAACGTCACAGTCGCCGACGAGTTGCCGCTGATCGCCGCGCCGAGGGTGGCCTGGTAGCCGTTGGAGAGGGTGCCGCACGTGCCGCCCGTCCCCGGGTTGCAACTGGACAGCGTGGTGATGCCGGTGAGGTTGTCCGGGGTGCTGTGCAGCTGCACCTTCGGTTGCAGGATGGTGAAACCGTTGGTGTTGGTGATGGTCTCGGTGACGGTGACCGAGTTGCCGACCGTGACCGTCGACGGGGAGACGGTCAGCGCCACGCCGACGGTGTCGGCCGACGCCGGGGCCGCGAGCGCGACGGCACCGGTCGCGGCCAGCGCGACCAGTAGGGTCGTGACACCCACGCGCCGGATCCGGAACCTGCTGATCATGGCAATGACCTCCTAGTAGGCGCCGTCGCCGCGGAACACGGCTCGTGCGGTTTTCCAGAGGATGACCGCGTCCAGTGCGAGCGACCAGTCCTCGACGTAACGCAGGTCCAGCCGCACGGCCTCGTCCCAGGACAGGTCGCTGCGGCCGCTGATCTGCCACATGCCGGTCAGCCCCGGCTTGACCAGCAGGCGCCGCCGGACGTCCGGTCCGTACCGCGCGGTCTCGTCCGGCAGCGGCGGCCGCGGCCCGACCAGGGACATGGCGCCGGCCAGCACGTTGAACAGTTGGGGCAGTTCATCAAGGGACCAGCGGCGCAACACCGTGCCCACTGTGGTCACCCTGGGGTCGCGGCGCATCTTGAACAGCAGGCCCGCGCCCTCGTTGGCGCCGGTCAGCTTGACCCGCAGCGCGTCGGCGTTGCGCACCATCGTGCGGAACTTGATGATCGTGAACTCGCGGCCGTCCTTGCCCACCCGCCGCTGCCGGTAGAACACGCCACCCCGGCTGTCCACCGCCACCGCGAGCGCCACGGCCAGCAGCACCGGCGCGAACAGCGTGAGCAGCACGGCGGCGCCGGCCCGGTCCACGATCTCCTTGATCACCCGGCGCATCCCGGTGAACACCGGCGCGGTGACCCGCAGCATCGGCATCCCCAGCACGCCGGTCACGTGCAGCCGTGGCCCCGCGATCTCCATCAGCACAGGCGCGACGACCATCTCGGCGTCGCTGCCCTCCAGGTCCCAGGCCAGTTGGCGCAGTCGGCTCGGCGTCCAGTAGGCGTCCCCGGTGACCGCCACGATCCGGTACTGCCCACGCCGGACGTGCCGAGCCAGGTCGTGCAGGCCGCCGACGACCGGCACACCGTCGATGTCGTCGCTGCCGCGCCGCCTGCCGGTCGTGCAGGCCGCCTCGACCCGCCAGCCAAGGTGCGGCGCCTTGCGGGTGCGGTTGATCAGGTCCTGCACGGTGTCCGCCCCGCCGGCCGCGAGCACCGGCAGCAGGCAGCGTCCCGACCGACGGGCCCGATGCAGGAAGCGGCGCAGCTGGTAGCGCTGGGCCGTGGCCAACACGGCCACCGCGGGCACGACGACGAACACCCAGCCACGCATGTCGGGCAGCCCGCCGGCCAGCCCGCCCAACGCCAGGATCACCACGGCCGTGGCCAACCCGCGCCCGAGCCGCCGAAACTCCTCGGCACCCTGCCCGAGCACACTCGGATGCCAACTCCGGTTCAACGGCAGGGCACTGCACACCACGAGGATCGTGATCACCGCGAGATCCAGCGGCACCGACCAGAACCGGTGAGCGGGCGCCCGCACCACCAACCCACCGACAAGGGACACGGCAACCACGGTCGCCAGCACGTCACTGGCGATCACGGCCCAGCGATACCGGGACTCCCACCGCGCTGCTGGCAACCCCGCGAATGGCAGCCTGCTGGTGGGCAGCCGACCGGGCGGCGTGACGTCGACCCGGTGGTGTCGCCGGACGGCACCGCGCCCGGTATTGAACGATCTGGGGCCGGGATCCGTTCTCGGCTCGGCAAAGTGGGCTGCCGGAAGCTGTTCCGTCATGCGCCGCACTCCGTTTCGCCAGCCTGGGCAGGTGTTATTGCGGCGCCAGGGGCCAGGGCACCGAGGGCATTGCGTACGTGGGTTGGTCAGGGTCGGCCGCCGGTCATGTCCCGAACCGGCGAACGGTCCGGACGACTGGGTGGCCGCACAGGATCATTCGCTGGGCCGACGTGCGACGTTACCGACCACCCGCGCCAAGGGTGAGTATGTGTTATCCGTCATGCCGGCTCTCGGTAACGCTCCGTGCCCAACGTTGCGATTTTCGTTTGCCCGCACCGGCCGGCCGGACCACCATCGCCGTCATGACAGCGGACCTGATCGCCCACTACGACGAGCAGTCGGAAGGCACACGGCTGACCAGATCACCCCACGGCCGCCTGGAATACCTACGGACACAAGAACTCCTGCGCGCGGCGCTGCCCACGTCCGGCGCCCGAATCCTGGACGTGGGCGGCGCAACCGGCATCCACGCCGAATGGCTGGCCGCGGACGGCCACCAGGTCCACGTGCTCGACCTGGTCCCGTCACACGTGGCGGCGTCAGCCGGCCTGCCCGGCGTAACAGCGGAACTGGCCGACGCCAGAACCCTCCCGTGCGCCGACGCCTCGGTCGACGCGGTACTGCTGCTGGGCCCGCTCTACCACCTACGCGACCCGGCGGACCGTCGGCAGGCGCTCCGGTCGGCCCACCGGGTCCTACGACCCGGCGGCGTACTGGCGGCCGCCGGCATCAGCCGCTACATGGGCCTGCTGGAGGCCGGCGCCGGCATGGTCGACGCACCGACGGGCGCGCTACGCACAGTAATCGACACCGGCCACTACGACGGTCACGCGGGCTTCATGCCGGCTCACTTCCACACGGCCGCGGAGCTGCGAACCGAGGTCGAATCGGCGGGCTTTGCCGACGTGATCGTCTACGGCGTCGAGGGCCCGTCGTGGCCCGCCCTTGATGTAGCCGGGGAGTTCGACTCACGCAGGGACGCGGCACTGCGGTGCGCACGACTGGTGGAACGCGATCCACTGTTGATCAACGCCAGCGCCCACCTGTTGGCCATAACCCGCCGCTAGCCGGCGGGCCGGCCCCATAACCACAAGCGTTTAACATGTGGTCGTGGCTACGAGTCGAGTCGTGCACGTCCCCTACGACATCGAGCAGGACGAAAACGGCATGTGGTGCGCTCACGCGCAGCTGCGTCCGCACGTCGGCGCGCACGGCGAGGGCGAGACTCCCGACGCGGCCGTGGCCGACCTACGCGAGGCGTTGGCCGCGCTGATCGCGGATTTCGGCGTTCCAGCGGGTCGTATCTCGGCTGTATAACCCCAATCGAGCACGGTGGGCCGGGCGGATGGTGATCCGCCCGGCCCACGCCGTTCTGTCAGGGTGATGTCGTCCAGGACTGGGCGGTGGAACCGTTGCAGTCGAAGATCTGCAACTGCGTGCCGTCCGTGGTCGTGCCGCCCGGGTCGTCAAGGCAGCGGCCGGATTCCGGGTTCACCAGGGTGTGGCTCGCGGTTACCTGCCACTGCTGCGCGCCGGTCCCGTTGCAGCCCCACAGCTGGACCTTCGTGCTGTTGGCCGTGCCGCTGTTGGACACGTCAAGACAGCCGCCCTGCGCCTGGAGGGTGCCGTCGCCGACGACAGCCCACCGTTGCGCGCCGGTGCCGTTGCACGTCCACAACTGGGCGTGCGTGCCGTTCGCCGTGCCGCTGCCGCTGATGTCCAGGCACTTGCCGGCCAGTGCCGACGTGACGGGGCCGACCTTCGGCATCGTCCCGCCGTTGTAGGACGGCGGGGCCGACGACGCGGCGGTGGCCCACGACGTGTTGGCCGCGGTGCCCATGGTGAAGTTCAGCGTGCCGCCCGCCGAGATCGCCGTGGTGGGGACGAACGCGTTGTTCCACGCCGCGCCGTTGAACGTCGCGCTCTGGATGTACGGCGCGTTGTCCGCCGCCGCCGGTGCGTTGACGGTGAGCGTGTTGCCGCTGGGCAGCGTGATGATCGCCTGGGTGAACATCGGGCTGCCCAACGCGAGATCGGCCGTGCCCGGCGTTTCCGGGTACATACCCAGCGCGGACCAGACGAACCAGGCGCTCATCGTGCCGAGGTCGTCGTTACCGGCGAGGCCACCCGGCGTGTCCGACCAGATCTGGTCCTGGATCTGCCGGACCACCTGCTGCGCCCGGTACGGCTGCCCAACGTAGTCGAACTCCCACGGCAGATACAGGCTCGGCTCGTTGGTCATGTCCGACTGGATGCCGTTGGCGCCCTTGAAACCGGCCAGCACCGTGTTCAAGTAGTTGATCATCGCCGAGTTGCCGCCCTTGGCCGAGACCAGACCGGCGACGTTGAACGGCACCATGCCGGTGTACTGCCAGGACGTGTCCTCGACGAAACCGTCCGCCGGGTTCGAACTGGTCGCGTTGAACGTCGCCCACGAACCGTTGGCCAGCTTCGGCTGCATCATGCCGCTGCTGGTGTTGAACGTGTTGCGCCAGTCCTGGGCCCGTTGCAGGTACAACGTCTGATCGGCCGTGTCACCGTTCGCGCCGGCGAACGCGGACAGCGCGAAGTCCGCGCTGTTGTATTCCAGTTGCGTCGACACCGGACCGTAGAAATTGCAGCAGCCGAACGTACCGTTGCTGGCGACATAGCCGGGGGAGTTGAGGTAGTTCAGGCCCGGCCGGATGTTGTTGGTCGCCACGGCCTCGTGCAGCATGTCGGTGAGAGCCGTTGACGTGTCGAAGTTCCGCGCGCCGAACGCGAAGTAGTCCGCGATGATCTCGTCGGCCGGATCGCCGACCATCACGAACGTCTCACCGTTGTTCTGCGCCCACTTCGGCAGTTGGCCACTCTGCGCGTAATCGCTCAGCATCGACTGCGCGATATCGCCGGCCTGGCTCGGTGCCACGAGTGCCGACAACTGCGCCTGGGTACGGTAGATGTCCCAGCCGGAGAAATTCGCGTACTGCGCGGAATGGCCGGCCGCCACGGTGTGCACCTGGCTGTCGAAGCCGATGTACTGGCCGTTGCTGTCGGAGAACACGTTGGGGTGCAACAGGGAGTGGTACATCGCCGTGTAGAACACCTGCTGCTGTGCCGTGGTGCCACCGGCGATCTGGATCCGACCGAGCATCGAGTTCCACGCGTTGTGCGCGGCCTGCTGGGTGGAGGTGAAGTCGAAGCCCGGGTTGTCCGTGTTGCGGTTGCCGACCGCGTTCGCGACCGACACGTACGACACGCCGACCTTGGCCTGCACCACCTGGCTGCTCGTGGTGTTGAACGTGACGAAGCCGTTGGCAGGCCCGGCCAGCGGCGTGACGGCCTTCGGCGTCACGGCGGGCTGGACGCCGTGCAGCTTGTTCGGGCTCGCCGTGCCGGTGGCCGGCGTCGCGGTGACCGCGGCGGTGCCGTTGGTGCTGAACGGGTGATCGAACACGATGTCGAAGAACATCGTGTAGGTGAAGCCGGCGCCACAGAAGTGACCGCTGGTCACCGACCCGGACACCTCGGTGTTGTTGACGATCGTCCAACTGGACGCCGAGTCACCGTTCTGGCTCCCGTTGAGCTTGAAGATCAGGTTGGCCTGGGTGGTCGACGGGAAGGTGAACCGCGCCATGCCGGAGCGCAGCGCCGCGGTCAGTTCGGTCTTGACGCCGTTGTTCAGCGTCACCGTGTAGGCACCCGCGTTGGCCGACTCGTTGGCGTGCGAGAAGGCGTCGGTGGCGCCGGTGTTCACCGCGCCGACGGTGGGCAGGATCGGCACGTCGCCGTCCGCGCCGCAGCCGGGGCCGGACAGGTGCGTCAGGCTGAACCCGGTGATGGCCGTGTCGTTGTGCTCGTAGCCGCCGCCCAGCGGCCGGCTCGGGGTGTCGGGGCTCCACTGGACCATGCCGAACGGCACGTCAGCGCCGGGGAAGTCGTCGGCCGAGTTGGACGTGCCGATGAACGGGTTGACCACCGACGCCGGGTCGCTGACCAGCGTGGCGGCGCTGGCGCTGACCCCGGTGACGGGCAGGACGGCGGCGGCGACGAGAGCGCCCGCACCGACCATCCGCAACAGTGATGATCTGGATAAGACCATGGTCACTTGTCCTTCGCATTGGTACCGGCAGGGGATTCGGTTCAGCCACCAGATGGCGTCGCCGTCGTCCGTTCGCGCCCCCGTCGCCGGAACTGACAACGTTGTCATCAGGCAAGTGCGTTAGCAGACAATCTGTTTCGTGACACTGTGTCAAGTGACCGCGACATTCCTGTCACGTTCTGGACAGGCATTTGAGCACGTTCACAGTTGACCGCTTCCTGACTCATTTGGATGGACAGCTCAGCTTGCCTGACAACGTTGTCGATAGGATCAGTTGTGCCCGGCGGATCCCCTGCCCCGCTGGCCACCCCGGCCGGGCAGGTCCGTGTTTGCCCAGCCACGACGCGCCGGCAGAGTCGGGCACTGCGGCTATGGTGTGCGTGTGACTGCTGCAGCGACTCCCGAACCCCGGCGCGACCAGTCCGGACCGTCGTTCGCCGACGCCTCCCCGGCTCAGGTGCGCGCCGCGCTGATCCCGGAGGAAGCCGCCGAGTTCGAGCGCGAGTGGCGCACGGTGATGGCCAGGGCCACCGAAACGCTGGAGCTGGCCGAGGTGCTGGAGACGCTGGAGTCCTGGCGCCGGGTGGCACGGCTGACTGCCGCCGCCGGCGCCGAGGCGCACCGCGCGATGTACCGTCGGGCCGCCGCGAGACTCACTGGCGAGACCGTGCCGGCCGGCGAACCACTGGCCGACACCAAGGCACGGCTGGGCCTGTAACCACGTGTACGAAGTCACCACCGACGAGGACTCCCAGCCGCAGATCGACGCACTTCCGGCCGACGCCCTCGCGCCGTTCGCGGAGGTCCGTACGGCCCTGGAGTTGGCTCCGTGGAACGGGAAGTCGTACCACCGGCACCGCCAGGACAGCACCATGCGCGCGATGAGCTTCGGCCAGCACGGTGAAGGCGACATCGTGTACCTGATCCTGGAGGATCAGCGGCGCGTTGACATTCTCGTGGTGCTCTGGCTCGCCTGACCCGCCCGACTACTCGGCCAACCGTAACGTTGCCGTTGGCTTGTCGGCTTCGGGTGGCACCGACCGGTTCGGCACGCCACAATCCCCTCCTGGGTGATCAACTCAGGCGGCTGGGCGTCCGAAACGTCCGAGGAGGCCCCGCGTGGTCGGCCTGGGTGTCGTCGGTCCAGGTTGGCCGGTTACAAGAACGAAACGATCTCTTGACACTGCG
>DASXXM010000338.1:0-4882 GCA_036503065.1 Pseudonocardiaceae bacterium | reverse complement strand
CGCACTCGGCCCAGCAGTTCTTCGACGAAGTCGGCGCCGGCCGGAATGGAGTCGGCGTCCCGGAACACCAGGTCCTTGCCGAAGTGACTGGTCAGATCTCGATAGAGCAGGGGAGCGTAACCGTGGCTGTCCGCACTTCGGTAGCTGATGAATATGGCACGTTCCACCATGCGACTATGGCATGTTCCACCGTGCACTCCTGGATGAACCCCGCTCTACGTCAAGTTCGACGACCACGTCGGTAACCCGCTGGCGGCCGACTGGGCTCGGACCGCCACGATGCCACCGTTCGACTGGGGGTTCTGCGATGTTGCCCGACGAAGAAAATGCAAAAGGACCGGAGAGACCGTTTTGGCGAGCCGGTCTGACGGGTCTATTTCGGTCGCTGTCGTCGGCATCGCGTTGGAGGTCATATGGACCGGACCTGGCCGACGTCGACGCGGCGGCGGAGCACGTGGAGCGCCAAGCCTGTCGGTCCTGTGCAAGCTGCTCGCCGGTCTGCGGACCGCGGTCGGCCCGGTGACCGCCGTCGCGACGGCCGTGACGGCGTTGCCCACGCCGTGACCGGCAGCGGCTAGATTGATCCGCCCTATGGAATGTCAAAGGAACCATCAGCTGAGAAAGTCGGTAGCATTCTGATCGGCGGGCGCGAGAGCCTCTGCTAGAGCGCAGCCAGGTTGTGCTTGCCGCGACCATTCCACAGGAGGTCGGCATCCTTGAGCTACAGTGGTATCATCCTGTTCTTCGGGATAATGAGCGCGGTCAGTGGCGTGGGGCTTGCGATGTTGCGCGCAGCCGGCCGCAAGCAGGCGAGCGACAGGGCCGTCAACGCGCTACGTCAGCGGTACACCGGTGAAATCACTCACCAGGAGAGAGTGGCCGCAGCGTTCGACGCGAGCTACTGGTGCCGCCTCACTGTCCGGTGCGACGACGGTACGACGATGACACTGACGGTGCCGTCTGAGTTCTCCTACTGCTTCAGGCCCGGCCGCCGGATCGTCAAGCATCCTGGTGAGCAGTGGCCGGTCGGGGAAGGCACCCCACCGCTGTCGTCACTTGATCCCGGTATCTTGCCGTCACCTGATCCATGGATCTCGCCGTGCTACCGCACATCTGGTGGGATCATGGTTCACGTGCAGCCAGACTGCCGCTGCACGAACGGGCTGCGCGGGAATCAAACGTAGGCCCCGGACGCTGGGAGGTCACGTGAAGAAGATTGGCTTCCTGTCGTTCGGTCACTGGTCGTCCAGCGCGCACTCCCGGACCCGGTCCGCAGCGGACTTCCTGCACCAGTCCATTGACCTGGCGGTCGCCGCCGAGGAACTGGGGGTGGACGGCGCGTACTTCCGCGTGCACCACTTCGCGCGCCAGGCAGCGAGCCCGTTCCCGCTGCTGTCGGCCATCGGCGCGCGCACCTCGACGATCGAGATCGGTACCGGGGTGATCGACATGCGGTACGAGAACCCGCTGTACATGGCCGAGGACGCGGGCGCCGCCGACCTGATCGCCGGTGGCCGGCTCCAGCTCGGCATCAGCCGTGGCTCCCCCGAGCAGGTGATCGAGGGCTGGCGCTACTTCGGGTACTCCCCGGCGGCGGGCGAGACCGACGCGGATCTGGCCCGCCGGCACGCCGAGGCGTTCCTCACCGTGATCGAGGGCGACGGCTTCGCGGAGCCCAACCCGCGGCCGATGTTCGCCAACCCACCGGGTCTGTTGCGCGTCGAGCCACATTCGGCCGGGCTGCGGGAGCGGATCTGGTGGGGCTCCGGCTCGAACGCGACCGGCATCTGGGCCGCGCAGCGAGGCATGAACCTGCAGAGTTCCACGCTCAAGGCGGACGAGACCGGCGAGCCGCTGCACGTCCAGCAGCGCAAGCAGATCGAGGCCTACCGCGAGGCGTGGCAGCAGGCGGGCCACGCGCGCGAGCCGCGGGTGTCGGTCAGCCGCAGCATCTTCGCCCTGACCACCGACCTGGACCGGGCCTACTTCGGCCAGGACCGCGACTCGGCCGACCAGATCGGCATGATCGACGACACGACCAGGGCGATCTTCGGACGCTCCTACGCCGCCGAGCCGGACGTGCTGGTCCGGCAGCTCAAGGAGGACGAGGCCATCCAGGTCGCGGACACCCTGCTGCTGACCATTCCCAACCAGCTCGGGGTCGACTACAACGCCCACCTACTGGAGAACATCCTCACCCATGTGGCGCCGGAGCTCGACTGGCGCTGAATGCGTTCGCGACTCCGATTCCTGTTGCGGCGGCGGGCGTTGCTGGCAGGCTGGGTACGACGGATCGGAGGGCGCGATGGCGGGTGTCGAGACCGAGGCGCGGTTCGCGCGCGCGCCGGGGTCCAGGTGATCACCGACCTGCGGGCCGGCACGGTGGTGGTGTTCAGCCCGTACGTGCTGCACCGCCGTACCGGTGATCAGGCCGACGGAGTTGCCCGTGACCGATGATCGACGGCGGCACTGACCAGCAGCGATTCCATGCCGCGTACCAGGGCTTCGGTGTCCGCCAACGAGAAGAACCGGGTGTCCACGCTGACGCTGTAGTCCATCCGGTCGGGCTGGTCGTCGATGCTCAGGAACAGCCGCTCGTTGCGCTTGACTGTCGGCGCGTCCCAGGTCAGCGCGCTGTGGGCGAGCGCGTCCCGCAACTCGTCGTCATCGACGGCAGGCATCGGCCCGGCCCGTGGTAGCGCGCGGTGGTTGAAGAAACAGGACAGGTCGATGTCCTCGCCGCGGTCACGTTCCGCCGCGGCGATCAGTCGCTCGCGCTGGTCGGGGTCGTAGTAGGCGTTCATGGAGGCGACGATCGAGGCTTGCCGTGCGCGGCCTACCGCCTCATCGAACGGGATGCCGGCCACGTCGAGCACACACAGCCCGGTCTGCGCGATCGGACTGACGGTGTCGGCGAAGCCCGGCCGGAACCGGTTGCTGACCAACACTTGCACGACGATCGGGTGCCGCCCGGTGACGGCGGCCAGCGTGATGGCGAACGCGGCGAGCAGTACCGGCGTCGGCTCGGCCCGGCCGCGTGCGGCGATGGCGTGCGCGGCCAGCCGGGTCGCGGGGGAGCGGTAGGCCGCGTCCCAGTAACGGCGGTCGGTCACCGTCGCCGATGCGCGGAACCGGGCCGCCGGAACGGTTCGCAGTGCCTTCGTCCAGTGCCGCAGTGCGCCGTCGCTCTGCCGCCGTGCCGTGTCGGTCGCCTGCTGCCGCGCCTGTTCCAGGGTTGACATGCCGCGGTTCGGCTCGGCCGTGGCCAGGTTTGCCAACTCGGGCACCAGTACCTGCTGCAGGCTGAACCCGTCGAGGGCCAGATGGGAGTACATGACGACCACGTGCGTCAACTCGCCGTTGCGGCGGACGAGCGCCATGCGCAGCGGCCACTCGTTGGGGTAGTCGAACGGCTTTCCCTTGTAGCGCCGCCGAACCGCCTCCGCGGTCGCGGCCGGGTCGCCGTCGGTGTCCACGATCTCCAGTGGAATCTCGCCCGCGTCGGACAGCACCTGGCGGCACGGCCGCCCCTCGTCGTCGACCAGGAACCTGGTCCGCAGCGACGGATGCCGCTGCACGAGCAGCCGCAGCATCGTGACGAAGTCGGCCACGGTCATGCCGGCCGGCACCGGGTCGACGCCGCCCATGTTGAGCGGCGCTCCGGTGAACCGCAACTCGCGCCAGACCTCCCGTTGCCCCCACGTCAGCTCGCCGGTGCCGGCGCCATCCCCTTGGAACGGAACCAAGATCCGCTGGACCACAAGGACAAAGCCTAGGGCGTGGCGCAGGCTGTGCACGGCTGAGATCCGTGCACAGCCGGTGGCCTCGTCATTCTCTGCTGAAGTGCAATGCAAACGGTCCTCACGGCTTCCGGACGGCGCTGGTGAAGCCGGCCACGAAGAGTGTCGCGAACCCCCACCCGGCCAACCCGAGCACCCATCCGATGATCGTCAGTACCTGCCCCGGCGTCGCTGTCGTCGGGTGGCACACACTGCTGGCGCCGGTGCTGAGCAGCGGCGTCCCGTAGTCGAGTCCCACCGCGATCCGGTTCACCACGGAGCACTGCGTGACCACCGGCGCGGTCGAACCGGGCGGCGGTGGCGGCGCCAACCCGCCCGCCCCGCCCAGGAACACCGACAGCAGCACCGCGATCGCCACCACCCCGGCCAGTCCGACCAACGCTCGCCACGGCTGGTACCCGTACCCCAGCGTGAACCCGGTGACCCGGCCCCAGAACCGGCCGAACCGGCTCGTCGCGCCGCGGTCGAGCTGGTCGCGCCGCTGGTCCATCACCACCTGTCGGGTCGCCGTGTCCATCCCGGCACCCCGGAAGGCCGCTGCCAACTGCTGGTACGGCTGTGCGGCGTACTTCGGTGTGCCGTTTCGCAGGTGGTCCAGCCAGGTCTCGACCGGGAAGCCGCGCGGCAGCCCGACATACGTGAGGCCGTCCACGTTCATCCGTTGTGCCGCGATCGGGTGGGTCAGCGTCGGCTCGAACTCCAGCAGGCCGCCGACGGTCACGTTCGTCAGCCGCAGCGCCACGTCGGTGCCGCCGCCCGTGATCACACAGCCGGCCGGCAGGTATATGCCCTGGTCGACCTTGAGCCCGTCGGCGTTGAGCGCCGTGCCGGAATCGTTGGTGATGCGGGCATCCGACAGGTCCACCTGCCCACCGACATGGCCGCCCAGCAGCCGGATCCCGCCGTTCGCGACGAACTGTCCGCGCAGGAACAGGTCCATGTCGACCTGCAGGCCGTCGCCCTCCAACGACGGGCCGGCACGGTTGGTGATCCCCGCGCCGTCGCATTCGAGTTGGCCGTTGAGGTGCGCGCGCATCAGTCGTAGCGTGCCCAGCGGTCCGGCGCCGGACGCCGTGAAGCCG
>DASXXM010000337.1:0-3495 GCA_036503065.1 Pseudonocardiaceae bacterium | reverse complement strand
GCATGCAGCACGCATGCTATAGGTGGTCAACTCGATGGCGAACGGCTTCTCCCGGCTGGGCACCTGATTCGTGGTGATCTCGCCGATCCTAGGTTGGCTCGCGGTCGTTGCTGGGAGCATCGTCGGCGGCGGGGGTCATTCCTCGACGAAGGGCCTGGTAGGTCTGCTATAGCATGCAGCATACATGCTATAGCTTGTTGCGTCGCATGCCCGACGCTCAGCTCAGGGTGATCGTCGGCGTGGTGATCCGGTCGAAGCCGACCTCGCGGCGCCGGCCGGTGAGGGTAGCCGGCAGTGTCGCCCGAATGTCCATACTGGACGAACCGACGTGCAACTCGACGTCGCCGGCATCGACCTGCCGCTGCCCCGACCGCCCGGTACAGGACGTCAGGTCGGCATGCAGGTCGATGACGACCGTGCTCACCTGCCCTGGTGCCAACGCCACCCGAGGCGCCGCGATGAGCTGCCGCACCGGCCGCGCCACCTCGGCCACCGGGTCGTGCAGGTACACTTGGACGACTTCGGTGGTCGCGATGGCGGTGTCATTCCGCAGTGTCACGGCGAGCTGGCACACACCGTCCGTCGGCCACTGCGCAGGCGACCGGCGCACGACCTCGACCCAGGTGGCCGGTGCGTACGAGAGTCCGTGCCCGAACGGGAAGACCGGCGTCGGATCGACGACACTGACCGACGAACGCTGCCCGAGCGTGGCAGCCAGATAAGTGGCGGGCTGACTGGCCCCGGTGGCGGGAAAGCTGACCGGCAGCCGGCCGGACGGATTCACCCGCCCGCTCAGCACATCGGCCAGCGCCCGCGCGCCCTCCTCGCCGGGGAAGAACCCGCACACCGCCGCCGCCAACCGATCGGCCTGTCCGGACAACTCGTACGGCCGGCCGATGAGTAGCACGAGCACCACCGGCGTGTCCGTGGCCAGCACCGCGTCCAGCAGTTCCGCCTGCCGGCCGGGCAGTGTCAGGCTGGTGGCGTCGCAACCCTCGCCGGAGGTGCCCCCGCCGAACAGTCCCGCCCGATCGCCGAGCACGAGCACGCACGTGTCCGCGGCGGCGGCAACCCGTACGGCTTCGGCGATCCCGGCGTCGTCGCCGCCCAGTACCGGGCAGCCCTGGGCGTAGGTCACGTCGTACTCGGTCCGCAACGCGTCCAACACCGTTGGTATGTCGACGCCGATCGGCACGTCGGGATGGTGGACGCCGACATGCATCGGGAACGAGTAGCAGCCGAGCATCGCGTCGGCCTCGTGTGCGCGCGGCCCGATCACCGCGAGGCGTCCGCTCGGTGCCAGCGGCAGGATGCCGTCGTTGCGCAGCAACACGATCGACCGCCGCGCCAGGTCCAGCGCGATCGACCGGGACTCCGCGTCGTCCATGTCGACCGACGCGGGCGGCTCCGGCGACCAGCCTGCGTCCAACAGGCCGAGTTCGCACTTCTGCGTCAACACCGACTCGACGGCACGGTCGACCAGCGCCATGTCCACATCGCCGGACTCGACGGCGCCCAGCAGCGGATCGCCGTAGGCATTGGTCGTCGGCAGTTCGACGTCGATGCCGGCCGCCAACGCGAGCGCGGCGGCCTCGGCAGGCGTCCCGGCGACATGGTGCAGCGTCTGCAGGAACGCCACGGAGAAGTAGTCGGACACCACGGTGCCGGTGAAGTCGTAGGTGTCCCGCAACAATGTCGTCAACAGCTCGCGGTCGGCGGCCACCGGCACGCCGTCGTTGTCCGTGTAGGAGTTCATCACCGATCGCGCGCCCGCCCGCAACGCCATTTCGAACGGCGGCAGGAACACGTCGGCCACCTCACGGGGACCGATCGACACCGGCGCCATGTTCCGCCCGGCCCGTGACGACGAGTACCCGACGAAATGCTTGAGCGTCGACACGACGCCGGCCGACTCCAGCCCGCGCACGTAGGCGCTGCCGATCGTGCCGACGAGGTACGGATCCTCGCCGATCGTCTCCTCGACGCGGCCCCACCGCAGGTCCCGCACGACGTCCAACACGGGCGCGAGTCCTTGGTGGACACCGAGTCGACGCATCAGCGACCCGATCCGGGCACCCATCCGCGCCACCAGCTCCGGGTCGAAACTGGCGCCCCAGCACAGCGGCGACGGATAGATCGTGGCCTGCCATGCGGACAGTCCGGTCAGGCATTCCTCGTGTGCCATCGCGGGAATCCCGAACCGGTTGGCCGCCATGATTTCTCGCTGGCCGCGTGCCAGGCCCTGCGCACCGACCATCGGATCTACCGGCGTCGTGCCGAACGCGCGGGTGAGCTGGCCGACGCCGTCCTTGATCAGCTCATCCCAGCCTGCCATTGCCGTCGCGTTGTCGTGCTGGTGCGGCGCGACCGCACCGGCCGTGTCGATGCCGATCCAGATGCCGGACAGTTGGGCGATCTTCTCCGCGGTGGTCATCCGGACCATGAGGTCACGCACCCGCTCCGCCGGCGGAGCGGCGGGATCACGCCAGATGTCGACGGTGACGCGTTGGAGGGTCACGTGGCTCCTGTTGCTGTGTAAGGGATTGTGGTCGACTGCCGCACGATGAGACTCGTGGCCAGCGTGAGGTGGACGGCTTCCGGCGTCTCACCGTTGATGAGCCGGATCAGCAGTTCGATCGCGGACTGGCCCATTTCCCTGATGGGCTGGTGGATCGTGGTCAGCGGGGGCGAGTTCAGCACCGACTCGGGGACGTTGTCGAAGCCGACGACGGACAGGTCCGCCGGCACCCGAAGGCCCAGCGAAGCGGCCGCCGACACGGTGGCGATGGCGGAGATGTCGTTGGCGGCGAAGATCGCGGTCGGCCGGTGTTCGGACTTCAGCAGGCGCAGCGCGGATGTCGCGGACACGTCTGGGTCGTAGTCGCCCGCCTGCACCAGGTCCTCGTCCACCGGCACGCCCGCGGCGCCCATTGCCTGCCGGTAGCCCTGCTCGCGCAGCCGCGCCGACTGGAGGTCCGCCCGGCCGGTGAGCATGCCGATCCTGTGGTGGCCCAAGGAGATCAGGTGCTCGACGGCCAGTTGCGCGCCGCGCAGGTTGTCCGAGTCGATGGTCGGCAGGTCCGACGGGCCGGTGTGCGGGTCGACGGCCACGATGGGCGCGCCGTACCGCACGTCGACCACGGTCGGCGTCACCAGGATGGCGCCGTCCACGAGCGTGCCGGACAGGCGGGACAGGTACCGGCGCTCCCAGCCCACCCGGTCGCCGGAGTGCCCGCCGGCGGAGTAGATCACCAGCTCGAACCCGGAGCCCCTGATCGCGTCCGCGGCCCCCTTGAGCAACTCGGTGCTGAACGGTTCCAGGTCGGCCACCAGGATCCCGATGACGTTCGTCTTGTGGTTGCGCAGGCTCTGCGCGACCAGGCTCGCCTCGTACCCCAGCTCGTCGATGACGGCCTGGACGCGCGCGGACGTTCCGCTGGCCACGCCATAGCGGTTGTTGATCACCTTCGAAACGGTGGCGACCGAGACGCCGGC
>DASXXM010000336.1:0-8265 GCA_036503065.1 Pseudonocardiaceae bacterium | reverse complement strand
GCACGGATCAGGTCGTGGCAGCGGTAACGGTCTACGGCACCGCTGTGCTCGACGAGATGTGCCCCGAGCAGGACATCCATACCTCGCTCCACATCGGCCACCGACTGCCCGGCCATCGCCGCCACCGTCGCCACGCCGACGGAGGGACCGGGATGGAGGCCGAGCAGGCGTAACAGTCGTTGGCCGGACTCCGGTAATGCCCGGTAGGAAATGGTGAACGCGGTGGCCGGGCTGCCATCGACGCCACCGAGGTCCAGCAATGCCGGCTGGTTGCGGAAGTGGTCGACATGGTCGGCCAGCCGGATACCGCGCTGCGGTGCGATATTGTCGGCCACCAGGCGCAGGGCCAACGGCAGGCCGCCGCAGAGAGTGGCCAGTTCATCGACGGCGGACGGGTCCTGTGCGGCACGGTCACCGATCCGGCCGGCCAGGAATTGAATCGACTCCTCGTGGCTCAATGGCGCCACCGTAAAGCTGCGGGCGCCCAGCGCTGTCAGCCGTTGTCGGCTGGTGACCACGACCAGACACGTGGACAGCAACGGCAGCAGCGGCTGGACGTGTGTGGCGTCGCGGACGTTGTCCAGCACGACGACCAGCCGCCTGCGTGCCAGTAACTCCCGTAACTTGGCCGCGCGCCCCACCTGGCCGGCGATCCGGTCCACCGGGAAACCCAGCGCGTACAACAGGTCGTCCACGACGTGTGGTGCGTCCAGCGGCTGGCCGTGGTCGAATCCGTGCAGGTCGACGAGCAATGCGCCGTCGCCGTGGTGATCGTGTCGGCGCCGGGCCCATTGCACGGCCAGGGACGTCTTACCCACTCCTGGTGCACCGTTGAGCACCACGATCGAGGCATTCAACTGGCCGGTGTCGCCCGTGGCCGCGGCTTCGAGGTCGCGTAATAGGTCCGCGCGGCCGGCGAAGTCGGGAATCGCGTGTGGGAGTTGCACGGGCACGTCAGGTGGCTCCGCTGCCGGTGGCGGCAGGACCGCCGCGACGGCGACGTTGGTGTCACGGAACTCGTCATAGAAACGGCGCAGGTCGTCTGCTGCCTCGTCGTCGTCATCGTCGATCATGCGCCTGCGGTGGGCCTGGTAGTAGTTGTAGGCGTCGCGGCTTCGGCCGAGGCCGTGCAGGATGCGGACACGATTCTTGGCCAGGCTCTGGTTGTGTGGGTAGTCCTCCTGCAGGTCGTCGAGCCGGGCCATGGCATCGTCGAACTCGCCCAGCGCGATGAGTTGCCGCAACAGCAGGGTGTTGGTGGGCAGCCAGAACGTGTCGATCACGCCGTCGCGCCAACGGGTGATCCGGGCGGTGTCGAGTTCGGCCAGCGGTGGTCCGACCCACAGGTCGACGGCGGCTTCCGCCAGTTCCCGGGCCTGTTGGTGATCATTGTCACGTTCCGCGACGTATGCCTTGTCGATCAGCGTGCGCGCCAGGAAATAGTCAATAGATGATCTTGAAACGTCCAGTTGCAGATTGCCGTTCAGCACCGTGAGTGACGCCGGGACATCCATCCTGTTGAGGACATTACGGATGCGCTTGGCATAGGTATGAAATGTCCCCTCGCGGTGCCGTGGTGGTTCGTCGTGCTCGCGCCACGCCCATTCGATCAGTCCGCCGAAGGGCATCGGGCGGCCCGCGTGCACCAGTAGGACACCGAGGATCGCACGCAGTCGCGGTGGGCCCCAGTCGTGGAACTCCCCGCCGATGCGCAGTCTGATACGCCCGAGAATCGTGTAGTCCTGGCTCACGTGCCCCTCGCTGGACCAATTCAGCGCAACAACAGTGTGACGCCGCGCACCGGAGCAGTCCAGCGTTCTGTCGCGGACAGAGCTGAGGTCGTTGCTACGCGTAACCCGTTCGGCGGATCGGAAATGGTCCTGACAGGTTTCTGACCGTGGATTGTCCCACGCTGTCCACGCAGATCCGCGACCATTCTTCGACCGCAGGTGCGTCGTGTTCCGCGGTGTCGTGACACCCGTATTCACGTGCGCTGTCCGGCCATTGTCCCATGGCCGCGCCACGGTCGGTCCCAACCCGCCCCGCACCCTGGTCGCACTGAAACCGGCAACGGGAGGCACTGATGGACACGGCAACGTGGGTGTTGGGACCGGTAGGCATAAGCGCGGCGGACCGCGTGACGCGGGTCGGCTGCCGGACGGTGCTGGTCATGGTGTCGAGCGTCGCGGCGGGGCACCGACTGCTCGACCTGATCGGGCTGTTCGAAGGCGACCACCGCGTGCAGGTCGTGTGCACCGTGCCGGCGACGACCGAGCGCAGGCCCGGCGCCGAGGAGTTCGTCCACGCCCACCACGGGATGCTGCTGCCGTGGTCGCAGGCCACGCAGCACACCTTCGACCTGGTGCTGTCGGCCGACGACCGGGAGATCGACCGGGTGCACGGCAAGCTGCTGCTGGTCTCGGACGGCGCACGGCGATACGGCCACGGCGCACTCCTGACCGACGGCGGACAGGTGATCCCACGCATGATCGCCCTGCCGCACGAGTCGGCGCTGGCCGTGCTCCGCAGGCGCTGCCCTGCGGCGCTGCCCGTCGCGACGGTCACCGGCGACCTCCGGCTGGATCGCCTGATGGCCAGCGTGCCCTACCGACAACGGTATCGGCAGGCGCTGGGCGTCGCGGACGACCAGACCCTGGTCACGATCAGCTCGACGTGGTCGCCGGACTCGACGTTCGGCCGGCACCCGGGGCTGTACCGCAGGCTGCTCACCGAACTGCCGCCGCACCGCTACCGCGTGGCCGCCGTGCTGCACCCGGCCATCTGGGCGGTGCACGGCCGGTGGCAGGTGCGTGCCTGGCTCGCCGACTGCATCCGGTCGGGCCTGCTGCTGATCCCACCGGACGACGGCTGGCAGGCCACGACGATCGCCGCCGACCACGTGCTGGGTGACAGAGGCTCAGCGACGAGCTACGCCGCTGCGCTCGGCCGCCCGATCACCCTGGCGACCTCCCCCGATCGCACGATCCGCCCCGGCAGCCTCGCCCACCACATCGCGCGGACCGCGACGCGGCTGGACCACACGCGACCGACGGAGCCCCAACTGGCCGCCGCCCGGCCAACCGCCGGCGTCACCGACCTGCTCACCTCCCGACGCGGCGTCGCGGCCGGCCTGCTGCGGGCCGGCATGTACCGCCTGTTGACGCTGTCCGAACCACCGGAGCGACCGGTCGCCCGGCCGGTTCCTGCCGCCCATGCCATCGGCTGAGGTCGGGTTCTATCCTCCTGGGGTGAGCGATTACGCCAATCAGGTCATCGTTGACATCTCGATGTCGCTGGACGGGTACGTGGCGGCGTCTGGTGCCGATCCGGAGCACGGGCTCGGCATCGGTGGCGAAGCGTTGCACGGCTGGATCGGCGGCTCGGCAAGGGACACCGAGATCCTGGCGGACATGTCCGCCAATGCCGGTGCGGTGATCATGGGTCGGCGCACGTTCGACGTCGTGGACGGGCCGGACGGCTGGGGTCCGGCGGCCGATTATGGCTCTGTGGACGGCACATTGGTCGCGCCGCCGTGTTTCGTGGTGACGCATTCGGTGCCGGTGGACATCCGGCTGGCGGATCGGTTCACGTTCGTGACCGACGGGCTGGGCAGTGCCGTGCACAAGGCCCGGGACGTGGCGGGCGGGAAGCATGTCATGATCATGGGTGGTGGTGACATCTGTTACCAGTTCCTGTGTGCCGGTCTCGTTGACGTGCTGTCCGTGCACGTGGCGCCGGTCGTGCTGGGCGGCGGCAGCCCGCTGTTCCCGGCCGATGGCTCGACGTCACTTCGGTTGGCGCTGCTGGACTCGGAGACCACGCCGGGCGCGGCGCACCTGCGTTACCGGGTGATCTCGATGGAGTCGCCGCAGTAACGGTTACCGCTTCCAGAACGGACGTCCACGACGAGTCGACTGCCCGGCGAGCGGCTCCAGGAGGTCGATGGCGGCCTGCCATTCGCTGTCGACGTCGACCGGCGGACCGGACAACCTGGCCGCCAGCTCACGCAACCGCGTCAGGGTCTCCTGAGGCAGGCCGGGAACACGATCCAACACGGCGACGAGTTCGGCGCCCAACTCGACCAGCAGCCGAATGCGGTCAGCCAAGGGCTGGTCGACGGCCGCACGGAGGCGGTCCAGCGCCTGCCTGGCAAAGGCGTGCAGCGTAACGGGAAGCGCCGGAATGATCGCGCCCAACGGCGCGTCTGCCATTGCCCCCGCGGTACGCCGGGAACGTGCCTTGCCTGTCGGCATAGGCATTGGTGGCGAAGCCGCGGACATCGCGGCGAACACGGCGGCTTGCGGCGCGGCCGGCATCTGCCAGCCCTGTGGCAACTCCACGGGTTGCGTCACCCGATGCAGCGTGCCGCCCGCGTTCACCACCCGATCGTCAACGGCGACGAACGCGGTGAACCGACACAGCACGCCGAACTCCAACGACACGGCGACGATCCGCCGTTCCAGCGCATCGTGATCGCCGAACGACGCGGTGACGTAACGATCTTCAAGATCCCGCACATGCGCCCTGGCCCAGACGGCCCGCAGCCCATGGTGGTCACTCGGCGAGGCGACCGCCGAAGTCCGCCAGTCGGCGTCCGCGGCCCGACCGGTCACCGTGACACCGCCCGACGGCACGCCCCGGTAGCGACCGGTGATCACCACCGGCGCCCCCGGATACAGGTCCAGCAGCACGGCGGGTGCGATGGTCGACGTGTCGACGGACAGGCCGTCCGCCACCAGTCGCAGATCGGTGACGAGCGGTCGACCGATCCGCCGGTGGATGTGCCGCATGGCCTCGTCCAACCGGTCCTCGGACTCCACCAACTCGCACCGGCCACCGCCGAGACCGGCCAACCGCTGCAGAAACGCCTTGTTCACCGCCGTGTCGATGCCGACGGTATGAATGCGGATGCCCGTCACGACAGGCGCGAGTGACTGCAGGATCTGGTCCTCGTTGCCGACCTGGCCGTCGGTGACCAGCACGATCACCGATTCCCGAGCACCGGATACGGACAGCAGAGCCGCGGCCTGACGCAACGGCGTCAGCATCTCGGTGCCGCCGCGAGCGGTCAGCCCGGCCAGATGTTCGATGGCACGGAACCGATTGCGATCGGTCCCGGCCACCAGCGCGCCCGGCAACCCGGGCGGCGACTCGACGCCATGGTCGAAGGCCAGCACCGCGAACCGGTCGGCAGAACCAAAAGTGTCCACGATCCGGGCGGCGGCACGCCGAGCGGCCACCATCTTCCAGCCGTCCATGCTGCCGGAACGGTCCAGCACCAACACGACGTCACGCGGCCGGTCCGGCACCGCGATCGCGGGTGGCAGCACGGTGCAGGCGAACGTGCCGCCCTCCTCGTCCGGCACCACGGCCAGCGAACTGGCGACCGCGTCATCGGCGCCGAGCCGCAGCCGGAGCACGAAGTCCCGATTCACCCGGTCCCCCACTGCCAGGCTGACAAGACAACGGTCGTTGGCGGTGTCCACAGTGGTCACATGCAGACTGGAACTGACCCGCCCCAACGGCAACCCGGCCGGGTCGATGTCCACCGAAACGGAGAGCCGCACCGGATTGGGGAAATTCGGCAACAACACCGGCGGACTGATCCGCGACGCGTCCGGCACGGCGTCGGTGTCCGGACTCACGCCGTCGCCGACCGAACCGCCGAGCAACACCGAGCCGGGAATGTACCTGGGCGCCACCACGAGCGGGAACCGGAAGGTGGCCTCGCCGTCCTCGAACGGCAGGCGGCCCGCCAGCGTGAGCGCGATGGTGACCCGCTCGCCGGGCAGGATGTTCCCGACCCGCATGGTGAACACGCCGGGTCGTTCCTCCTCCGCGATCGAGGCCCGTTGCCCGGCCTCGAGTGCCTGGTCATAGTCGGCGCGCGCGGCGCCGCGTTCCTTCAGCACCCCTTCGACCACCCGGTCGCCCGCCGTCATCCGCAGCCGGGTCACGGCGGCGCGGTCGGGCAGCGGGAAGATGTAGGTCGCTTCGAGCGGCTCGTCGTACGGGTTGTGGAAGCCCTGGGTCAGCTCCATGTCCGTGGCCAGGCCGGCGATGCCGGCCCGCAGGTCCAGTTCGTCCAGTGGCAGGTTGCCGCGCGCGGTGTCGAGCGTGCCACAGCCCGCGTCGTCGAGCGGGTTCGCGTGCCGGGCGAGTTCGTCGGCGGTCATCGGGTCAACGTGCGTTGTCATGGGCATTCCCTTCGGGATTCAGGCCGCGTCGGCGCAGCACGTCGAGCAGTGGGCCTGCCGCCTCCTCGATCGCGGCGACGTCGTCCCTGGTCGGGACACGAGCGGTGGCGAGCATGACGGTGACACCGTCGGCGAGGCGCACACCGTGCACGAGCGCACTGGTGGGCGGGGCGGGCCTGGCCGCCCAGAATCGGTCCCGGGGCAGCGGCGCGGGCGCGGTTGCCCCGCCACCCCCTGGGGACTCGGCTGGCAGTGACTCTGTGGACAGGCGCGCGATGTCGGTGAGGACCGGGTCGGTCGCGCCGACCAACTGCTGTTGGACATCGGCCAGGGTGTGGCCGTCGGCCTGCAAACGCTTGATGGCCACGAGTTGCAGCAGGTGGCGGCGATCGTAGAGGGCGGTGCGGCCGCGCATCGCGGTCGGCCGGTCGAGTAGGCCGATGGTGGTGTACCAGCGGATGGTTCGTTGGTCAGGCACTACCCGGGCCCGCCCGTTGGGCGGACCCGGGTAGTCGACGACCAAGTTGTCGGCGACCAGCGCCGACAACTCGTCGATCGTCCACAGCTCGTCCGGTGCCATGCCTCGATACTGACACTGTCAATATGACAGTGTCAACGTCTACGACACGGTGACATGGAAGATGATGTTGTTGCTGTTGTGCGGGACGCTGTCCTTGTCGCCGCCGTTGGACGTGGCCAGCCACATGCCGCCGTCCGGCGCCGGCTCGACCGTGCGCAGCCGGCCGAACGTGCCGACGAAGAACTGCTGCACGTTGGTCAGGCTGCTGCCGCTGATCTGCTCGCGGTACAGCCGCGTGCCGCGTTCGCATGCCACATAAAGGAAACCGCGGATGATCGTGATCCCGCTGCACGAGCCCAGCGCCACCGGGTAGGTGTGTTTGGGCGCGATGAAGCCGGCGGTGCCGCAGGTGCCGGACGTGCCCTCGCACGACGGCCAGCCGTAGTTGCCGCCCTTCACGATCAGGTTGGTCTCGTCCATGATGTTGTTGCCGAACTCCTGCTCCCACAACCGCCCCTGCGCGTCGAACGCGAGGCCCTGCACGTTGCGGTGGCCGATGCTCCACACCGCGTTGTGGAACGGGTTGTCCGGCGGGATCGAGCCGTCCGGGTTGATCCGGAGCACCTTTCCGTTGAGGCTGCTGGTGTTCTGCGCGTTGGCGCCGTTCTCCGCGTCACCGGTGCCGGCGAACAGGAACGCGCCGTCCGGGCTGAAGCGCAGCCGGCCGCCGTTGTGGAACTTGTTGCGGGCGATGCCGGTGAGCAGGATCTGCTCGGTGCTCGTCTGCAGCGTGTCACTCGTCTGGTCGTACTTGATACGCACGATCCGGTTGTCCGTCGGCGAAGTGTGCATGATGTAGAGCCAGTGGTCGGTGGCGAAGCTGACCGGGTTGATCTCCAGGCCGGTGAGGCCGCCCTCGCCGTCGGTGCTCTGCACGTTGGGCACGGTGCCGATGGTCTTCTTCGCGCCGGTCTTCGGGTTCAGGTGGACGATGTCGTGCGCGTCGCGCTCGGTGAACAGGATCGTGCCGTCGGGCAGGGTGACCAGGCCCCAGACGACGTCGTCGTCGGTGCCGACCTGGGTGGCGGTGCAGACGCCCTGCGACGGTGTGCACGTCGAGCCGGCCGCGGTGGTCACGTCGAGGATCGGCGTGCTGGCGGGGCTGACGTTGCCGTTGGCGTCGGACGCCGTGACGTCCAGGTGGAACGTGGTGCTCGGGGTCAGGTTGGCGACCGTGGCGCTGGGGGTGTTGCCGGATGACTGGCCGAGTTTGGTCGGGACGCCGTTCACCACATTGAAGACGGTGTAGCCGGTGACGCCGACGTTGTCGGTGGATGCGGTCCACGCCAGGCTGATGCTGTCGTTGGTGACGGCGGTGGTGTGCACGTTCGTCGGCGCTGTTGGCGGGGTGTGATCGGTGGACGGCGGTGTTGTCACACTGAGGGTGCCGCTGGCCTGAGACACGTTGCCGGCCGCGTCGACGGCGTTGATGAACAAGCCGTACTGGGTGTTCGGGTTCAGGTTCGCGCAGGTGCCGGTCAGGGTGGT
>DASXXM010000335.1:0-15601 GCA_036503065.1 Pseudonocardiaceae bacterium | reverse complement strand
TCGGCCGGCGTGCACAGTGGCCCGACGACCGTCGCCCGCGCCGCGCCGGTCGAGACCGGTGTCGCCGTCGGACGCAGCACACGGCCAAGGCCGCCGATGCCGCCGAGATGGTTGATCCCGGTGTCCAACAACAGGAACGCGTCCTTCCACTCCATCGCCGCGGACACCAGGCTGCCGCAGTCGCCGACGAGGTACCGCCCGGATTCGAACGCGATCCGCGGCGCACCCGCGCGCCAGCCGGGCAGGTGCGCGTCGAGTTCCGCCGCGAGCGCGGCGCGCAGGTCGTAGCGCGGTCGTTCCCCCGGCTCCGCGTAGGGCGCGGCGAATCCGCCGCCCAGGTCCAGCACCTCCAGCGGTAGCCCGCGTTCGGCCAGCATCGCCGCCGTCGTGATGCCGACCCCGAACGCGGCCAACAGGCTCGCCTGATCCCGCGCGTTGCTCAGCGCGAAGAAGTGGGCACCCACGATGTCGACGCCCGGGACATCGTGCCGCCATGGTGGATCGGCCAGCAGTTGGCCGAGGTCGATGCCGAACTGGCTGGCCGTCCCGGTCATCCTTAGCCGCGTTGCGCCCGCCGTCGGCGCGTTCACCCGCACCAGGCACCGCGCCCGCACGCCGGCCGCCATGGCCGCCCGCGAGATTCGCCGCAGATCCGCCGAAGACTCGGCGGAGAACAGCCCGACACCACCGCGCAACGCCGCTGCGATCTCGTGCTCGGTCTTGGCCGGCCCGGTGTAGAGGCTGTCACCCGACACCGCACCGGCCGCCGTCGCCGCACGCACCTCGCCCTCCGAGCTGACCTCCACCGGGCAACCCGCCTGCGCCAACGCCCTGATCAGTTCGGGATGCGGGTTGGCCTTCACCGAGTAGTACAGCGTCGAGGGCTGCGGCAGGGCAGCGATCAGGTCGGCGTGGGCGCCGTCGGTCCGTTCAAGTTGGTAGACGTACAACGGGCTGCCGAACCGGCCCACCAGTTCGCGCATCAGCCGGCCTCCCGCGCCAGCGCGACCCGATCGACCTTCCCGGTGGAGCCGAGCGGCAGACCAGGCACGAGTCGCACCTCCAGTACCTTCGACGGACCGAGCCGATCCCGCAGCCCGCCGCGCACCTGCTCGACGCTCAACTCCGTGACCACGCAGACGAACGCGGCCCGTTCGCCCCGCGGCGGCACAACGGCCGCCGAGGCGACACCGGGAATGTCCACTGTGGCGGCCTCGATCTCCGCGACACTGGTGCGCATACCGCGGAGCTTGAAGATATGGTCCCGGCGACCGTCGAAATACAGGTGCCCGTCGGCATCGAGATGGCCGATGTCGCCGGTGCGCAGCGCCCCGTCGTGAAATCGTCGCGCGGTCAGCTCAGGCGCCCGCCAGTAACCGGCCATCACGTGCGGCCCGGACACCACGATCTCGCCGGCGAGACCAGGCGGCACCGTGTTCCCGGCATCGTCGACGATCCGTACCTCGGTGCCGTCCAAGGGCGTGCCAACGGAACCCGGTTTCGCCAGGTCGCCGTCGACGTCCAGAATGGACACCCGCTTGCATTCGGTGAGCCCGAACATGAGCTGGATCCCGGCCCCGGGAAACCGGGCCCGCAGCCGGGTGATGAGCGCCGGGGGCAACGCGTCACCGGTGTTCGTGAACAGGCGGACAGCACCGGGCCTGCTGTCCCGGGCCGCCAGCCGCACCAGCATCTCCGCCAGCGCCGGTACCACCGGCACCACGGTCGCCCCCTGGGCCAGGACATCGGAGAGCAGGCCGGTGTTCACCGAATCGTCCGCCAACACCAGGGTCGCGCCGCCGATTGCGCACAGCAACAGTTGATAGAGCCCGTAGTCGAAACCGAGCGGCAACCGGCAGTAGACCACGTCTCCACACCGATACCGCAGGCGCGCCGCGATCGCGTGCGCGGCGAACACGACCTGCGGGTGCGGACACACCACGGCCTTGGGTTGCGCGGTACTGCCCGAGGTGTAAAGGAACAACGCGACATCGCCCGGCGCGGCATACGACCGGCCCGGCAGCGCGGCCCACAACTCGTCCAGGGTCCACCCGTAGCCGTCGCCCCACACGACGACGGCAGGTTCGGCATCCGCGATGATGCCGTCCAGTTGGTAGGCCCGCGTTCCAGCGCTCACCGGCACGAAGATCGCGCCCGCCGACGAGCACCCGTACCACAACGCGCAGACCCGGCGATCGGCGATCCCGCGTGCCACCACGCGATCCCCCGGACGCACCCCCCGCAGGCCAAGCCACCCGGCGCAGGCCCGGCCCGCTTCGGCCAGTTCGGCGTACGTCCAGGCGCCGCGCGCGTCCCGAACCGCGGGCACGTCCGGCCACCGCGCCGCGGCGACGTCCAGAATCTCGTGCACGGACACGGGTTTCACCGCACGGCTAGGATTCGCTCCGGACCGTCCGGCTGGTTGGCCTCGTCCAGCCGCTCCGCCAACTCCGACCAGGTGTCGGCATAGGTTCTGACCAACTGGCCGACCAGTCCGACCAGATGCGGCGGAATGCCACGAACCAGGTCGTCCAGTGACTCCCGGCGCACCGCCGAGACAACGAGCCATTGCACGAAATTCCGGCAGGACTGCCGCCGGATCAGCGACGGGTCCCTGGTCAGGACCGACAGGATCTGCTGTTCACTGAGATGGTTGCCGACGGCGGTCACCGGCCGTGGCGGCCGGATGTCGGCAGGCCCGGACGCCGTACCGCCGCGCACCCGATCTCGCACCGCCTTCGCCGTGCCCAGCGCGACTCCGGCGGCGGCGGCCAGTTCCCGCAAGGTCGCGTCCGGACGGTCGGCGAGGATCTTGGCGACCCTACGGCGCCCGTCCGCCGGACGTACCGGCCACTCCCGGCCGTCACGTCCGATCCGCTTGTTCAATTGGGTCACTTCGCCACTTGAACAAGCCCGGATCTTCGCCACCGTCCGCCGCGACAGGTTGCTGATCTCCGCCACCTTCCGATCCGACCAGTGCGGATGGCTGCGGACGATCCGCTCGGCCGCGGCCCGCCGGTCGCCGAGCGGCAGCGCCCTGCCATGGCTCGCGTTGTTCCGCACGGCCACCACGAACGCGTCGTCCACACCGTCGACGAACTGCACGAGAATCGTCGAATCACCGCGTAATCTGGCGGCCGCCAGTCGATGCAACCCGTCGAACACCCGCATGGTCAGCCGCTCGACGACGATCGCCGGCAACGTGGCCGGGTCCACATCGGCCATCGCCTGCACAATCGCGGGATCGACGCCCGACAGTCGCGGTGAATCACCGGCTGTCAGCTCCGCGACGGCCACGAACCGCGATCTCATCGTCTGGTCCCCCCTACCTCCGGCGACGGTCCATCGTGCGGCAGCCCCGTCACGTGCCCGTCACCGTCGCGGCACGACGAGGCGTCGCGGCCCCCGGCCTCGCGTGACGATCCGGTGTCGCAGCCGCGGAATCATGCGTCCTGACAAACTACGGCATGGGAGAGCGAAGTCGGATGACTGCGGTCGATCGAGTTCTGGCCAGCTACTGCGCGCCACCGGGGCACTTTTCGCTCGTCCCCATCCGGCACGACCACAACGCTTCGCTGTGGCGGATCGACGCTACCCGAATCGAGCTCGAACGGTACTGGGAGTTCGAGCGGATCAGCGGTTGGAAACACCACGGCTTGTCCCTGCACGATCCGGCCCGACTCGCCGACTTCATCGACGACCTGCTGCGCGGTGACGGCCTGACCCGGGCGGACGTGTCGGCAGTGTGGGGCACGCCCGGCATCGCGACCGGCTGTCCGCACGTCGAGCGGTTCGCCGACACCGGCCTGCCCGTGCACAGCCTCGCGCATCTGTTCTCCGCGATCGCTGTGGACACCACGATCCTGCGACAGGAGACGATTGTCGGACTCGCCATGGACGGCGGTCCCGACCTGCTCGAAGACCTGGCCACGCCCCGGTACTGCTACGCCGGATGCGTGTCCCGCGCCGGGGCGGTCGACTACGTCGGCGTGCGGTCGCCTGCCCGGCTGTGGATCGAGGCCGGCCGGAAATACGAACGCGAGCCCGGCACCCTGATGGCGCTCGCGTCGGCCACGACCTGTGCTGTCGGGTCGGACCTGCCGGCAATGCTGGCCGCGGCGTCGTCCTACGACGTGCGGTTCGGCCTGGACGACAACGTGCAGAGCGCCGTGATGAAGCTCGTCCAGCAAGCGTCGACCCTGGTCGTGATGCAGGAGGTGCAGCGCCTGCTCACCGAGCACGGCGTCGATCCGACACAGGCCTATCTCGCCGGCAGTGGTGGCGTCCGGTGGCCCCGATCGTCCAGGAGGACCACATGGCGGACTGGTTCGAGTGTCCGCGCCCCTCGCCGTACATGCTCGAGATCTTCCGCATCCGCGCCGACCGCCTGGCCGAGGTGCCGGCGATCGCGCACCTGGACGGCACGGCACGGGTGCAGACACTGACCGAACCCGACGACCCGGTGCTGTACGCCATGATCTCGGCCTTCGCTTCCCGGCCGCGACTCCGGCCCGGCGACTGGACGCCCTGACGTCCCGGGCACTGCGCCTGAACCAGTACGAACGCACCTGGGTCCGCAACCGCCTGGAGAAGTACGGTCCCGACCAAACCCGATGGCCCCCGCCGCAGATCCCGCACTGGGACGAATAGCCTGGGCCAACCAACCGACCGTCGGCGTTCCGAGGCCTGATCGCATGAGTACCGACCCCCGTCAACGACGGTTCGACTACGCGGTCCTCGACCTGGACGGCACACTCCTGGACGAAACCGGAACGATCACCGACGCCACCGTGAGCGGCTTGCGCAAGCTACGGAGCGAAGGGATCGTCCTGTTCATCGCGAGTGGCCGCTCGCCCTATCTGGTAAAGCTGTTGGACCTGGGACCCCAGGTGCTCGCGCTGTTCGAACCGCACATGGTCCTGCGCGACGGCGACATCATCTGGAACTGGCACACGGACACGGTCGAGTCGATGCGCACCGTCCCGGACGCGGTGGTCCCCGCGCTCGCCGCGCACCCTTTCCCCGACTTCGTCGTGGACACCGGACAGCGCCTACTGGCCTCGTCACGACGCGCGGCAACTGGACACGCGTTCTTCTACGGATGTCCGAGATCGTGGCTCACCGTGGCCGACGGCCCACCGGCCACACCGGCCGCGAAGGTGACGATCTATGCCGATGCAGCCGCGGTGCTGGCCGCCCTGCACGGTATCGACGGTTACTCGTTCGAAGCCGCCCCGGAAGGCAGACGTTGCAGCGTCGTGCCAGCCGGATCGTGCAAGACGGCCGGCCTCGGCAAGCTTCTCGCCCACCGCTACCACGAGCCGACGCTCGCCAGGGTGATCGCCTTCGGTGACGGCGGCAACGACGCGTGCCTGCTCAGCCGCGCGGGCGCCGGTGTCGCCATGGCCGTCTCGGATCCGGACACCGCGCGGAACGCGACGCTGCAACTCACCGGTTCGCTTGGCGCGTACCTGAACGAGGACTTCCCGGCCGGTCTCGACAGGACGAGAGGAGATACCAGTGGAGGTGCCCGCCACCAGCACGGCCGACCCGCTGCTGCCGCCGCCGCACCTGACGGCTCTGCTGAACCTGCGGGTTGAGGGCTGTCTGGGTGGTCGAGCCAACAAGCACTGGCTGGTCACGTCGAACAATCAGCGCCTGGTGCTGCGCCGCTACCAACATCAGCCGATCGGCGACATCGACTACGAACTACGGGTCCTGCGTCGTCTGGCCGCCCTGGGCTGGCCGACCCCGGTCGCGGTCACCGATCCCATCCGAACAGCTGGCCGCACATGGTGCCTCTTCCAGTGGTTGCCAGGAACATCGCCCACCGGAACGGACCAGGCGAGCCAACGGGACAGAGGCCGGTTGCTGGCCCGCCTGCACGGGGACCTGACGACACTCGCCGATCTGGGACAACGACCGGGCTCCCGGCAGGCCGAGGACGTAGTCCGAGATCCTGACCTGACAGCGGCACTCCGCGCCTACGAGCCGCTGTTCCCACGGGAGGCGCGCATCATGCGATGGCACGCCGACCGCGCCCGCGAGTCCTTCGACCGGATCCGCCGACCAGACCCTCCGCTGATGGTCCTGCACGGCGACTTCATCAACCAGAACCTGCTCTATGAGAACGGAAATCTCACCGGCGTCATCGACTTCGAGAGCACCCACCTGAACCATCGGGTCTCCGAATTCGCACTGGCCTGGCGAGGCAAGTACGACGACGTGATCCACGGCTACACGGAGGTCCGCGCGTTGACGGATCTCGACTGGGAACTACTGACGCCGGCGCTGTGGTCGTGGGTGTTCCTGGGCGTGGTGTCCGAGATACGGAACATCACCGATGGTCAGGTCACACCGTACTCGTTGGAGTGGCAGACAAATATGCTGCTGCGCCGATCCCCCCTAATGGGCCGGCACAGCGTCCCCTACGTCGAATAGACTGCTGGCCGGGTCGGAGTATCGCCTGGAGTATCATTGTCCAGATATCGGCCAACCCCGGTCGGGCACATAGGGCGTCCACACCGGAAGGTGCTGATCCGCACCGACGCCGCCGGCGGCACCCACGAGTACGTGGAATGGCTGGTGGCCCGAAAGCTGTCCTACTCGGTGGGGTTCACTCTGCCCGAGGACGCCGTCGCGCGTCTGGCCCGTATCCCTGCCGCCGCGTGGACTCCCGCCTACGACGACGAACGGACACCGCGGGACGGGGCGTGGGTGGCCGAGGCCACCGGCGTGCTGGACCTGTCGAACCGGCCGGCCGGGATGCGGGTCGTGGTACGTAAGGAAAGACCGCACCCTGGTGCGCAGCTACGGTTCACCGACGCGGACGGGTTGCGGTTGACCGCGTTCGCCACCAGCACCACCGACGGGCAACGGCCGTGCTGACGACGGAGACGAACTTGGCGTGGCTGCGGAACGGTTCGGCGTTCCAGATGACGTCGAGCAGGGTGCATCCGTCGGCGCGCTGCGGATTGCGAACCCTGAGTCGATCCCGCCGGGCCGGCCGGAGCGAAACGGCGGGAAGAATGCGACCGTCTGCTCGGGCGACCATCCGTTGGGGCATCCGTCGCGGGCTGGGACGAGGTCCGTTGCCGAGAGGCTGGAACGGCCGTCCGATGCGGTCGCGTGTTCGCGATGTGGGTGGGGGCGTTCGCGGCGACATCGACAATCACTCTGATCGACGGGTAGGCCCGGTGCGGCCGAGCGCGTCATGCCGGGCGCACGTCCAACTGCTGGAACCTGGTAAACAGGTCCATCCAAGGCTGGCTGCGATCTCGGCGGTCAGCCCGGCTGGCATCTGATCAGTGACGGTAACGGCGCCGGTGGTGGGCGCGGTGCCGGCGTTGGAGACGCTGATCGTGAAGTACGCGGCCACCATGCCCGGCGTGAAATGCGACGGTGCATGCCCGACCGCGACCGTCAACTCGGCTCGGCGGCCGCCACCGACATCCGATCCGGTCGCGGCGGCTACGGCTGCGGGAACTACCGCCGGCAAAGGCATGAGGAGGGCGACAGTGCCGGCCAGGGCCGCGACACAAGTCCTGATCATCCTTACTCCCATCGCTGGGACACCGCGGCGAGCCACGGTTAGTTTGGCAACTTGCTTAACTCTTGCGTAGTGGTAGCCCCATCCTTGTCAACGGGTGACCGCAGGTCGATCTATGCCGGCTGGCGACCGGACGACATCTGCGCAACCAAGCGCACATCCGGGGGTTCATCGACAGAACGCGCTGACCTTCACGTTCGGTTTCGGTTGATCAGTCCAAGTCGGACTGACCAGATACAGCCCCGAGATAGCACTGTCGTGCTCCCGGAGGGGTCGTCATTCATTCGACGACCGGTCCGCCAGCCGTTGTCAGGTCGTCTTGGTCGCAGCGGTGATCAGGTCGTGGGCGGCGTCGTCGGTCCGTTGCCGGTCTCCGGTCAGGTATCGATCCAACGCGAGCCCATGCAGACCACTGACCAGCATGGTGGCTCGCGCGTGTGCGTCGCGTGCGGTCAGGCCGGCCGCGCGCAGCGCAGCGGAGAGCGGATCCAACCAGGCCCGGACCGCGTCCACGGCGTGTTGGCGGTACAGGCCGGGCTGGGTGAGGGCGAGCGCCATCACCTCCAGCAGCAGGCGGGTGCGGGGTTCCTGCTCGCCGCCGGTGGTCAACTCCCGCCACAGCCGTTGGGCCATCCCTGCCGGGGTGTGTCCGGCCTGGACGTGCGCGCTGAGCAGAGCCGGAATGTCCGGACGGGCCGCGGTCAACGCCTGGCCGATGAGTTCTTCCTTGGTACCGAAGTAGTGCACCAGCATCCGGGAGCTGGTGCCCAGTGCGGCGGCCAACGGGCGCAACGACAACGACGCGATCCCGTGCTCGGCGGCGTAGCGCATCGTCTGGTCCAGCAGTTCCGCGCGGCGGGCCGAGTCGATGGGGCGAACCACCGGTTTACTGTACCAGTCGCTACAGGTATGGTCGGCTCATGAGTGAAGCGACTGGTACAGAAACTTGCCGCCTATCACGAGAGGGGGCCGATCATGCCGTCTAGCGCGACGATCGGCCCACGCCTCATGGACACCGCGCTGGGGCCGATCCAGTTCGAGCTGACCGGCATGACCGGCCCGGTCGTGCTAGCCAGCCACGCCGGCATCGGCGGCGTCGACCAGGCCCGCCTCATGCTGGATTGGCTCCCCACCGACGGCTACCAACGGTTGCTCGTATCGCGACCCGGATACCTGGACACGCCCTTGGCCGGCCGGGAATCCTTCCCGCAGCAGGCGGACTTGTTCGCCGCCCTGCTCGACGCGCTCAACCTGCCGCGGGTCGCCGTGGTCACGCTGTCCTCCGGCGGACCGGCCGGATACCTGCTCGCCGCCCGCCATCCCGAACGGGTCACCGCGGTGGTGGCGATCTCCAGCGTCAGCGGCCATCATGAACCGTCACATACCGCTGGTGCGCTTGGGCTGCTTGTCAGGCCGGGCGCAGTGCGCGGTAGTAGGTGATCCGACCCATGACGGGATGACGGTGTGCGGCGACCTCGGTGCACTCCAGCCCCGCCATGGTGAGCAGACGGGGAATGCCGTCGTCCAGGTTGTCGACCACATGGGCGGACTTCGCCACGCGTCGCGCCAGGAAACCGTGTATCCCGCCGTGGGCCTGGCCGGTGAAGTCCGCCACGTGCAGGCTGCCGCCGGGGCGCAGGACTCGTACCACCTCCGCGGCGGCGGCGACCTTCGTCTTGTGGTCCAGGTGGTGCAGCATCAACGACGACAGCACTCGGTCGAAGCTGGCGTCGGGATAGGGCAACCGCTGGGCATAGCCGCGTTCGAACCGGATTCCGGTCAGGTCGCGTGCCTTCCGCTGTGCGCGGGCGAGTGCCAATGGATCGGGATCGGAACCGATCAGCTCCACGCCGGGCTGGGTTCGTTTGGCGCGGATGGTCAGATTGCCGGTGCCGCAGCCGATCTCCAGCACGCGCTGCCCCTCGGCGAGCGCGGCCTGGTCGATGAGTGTGCGATGCAGGGACCCGGCGCCGAGGGCCGCGGTGAACAGGTCGTAGAACGGCAGAAAGGCATCGCGCCCGGCAGCGGGAAGGTAGTCGTGGCGATGCCCGGTAGCGGCCCTGGTGGGATGATGTTCCATCATGTACTCCATGATGATGCCAGGTGGGCCAGGGCACGTGGTCGATTGTTGGCAGAAGTAGGACTATCTTCGGGTCATGTCCCAGATAGCCAGGCCGGTCCGCTACCGCGCCGGGGTGCCGATCTACCGTTACCGGACCACGCCGGAGACACCGCCGGTGTCGGTGGTGCGATTCGACGCGGACAGCCGGCCTGGCCACGGCCTGCGCCACATTCATGACTTCCCGGTGCTGGCGTACGTCGAACGAGCCGGGCAGGAGGCGATGGGCGACCCACCCGGCCCGATGCGGGACGGTGATGTGTACGTGCTGGCCGCGGGCGAGATCATCGACCCGGCTGTGGTGAACGCGGCCGGATCGGCGTGTGGGGTGTTCTTCGACCCGACGGCCCTGGGTGGCGATGGGCAGGCACCGTGGTCGTCCTGGCGGGCTCATCCGCTGCTGTTTCCCTTCCTGCACGGCATTCCGGGTGGGCTGTTGCGCCTGCGCGTGCCGCCCGTACGACAGCCGGTGTGGACGGCCATGATCGCGGCGATCGAAACGGAACTGGCCGACCGCACTCCGGGTTATCGGCAGGCGGCGCTGGCGTACCTGACGCTGCTGCTGGTCGACGTCGCACGGCTGGCCACGGACGTGGTGGGCGACCTGCGCCGCAGCGACGAGCCCCTGTTGGCCGAGGTGTTCGAGGTGATCGAGCAGCGGTTCACCGAATCGCTGTCCCTGTGCGATGTCGCCGCGAGTGTGGGGGTGACGCCGGGCTACCTGACCACGCTGGTCCGGCGCCGCACCGGACGCACCGTGGTGGACTGGATCATCGAACGGCGCATGGTCCAGGCCCGCGGCCTGCTCGCCGAGACGGACCTGCCGGTCAGCGAGGTCGCCCGGCGTGTCGGAATCCCGGACGCCGGGTACTTCGCGCGGGTGTTCCGACACAGCAACGGAGTACCGCCACGGGCGTGGCGCCACACGGCCGCCCCAGCCATCTCTCGCAGGCCCGCTCCCACACCGGCATCGGCCGGCGACGCCGCCGTGTCGGCATAACACACGGGTGAGCGATCAGTCCGACGTCCGTGATCAGCGCCGATCCGGTGACCTCAGTGGGATTTGTGGCCGGCTGATGGTTGTGTCGGGCGGTTCGTGGAGGCGATCTGGAAGGCGATCGCGGCGGTGAAGTGCGCCCTTGCGGAACAGTGACAGGGCCAACGCCACGCCGCGTAGGAGCAGCCCCACCCCGTCCGGCAACGGTCAGCCGACGGCGACCGTGAACGCCGCGGTGTGCAGGAGGATCAGAAAGTTCGGATGCGGAAGGAAGTGCAAGGCCGAGGAGTCGTCGATCGTCAGCACGCCACAGAGGAGGGTGTCAGGACCGGTAGCACGGCCTGCACCCGCGGGTGCAGGCCGTGCCGTAACCGGAGAACCGTCAGGTACCGAGGCGACGGGCGCCCGAAAAGCCGGAGAACAGCGGTTCGACCCTGACCACCGCGCCGGAGTGCGGCGAGTCGACCATCAGGCCGTTGCCGACGTAGATGCCCACATGGCCGGGGAAGAACACCAGGTCGCCGGGCTGCATATCGGCCTGGGACACCGCGACACCCAGGGTGGCCTGCGCGCCGGTGTAGTGCGGCAGTCCCGGCAACCCGGCCTGCGCGTAGGCGTAGACCACGAGCCCGGAGCAGTCGAAAGCATCCGGTCCGGCTGCCGCCCACACGTAGGGCTTGCCGCGCTGGGCCAACGCGATGTTCATCGCCGCGCCCCGGATACCTGGGGGCGCGATGAAGACACCCTGCACGCCCGTGGAGGTCAGCGAAGCCTGCTGGGTCGCGGACAGCCTGTTCTTCGCCGCGGTCAACTGGGCGATCTGCGTCTGCAGGGCCTGGGCCTGCTGGGTGAGCTGGGTCTTCAGTGCCGCCGCGGCGGCGGCGGCTTGCTGAGCGGTCTGCAGGTCGTTCTGCGCCCGTTGCTCCGCTTGGTGCGTGGCGTTGACGGCGGCACCGAGCTTGTTCATGGCATCGGCATTGTCCGAGGCCATAGCTTGCAGATCGCTCGCCCGGTTCAGGAAGTCCTGGACCGAGGTGCCGGTGAGCAACGCGGACAACTGGTTGACCCGGGCCCCTTCGAAGGTGGCGCCGGTGAACCGGTCGACCTGGACCAGGTAGGTCTTCTCCTGCGCCTGGGCAGCTTGTTCGGCCTGCTTGGCAGCCGCGACATCGTTGCTGGCCTTCTGCGCGAGCGCCTGCTTGTTGGCGAGGTCGACGGTCGCCCCGTTGATCTTCTCGTTCAGCGCGTTGGCCTGGTCGCTGAGCTTGTTGAACTCGGCAACGGGGTCATTGTTGGTGGGCGGGGCGGTGGGGGCTGCCGTCGCCGATGCGGGTGTGAAGCTCACCGCGGCGACCACGGCAGCAACCGCGACCGTTCCACACACGATTCTGTTCACTCGGTGGGACACCACGCCGCGCGTATCTCCTTCGTCCAACACCCGCCGGTTCGTAGGACCAGCAGCAGTACAGCGCGACGCGTGATTTCACCGGCGTCACACCACTCCTGGTCGCCCCATGGTGCGGTCCCCCGATCGGCCGTAGGGCGGGGGATTTCGCGTCGCCGCTCTGGGTGGACGGCAGGTCACCGCGAGATCGCGGTTAGGTTACGGAACGCACGCCACCGTGTCTACCAAGCATCCTCGTAACCCGGTTGGAGTACGACGGATGAACGCATGGACCAGCGGCGACTGCGCAGGGTGATCGCGGTGACGGGCCATGTCGCGATGTGGGTGTATCGAGGTATTTGATCAGCTTCGGCTCCTTCGGGCGTTATTTGGATCAGAGCGCGTGGCCGAAACCGGGGCCGGACCGGCACGGCGGCCGGCGAGTCGACCTTGGATCGCATGCCGGTCTGCTCGAACACCGGGCCACGCAGCGCTGGCGTAGCGGCGAGCCATCCCGGCATCGCCCTGATTCGCACCTGACGCCGAAAGCGGCGGCGACCAGCGCCTTGATACCCATACCCCCTGTGGGTATAAAGGAGGAGTGTTTCCCGTTCCCCCGGCATGACGGAAAGCCGGCCGCGCGGGGAACCAGACACGACGAGGAGCGCACCATGCACGGCTACACCGAGCACAAGGACGACTACCTGCGCCGGTTGCGGCGCATCGAGGGCCAGGTACGGGGCCTGGAGCGGATGATCGAGCGCGACGAGTACTGCATCGACGTGCTCACCCAGATCGCCGCGGCGACCAAAGCCCTGCAGGCGGTGTCCTTGGGATTACTGGACGAGCACCTGGGCCACTGCGTGCGCCAGGCGATCACCGAGGGCGGCACGGACGCCGAGGCCAAGATCGCCGAAGCCAGCGCCGCGATCACCCGGCTGGTCCGCTCCTGACCACCCGAACCCGTCCGCGGTCACCCCTTTACCGCGGCGGCGTCTGCGAAGGGACACCACTCATGGCTCACGCCATCTACACCGTCACCGGCATGACCTGCCAGCACTGCGTCGCCTCGGTGACCGAGGAGCTCAGCGAACTCGACGGCGTGCAGACAGTCGATGTCGACCTGGGCAGCGGCCGGGTCACCGTCACCAGCCAGGCGCCCCTGCTCCAGGACGCGGTCCGCGAGGCGGTCACCGACGCCGGCTACCACCTGGCCGACTGAGCACCGCCCACCCCGCCGCCGTCCCACCGCCCCGCGATCACCACGCGGAGACAGGCTGGAGAGCTCATGAGTTCCATTTCCGATACCCGCCCGGCTACGCCCGGACCCGCCCACCAGATCGAGTTGGCGCTGGGTGGCATGACCTGCGCCTCCTGCGCCAACCGCATCGAACGCAAGCTGAACAAACTCGACGTCGTGAGCGCCACCGTCAACTTCGCCACCGAGAAAGCCACCGTCACCTATCCCGACAACCTGTCCCCGGACGCTCTGGTGGCAACCGTGCAGGCCGCCGGCTACACCGCCACCCCCGCACCACCACCCGGTGACACCGAACATCAGCAGGCCAGCGAACAGGACGCCGCCGGGCGCACGCTGGCCGCGTTGCGGCAGCGGCTGCTCGTGTCGGTCGCGCTGGCTGTGCCGGTGATCGTGCTGGCCATGGTGCCCGCGCTCCAGTTCCGCGACTGGCAATGGCTGTCACTGACCCTGGCCGCCCCGGTCGTGATCTGGGGCGCATGGCCGTTCCACCGCGCCGCCGCGACCAACCTGCGCCATGGCGCGGCCACGATGGACACCTTGATCTCGCTCGGCGTGACCGCGGCGTTCGGCTGGTCGCTGTACGCCCTGTTCCTCGGCCAAGCCGGAATGACCGGCATGCACGACAGTTTCTCCCTGCTCGCCCGCGGTTCCGGGACCAGCAGCATCTACCTGGAAGTCGCCTCCGGTGTGACCGCCGCGATCCTGGCTGGCCGCTACTTCGAAGCGCGCGCCAAGCGTCGCTCCGGTGCCGCGCTGCGGGCCTTGCTCGACCTGGGCGCCAAGGACGTCGCTGTCCTACGCGGCGGCAGCGAAATCCGCATCCCTGTCGCGGAGCTGGCGATCGGCGACCGGTTCGTGGTCCGGCCCGGCGAGAAGATCGCCACCGACGGGATCGTCGAGGACGGCACCTCCGCGGTCGACGCCAGCATGCTCACCGGCGAATCCGTGCCCGTGGAGGTCGGCGTCGGCGACACTGTCGTGGGCGCGACCGTCAACGCCGGGGGTCGGCTGGTCGTACGCGCCACCCGGATCGGCTCCGACACCCAGTTGGCGCAGATGGCCACGTTGGTGGCGCAGGCGCAGAGCGGCAAGGCCGCAGTGCAGCGGCTGGCTGACCGGGTCTCGGCAGTGTTCGTCCCGGTCGTCATCGCCCTGGCGATCATCACGCTGATCGCATGGCTGGCTACCGGGGCCGGGGCGGCGGCGGCGTTCACCGCCGCGGTCGCCGTGCTGATCATCGCCTGCCCGTGCGCGCTGGGCCTGGCCACCCCGACCGCCCTGCTGGTGGGCACCGGCCGGGGCGCCCAACTCGGCATCCTGATCAAGGGACCGGCGGTGTTGGAATCCACTCGCCGGGTGGACACCGTGGTGCTGGACAAGACCGGCACCATCACCACCGGCCGGATGAGCCTGTATGCCGTGCACACCATCCCGGACGTCGCCGAGGCCGAGGCGTTGAGGCTGGCCGGCGCGGTCGAGCACGCCTCCGAACACCCCATCGCCGCCGCGATCGCCACCGCCGCCACCGACCGAGTCGGACCACTGCCGACCGCCGGTGAGTTCACCAACGTCGAAGGGCTGGGCGTGCAGGGCGTCGTCGAAGATCACGCCGTCCTGGTCGGCCGCGCCCGGCTGCTGGCCGACTGGGGCATCCCACTGCCCGACGACCTTGCCGACGCCCACCGAGACGCGGAACAGGCCGGCCGCACCCCGGTCGTGGCCGCTTGGGACGGCGCCGCCCGCGCGGTGCTGGTAGTCGCCGACACCGTGAAGCCCACCTCCGCTGACGCCGTGTCCCGGCTACGGGCTCTCGGGTTGCGGCCGGTGCTGCTCACCGGGGACAACACTGCCGCTGCCCGCGCTGTCGCCGCGCAGGTGGGCATCGAGGAGGTGATCGCCGAGGTCTTGCCGGCCGGCAAGGTGGACGTGATCAAGGACCTGCAAGCTCGGGGGCGGGTGGTCGCGATGGTGGGCGACGGGGTCAACGACGCCGCCGCTCTGGCGCAGGCCGATCTCGGCCTGGCCATGGGCACCGGCACCGACGTCGCGATCGAGGCGAGCGACCTCACCCTCGTGCGCGGCGACCTGCGCGCCGTCGTCGACGCAATCCGGCTGTCCCGCCGCACCCTGGCCACCATCAAGGGCAACCTGTTCTGGGCGTTCGCCTACAACACCGCCGCCCTCCCGCTGGCGGCCCTCGGGCTGCTCAACCCGATGATCGCCGGCCTCGTGATGGCGTTCTCCAGCGTGTTCGTGGTCAGCAACAGCCTGCGACTGCGCCGCTTCACCAC
>DASXXM010000334.1:0-3076 GCA_036503065.1 Pseudonocardiaceae bacterium | reverse complement strand
CCGCATGCTCGAAGGCGGTCCGGCCGGTGTCCGCGGTGGTCGCCGATCTAAACCCCGTGTTGCGGGGTTGGGGTGGGTACTTCCGCAACGGGAACTCCGCGCGGAAGTTCAACGCCATCGATGGCTACGTCCACGAGCGGCTGGCGATCCTCACCAGCCGCAAACATGGCCTCCGAGGCCGGAACTGGACCACCCGTTTCACCTATGGGTGGGTCACCCGACTCGGGGTCTACCGCTTGACCGGGACCGTGCGCAGGGCGACGGCGCATGCCAGTCGGTGAACGATGTCGGAAAGCCGTGTGCGGGAGAACCGCATGCACGGTTTGAGGTGGCGGGGGCTGGAAACGGAGCGTTATGCCACCGCGCCAGTCCCCGACCCTACTCAGGTCATCCCACCTTTTGTGCATACCGGCGTGAACAGTGCGGCTGAACGGGCTAACCGCTGGTTGACCGGTCCGTTGTCTCGCTCCTATTCTGGCCAGCGATTGAAAACGTTTACAGTCAACGGAACGTTGGAGGACGGATGAGAGATCGGTTTCGGGGTCTCACGGTGCTGGCGTGTGCGACGGTCGTCGCCGCGGCACTGATGACGACGATCGTCGCGGGCGGGCACGCGGCGCCGCTCGCGGATCCGCTGCTGTCCCAGGACAAACCCGTGACGGCATCGTCGTCCGGCGGCTGTTGTCCCGCGGCCGCCGCGGTCGACGGCAACTCGGCGACCCGCTGGGCCAGCGTCGCCGGCACCGATCCACAGTGGATCTACGTCGACCTCGGCGCGGTCGCGCACGTGAGCCGGGTTCGGTTGCAGTGGGACACGTCGTGCGCCACCGCCTACGAGATCGACGTCTCGAACGACCACGCCACCTGGTCGAAGATCTTCTCGACCACCGCGGGGAAGGGCGGCGTCGAGGACCTGACCACCCTGGACGGCATCGGCAGGTTCGTCCGGATGTTCGGCACGAAGCGCTGCCGCGCCGACGCGACCCACGGCTACTCGCTGCGGGAGTTCGGCGTCTTCGGCACGATCGGCGGCGACACGACGCCCCCGACGCCGCCCGGCACCCCGACCCTGGTCAGCGACACGTCCAACAGCATCACGGTCTCGTGGACCGCCGCCACCGACAACGTCGGCGTGACCGGCTACGAGGTCCTCCACGACGGGCAGCTCTGCCAGACCGTCGGCGGCACGACCCTGGCCGGCACGTGCAGCGACCTGAACCCGAACACGCAGTACGGGATGTTCGTCAACGCCGTCGACGCGGCCGGCAACGTGTCCCAGGCCAGCGGCACGCTCAACGTGACGACACCGCCGTCCACCGACCACACGCCGCCAACGGTGCCGACCAACGTGCACACGACCGCGGTGACCAACGACAGCATCAGCCTCGCGTGGACCGCGTCCACGGACAACGTCGGTGTTGCCGGCTACACGGTCTTCAACGTGGTGCACGGTGTCCCCACCAAAGTCGGCCAGTCGGCGGGTAACAGCCCCGGCGCCACGGTCGCCAACCTCGCGCCGAGCACGGCATTCCACCTCGACGTGACCGCGTCGGACGCCAACGGCAACGCGAGTGCCGCCAGCGCACCGATCCTCGACGTGACGACGTCGGCCGGCTCCTCGTGCACACCGTCGCAGGGCGTCTGCACGGCCACCCAGGTCGGCGTGGACGACGACGTCGTGTGGGGCCTGGTCACGCTGCCGGACGGCACGATCCTGTTCAACGAGCGCGACGCGCACGACATCGTCCACCTGAACCCGAAGACCGGCGCGAAGAACACGATCGGCACGGTGCCCAACGTGCAGAGCACCGACGGCGAGGGCGGCCTGACCGGCCTGGAGATCAACCCGGCCGGCTTCGCCGCCGACCACTGGCTCTACATCATGCACACCTCGCCGACGGACAACCGGATCGTCCGCATCAAGTACGACCCGACCGGCGACACGCTGCAGACCAGCACCGAGCAGATCCTGCTGACCGGCATCGCGCGCAACAAGTTCCACAACGGCGGCCGGTTGCGCTTCAGTCCGGACGGCAGGTTCCTGTTCGCCGGCACCGGTGACGCCGAGAACGGCGCCAACGCGCAGAACACCAGCAGCCTCAACGGAAAGGTGCTGCGCATCAACCCGGACGGCTCGATCCCGCCGGACAACCCGTTCCACAACGCGGTGTGGAGCATCGGCCACCGCAACGTGCAGGGGCTGGCGTTCGACTCGCAGGGCAGGCTGTGGGAGCAGGAGTTCGGCAACAACATCATGGACGAGACCAACCTGATCGTGAAGGGCGGCAACTACGGCTGGCCATCGTGTGAGGGCACGTCCGGCACCTGTGGCACCGCGGGCTTCATCGCGCCCAAGCAGACCTATCCGGTGGCTCAGGCCTCGTGCAGCGGCATCACGATCATCCGCGACTTCCTGTACGTGGCGTGCGAACGCGGCCTGCGGCTGTACCGGGAGCAGATCAGCGGCGACAGCCTGACCAACGTCCGGCAGTTCTTCGTCGGCACCTTCGGCCGGCTGCGCACCGTCGAGCCCGCGCCGGACGGCGGCATGTGGCTGACCACGTCCAACGGGGGTGACAAGGACGGCATCCCGCACAACAGCAACGACATCATCTTCCACGTCACGGTGTCGTAGCCAGGTCCACCTTGACACTGTCACATTGACAGTGTCAGTATCACGGCATGGACGAACTGTGGACGATCGATGAGCTGTCGGCGCTGGTCGCCGAGGCGCTGGTCGTCGACTACCCGGGTCCGCCCAACGGGCGGGCCCGGGTCGTGCCTGACCAACGCACCATCCGCTGGTACACCACCATCGGCCTACTCGACCGGCCGACCGCGATGCGCGGCCGCACCGCCCTCTACGATCGCCGCCACCTGCTGCAACTCGTGGCCATCAAGCGTTTGCAGGCCGACGGCCACACCCTTGCCGATGTCCAACAGCAGTTGGTCGGCGCGACCGACCCGGTCCTCACCGACATCGCGCGCCTGTCCACAGAGTCACTGCCAGCCGAGTCCCCAGGGGGTGGCGGGGCAACCGCACCCGCGCCGCTGCCCCGGGACCGATTCTGGGCGG
>DASXXM010000333.1:0-9569 GCA_036503065.1 Pseudonocardiaceae bacterium | reverse complement strand
CTCGTCGACGA
This sequence comes from Pseudonocardiaceae bacterium, assembly GCA_036503065.1. Taxonomy (GTDB): domain Bacteria; phylum Actinomycetota; class Actinomycetes; order Mycobacteriales; family Pseudonocardiaceae; genus DATEPR01. The sequence continues at coordinate 9,558 of DASXXM010000333.1, read as the reverse complement.
CACGGTCGTGGCCACCGTGATGAGCAACCTCGGCCTGCACCTGGCCATGCGGGAACACGGCGTCACCCTGCGCACCACGGCCGTCGGCGACCGGTACGTGCTGGAGGAGCTCCGCTCCGGCGGCTACACGTTGGGCGGCGAGCAGTCCGGTCACGTCCTGCTGCCCGCGCACGCCACCACCGGCGACGGCGTGCTGACCGCGCTGCGCCTGATGGCCAGGGTCGTTGGCAGCGGACGGAGCCTCGCCGAGCTGGGCGGCGTGATGCGCCGCCTGCCGCAGGTCCTGGTCAACGTCCGGGTCACCGACAAGGCCGCGGTGGCCGTCGCGGGCTCGGTCGCGGACGCGGTCGCGGACGTCCAGCGGGAACTGGGCGAGGCAGGCCGCGTGCTGCTGCGCCCGTCCGGCACCGAACAACTCGTTCGGGTGATGGTGGAGGCGCCAACGCACGACCTGGCGGAGGCCGCCGCGTCCCGCCTGGCCACCGTGGTCGCGTCGGTGCGCTGACTTCGCTGCGGAATCGCTTGTCGAGCTGCGAAGATGTCCGACGGGGGCGGAACCGTTCGCGATGACGCTGCGTCAATGTGGCAGGCCCTGATCCGGGGCTATCGTGCTTGCAGGTCGTCCGCAGTGGAATGGGGTGGGGGCAGGTGGCTGGTTACCAGACCAGTGACGAGATGTCCGGGATCGCCGGCAAGGTGAACGGCGAGGTCGGACCCATCGGCGACGAGGCGGACGCGATCGGCAAGTCCCAGGTCGGCGCGGGCGACGGCGGCCGCGACTTCGGCGACAAGGCCACCGCGTACGCCACCGCCCTGCACGACAACGTGATCGCCAGCGTCAAGGCGTTCGGCACCGCGACCACGACGTTGAGCGACAAGCTCACCGACACGTACCGGCAGTACGCCGGCGCCGAGACCCAGAACTCGGGCTCGCTGACGAAGTCGGGACAGGGCGCATGACGGACTATCCGCAGTGGTCGACGGTCAAGGCGCAACTGGACGACCCGAGCGTCTCCGGCGCGGACAAACAGCGGCTGCTCAACGACTACGCCCAGTCCGCCGCCTACGGCAGCCCGTTCGAGGGCACGATCTTCGCCGGCGACCAGCAGGCCACGAATCAGGACTACGTCTCCCACTACGCGCAGATCATGCAGTACGCGCAACAGTACGGCTCGACGGATTCGTTCAACCAGGCGGCGCAGGTCAACGGCACCGGCTTCTTCGGCGACCAGCTCGTCAAGGCGAACCAGGCGGCCGGGCAGGCGAAGTTCCAGGCACAGCAGCAGTTGGTCCAGAACGACCAGGCGGTCGGCCAGGCCAACACCGATCTGGGCAACGAGGCGAACAAGACCGTTGCCCAGGGTGGTTCCGGCGCGAGCACCTCGGACGAGATCCTGGAACCCGGCTCGCGCGGCATGTACTACTTCCAGTACTTCATTCCGCCGTACCAGAACTGGGTCGGCAGCGCGCCGGACCTGGACAACGACATCAAGAAGGTCTACGACAACCTGCGGGGCATCAACTTCGCGAAGTTCCGCGCCGACGCCACCCAACTCGCGACATCGCACGGCAAACTGTCGGACAGCTCGCTGAACCTGAGCACCGCCACCAATTCCCTCGGCGGTTTCTGGCAGGGCCCGGCGGCCCAGGCCGCCGGGCAGTACACCAACACGTTCATGCAGAACGCCAAGACCGTCACCGACGGCACGACAGCGGCAGGCCAGCTGATCACCGATCAGCTGAAGGCCATCGAAACCGCTGTCCTGCAACGGGCCCAGGCCGTGTTGAAGATGTATGCCAGCGATATCGGCGGTTTCGGCCCGAGTGACATCCAGCAGATCATCGACGCGGCCAAGCTCAACGCCAACGACGACGAGCTGCGCGGAATGGCGAAGTGGAACGTCTTCAGCAATGTCGACTGGGGCGACACGGACTGCAACGGCTCGCTCAGCCAGAACGTGAAGAACCTCGCGTCGATGGACGCGACGAACTGGCTCAACAGCGTGTTCAAGCCGAACTTCGACCAGAAGAAGACCTCGTTCGACTCGATCACCAAGTCCACGCACGACACGGTGGGCCAGTCGTTCGACGCCATGAACCAGGGCCTCGGCAAGATCAACGCGAACCCGTTCTCCGACCTCAGCCAGGGCATCCAGGTCCCCACCGCCACCACCACACCGACCAGCAGCGGCCCCAGTTCCGGCAGCAGTCCTGGTTCGACTTCCGGTAGCTCGACAGGCGGGTCCACCGCGCCCAGCAGCGCCCCGAGCGTCCCGACGCCGACGCCCCCCACCGTCCCGCAGACGCCAGCCCCTACGGTCCCGACGCCACCGACCACCGGCCCGACCCCGCCGCTGACCACGGTCCCGAGCGGCACCGACACCGGCAACACGACGAGCACGCCCCCCGAGAGTCTCACCGTCCAACACGGCAGCAACACGCTGAGCATGACCGGCCCGAACAGCCAGGGCACCATGCAGCTGACCACGCAGGACGGCACCGGCCAGCCCAAGTCGTACGACATCGCCTTCGGCCACGGCGCCACGCCGACGCCGACGACCACCGCAACGCCGGCCCATATGTCGATCCCGGCCGGCGCATCGAACGTGCAACACATCACACCGGGCGCCGACGGCAAGGCAGTGATCCACGACGGCAACACGACCATCACCGCACAGGAACAGCCCGGCGGCGAAGTCAAGGTCACCGTGGACGACGGCTCCGGCCAGCCGACCACGTACACCCTCGACCACGCGGGCGCCCAGCCGACGCCCGCCACCGGCGCAACGGCAACGTCGACCGCTCAGGGCATCGCAGACCCGACGGCGACGTCGACCGCCGCCCACGCGCAGCCGGTCGGCGACCCGGCCACGCCGGCGGCCAACTCAGCCACTCCGGTGGCCGCATCAGGACCGGCCGCCGGAGCGCAGGCCCCCGCGACGCTGGTCAGCGACACCAGCCAGCAGGCCGGCTTCATCGATCCGTCGGCCATGCCGCAGACGACCCAGCCAGCCACCACCGGCGACCCTGGCGCACTTGTCGGCGGTACGGACAACTCCGCCTTCGCACAGGGTTTCAGCGATCCGTCGTCGTCCTTCGGCAATGCGTTGGGCGGTGCGGTCGGCGGCAGCCACGCGGCAGCCGCGTTCTTCGGCCCGCAGCACGGCAGCCACGACATGTTCGGTGGCACCGCTGTGCCCGGCCATGCCGGCGTGGCCGGCACCGACGTGACCCCGATGGGTCAGCCCGGCGGCGCGGGCCTCGCCGCGGCCCCGGACGGCGCGCCGGACCAGGGCCAGCAGGGCCAACCCAGCCAGATGGGCGGGATGCCGATGATGGGCGGCATGGGCGGCGGCGGTGGCCAGGGCGGCGGCGACCAGCAGCGCGGTCCGAACCAGTGGCGCACCCAGGGCCAACTGTTCGACGATGCGGACGAGGTCGTCGGACGCTTCAGTGGGACACTCGACGACGGCCGGTGACAATCGGGGTGGGGAATGTACGAGGACATCGTCGCGGCGGCAAGGCGTTCGTCGGAAGCAGCGGTCCGCGAGAGCCAGGAACGGGTCGACCTGGCGACGACCAAGGCCGCTGAGGCCGATCGTCAGGCGACCGAGGCCACCAAGGCCGTCGGCGAGCGTTGGGTGAACCGGATCAACGCCATGCGCCGCCGCGCCCAGGACCGCAAGGCAACCCCCGAAATGCGCTTCGGCCACGACGAGCCCCCGACCGACGGCGACGAACTGGTCTCCGTCTCGGAGGTTGCGGTGCCCGATCCGGATCAGCGGACACCGCCGTTCGGTACTCCGGAGGACCTCGTCGAGCCGGCCCAGCCTGCGCCGCGGCAGTCCTGGTTCACGCCGCCCGATCCGGATCCGGCGCCGCCGGTGGTTCGTCGCCAGCCGCGGCATCGGGTTGACGACGATGACGACTATTCGTCCCAGTCCTGGCTTCAGGACGGCTGACGGGCGGGAGACCGCTGAAAGTCGATCGGGCAGCGCTTGATGCTCTCGTCCAACAGCGGCCGATACCGATCCGCCCCGGTCAACCGGACCAGGAAGAAAGCGGTCAACAGGGCATTGGCAACCCGATGAGTCGACCGCTCCGGCTTGCCGTCCAACAACAGTTGGCTCCAGTGCCGGCCTTCTGTGAACCCGAGATGGGTCGCCTTGGCGACCGACCGCAAGGTCACCGGACCGGCCCACGCCTGCGCGATGGCCTCGGCGTGACCTGCGGCAGGCGCGATCAGATCCCGCGCACCCGCCAGATGCAATCCGGGCATCCCACACCGAGCCGCCGCCGAAACCGCGGTCGGCCGAACCTCGGCCACGGCGACGGTCGCCACCGCCCGAACCCGGGCATCGTCCGCGGCCGCCAGAACGGCGGCACCACCACCGGTCGAATGGCCTGCCAACCCGACCCGGTCCGGCGAAACACTGATCGAACCGTCACCCAGCCGCACGCCGACACACACGTCCAGAGCGGCACGCAGATCCCCCGCGTACAGCCGATGCGACGCCAACGGCCCGCGTTGGGTGTTCGGCGAGGCCGCGACGATCCCCCACGACGCCAGGTGCCGCAGCAACCCGTGATACCGCTCACTCGGCTGCAACCACCCGTGCCCGAACACCACGGCCGGCAAGCCGAGGCCGGACCGGGGCGTGCACACGATGCCGGGCAGCCCGACCAGGGCCAGCTCGCCCCGCAACACCGGATGGGGGCCTGGCCTGCTCAGTTCCGTGAAGAGCTGCCGCGCCGTGCTGGACATGGGCACCGAAGGTAGTCCATCGGCCGCAGCTGAGCCGGTCGAGCCGGCCGAACCACAATTGGTCTGAACCAAAACGGCAGGTCACCCGGCCGGGTGACATCAATGGTGTAGCTACGCTGTGCCCCGTGTGTGGAATCGTGGGTTACGTGGGCAAGCGCCCCGCGCTGGACGTCGTGCTCGACGGCCTGCGACGGCTCGAGTACCGCGGGTACGACTCGGCGGGTGTCGCCGTGGTCACCGACGGCGGGCTCGCCGTCGAGAAGAAGGCAGGCAGGCTGGCCAACCTGGAGGCCCAACTGGACCTGGTCGGCCGCGCCGGGTTCGTCGGCACCGCCGGCATGGGACACACCCGCTGGGCGACCCACGGCGCCCCGGTGGACCGCAACTCGCATCCCCATCTGGACGCCGAGGGCCGGCTCGCTGTCGTGCACAACGGCATCATCGAGAACTTCGTCGCGCTGCGCCGCGAACTGGAGACCGACGGCGTCGAGATGGTCAGCGACACCGACACCGAGACCGCCGCCCACCTGATCTCCCGCGCCTACCGCACCGGCGACACAGCGGGCGACCTGCCGGCCAGCGTGCGCGCGGTGTGCCGGCGCCTCGAAGGCGCGTTCACGCTCGTGGTCACGCACGCGGACGAGCCCGATCAGGTGGTCGCCGCGCGTCGGTCCAGCCCACTCGTGGTCGGGGTCGGCGACGGCGAGCACTTCGTCGCGTCGGACGTGTCCGCGTTCATCGAGCACACCAGGGACGCCGTCGAGCTCGGCCAGGACCAGCTCGTCGTGATCACCCGCACGGGTTACGACGTCACCGACTTCCACGGCGCGCCTGCCACGGCCAAGCCCTTCCGCGTGAACTGGGACCTCTCGGCCGCGGAAAAGGGCGGCCACGACTACTTCATGCTCAAGGAGATCGAGGAGCAGCCCGCGGCGCTGGCCGACACGCTGCGCGGCCACTTCGACGCGGGCCGGATCATCCTGGACGAGCAGCGGCTGTCCGACCAGGACCTGCGGGACGTGGACAAGGTCTTCGTGATCGCCTGCGGTTCGGCCTACCACTCCGGTCTGGTCGCCAAGTACGCCATCGAGCACTGGACCCGGTTGCCGGTCGAGGTCGAGCTGGCCAGCGAGTTCCGCTACCGCGACCCGGTGCTGGACCGGGACACGCTCGTGGTTGCCGTCTCCCAGTCGGGTGAGACGGCGGACACATTGGAAGCCGTCCGTCACGCCCGGGAGCAGAAGGCGAGGGTGCTCGCGGTCTGCAACACCAACGGCGCGCAGATCCCGCGCGAGTCCGACGCCGTCCTCTACACGCACGCAGGCCCGGAGATCGGCGTGGCATCCACCAAGGCGTTCCTGGCCCAGATCGTGGCCAACTACCTGGTCGGCCTCGCCCTGGCCCAGGCGCGCGGCACCAAGTACCCGGACGAGGTCGGCCGCGAGTTCGCCGAGCTGGAGGCCATGCCCGACGCCGTCGAACGGGTGCTGGGCACCATCGAGCGGGTCCGCGAGCTGGGCCGCGATCTCGCCGAGGCCAAGGCCGTCCTGTTCCTCGGCCGGCACGTCGGCTACCCGGTCGCCCTTGAGGGCGCGCTCAAGCTCAAGGAACTCGCCTACATGCACGCGGAGGGCTTCGCCGCGGGCGAGCTGAAGCACGGCCCGATCGCGCTGATCGAGGACGGGCTGCCGGTGGTCATCGTGATGCCGTCGCCGAAGGGGCGTGCCGTGCTGCACGGCAAGCTGCTGTCCAACATCAGCGAGATCCAGGCGCGCGGCGCCCGTACGATCGTGATCGCCGAGGAGGGTGACGAGACGGTCCGGCCGTTCGCCGATCACCTGATCGAGGTGCCGGCCGTGCCCACCCTGTTGCAGCCCCTCGTGTCGACCGTGCCGCTGCAGGTGCTCGCCGCGGAGATCGCCAGGACCCGCGGCTACGACGTGGACAAGCCGCGCAACCTGGCCAAGTCGGTCACGGTCGAATAGGGGAGCGCCACGGGATGTACGGCATCTGGACCACGGACCACATCCGCAAGGCCGAGAACCGGCTGCTGGCCGGCACGCCGGATGGCACTCTGATGCGCAGGGCGGCGTTCGGCATCGCCGTGCAGGCCACGGCGATGCTGGCGCGGCGGCCGGGCCGGGTCGCCGGTGCGCGGGTCGTGCTGCTCGTCGGCGCCGGCAACAACGGCGGCGACGCGCTGTGGGCAGGCGCCTTCCTGCGCCGCCGGAGCGTCGCCGTGACCGCCGTCCTGCTCAACCCGGACCGCGCGCACGCCGCCGGTCTTGCCGCGCTGCGCAGGGCCGGTGGCCGGGTCACCACCGACGGCGCGGCGATCACCGCCGCCGACCTGGTCATCGACGGCATCGTCGGCCTGTCCGCGCGCGGCCCGCTGCGCCCGGCCGCCGCCGACCTGGTGGCCAGGATCACATCGCCGGTGTTGGCCGTTGACCTGCCCAGCGGGGTCGACCCGGACACCGGCGCGGTGGCCGGTCCGGCGGTCCGTGCCGACGTCACCGTCACCTTCGGCGCCCGCAAGCCGGGCCACGTGCTGTCCGACGGCGCCGTGCACTCGGGCCGGGTGGTCCTGGTGGACATCGGCCTCGCCCCGGAGCTGGGCGAGCCCGACCTGAACGTGCTCACCGCGGCCGACGTGGGCGCGGCCTGGCCGGTGCCCGGCCCGAACGACGACAAGTACACGCAGGGCGTCACGGGCGTCGCCGCGGGCTCGGCCAACTATCCGGGCGCTGCGGTACTCGCCACGGGTTCCGCCGTGCTGGCCACCTCCGGCATGGTCCGGTTCGCCGGCACCGCGGCCGACGCGGTCCGGGCACGCTGGCCCGAGTCGGTCACCACCGGCTCGGTCGCCGACGCGGGACGGGTGCAGGCCTGGGTGGTCGGCCCCGGCCTCGGCACCGGCAGCGCGGCCAGGGACGTGCTGCGGACCGTGCTGGCCGCCGACGTCCCGGTGTGCGCGGACGCGGACGCGATCACCCTGCTGGCCAACCACCCGGACCTGTGGGACGCCCGCGAGCCGGGCACCCCGGTCGTGCTCACACCGCACGCGGGTGAGTTCGCCCGGCTGGCCGGCGAGGTCGGACCGGACCGGGTGGCCGCCGCACGCCGCGCGGCCCGGCAGACCAATGCCGTGGTACTGCTCAAGGGCCACACCACGGTGATCGCCGCGCCGGACGGCCAGACCCTGGTCAACCCGGCTCGCGGCGCCTGGCCGGCCACGGCCGGCTCGGGTGACGTGCTGTCCGGGCTGGTCGGCGCGCTGCTCGCGGCCGGGCTGGAACCGTTGCTGGCGGCGGGTTGCGCGGCGTTCCTGCACGCACTGGCCGCCGACCTGGCCGCCCGTGGCGCGCCGATCCCCGCCTCCCGGCTGCTGGACGCCATCCCGCAGGCGATCCGAGCGGTCCGCATGGCGTCCAGCCTGTGATCACTCAGCGCTGGGCAACGGCCAGATAGCGATGCTCGTTCGTCGCGAATCCTCGGTGATCGACGTTGCCGCGCAGGATTCGGTTGAGCCGGGTGACGTCGGCGATAGCTGCGGCGCCGTGGAGATCTGCGTGCCACAGATCCAGCGCGGTCAACCAGAACACCAGGGATTCGATATCGCGGACAACGTATTCCACGTCGTATTCCAGAAACGCGATCCGCCGGAGCCCCGCCGCCGTGATGTCCGCACCGCTGATCGGCGGCCGCCCGGCCGGCTGCCGCAGCGCGGCCCGGATGTTCGCCACGTTCCGTTCGCCGAACTGTTGCGTGACGAAGTAGCCGCCCTGCGTCAGGTCTGCGAGAACCGCCCGCGGGCCCGAACGGCGCATGCCGATTCAAGATGACGTCGGAGTATCCTGTGCGCCGGTCAGGTAACCCGCCTACTCGACCGAACCCCAAATTGTCCACAGCCCCGCGCGAATCGAGTCGCGCCAACACTCAAGATCAACTAGAATGGAACATGGGGGGATCCCCGGGCCCTGAGCTGCGAAAATATGGCGAACCGTGTAGTTGTCCACAGGTCTGAGGAAAGTGGCGGTGCGCCCTTCCAAGATCGACTAGGATGGACACGGGGGTGGGCCCGAGTTCGTCGGCCGTTCGGCAACGTGGCGTTGTGCTTGGCGGACAAGGCGAGTGGATCTCCGGTAACTCGACCGGCGCTCCGGTGGCGGCCGCCCGGTGCCCGGGTCGTCCACCGGCGTATGTCAGCATCGAGCCGTGCACACACCTGTTCGGGCCGAGGTCGTGGTCGACCTGGACGCGATCCGGCACAACGTGCGACTGCTGGCCGGCCTGGCCGCGGCATCCGGTGCCGCCACGATGCTCGCCGTGAAGGCGGACGGCTACGGCCACGGCGCCGTTCCGGTGGCCAGGGCGGCGGTCGAGGCGGGCGCGGGCTGGCTCGGCGCGTGCTCGCTGGCCGAGGCGCTGACGCTGCGGGACGCCGGGCTGACCGTCCCGGTCCTGGCCTGGCTGGACCTGCCGGACACCGACCGGACGCCGGGGATCCGGGCCGACGTCGACCTGGCCGCGTCGTCGACCGCCGAACTGACGGCGTTGGCGCGGGCGGCCGACCGGGCCGGCAAACCGGCCAGGGTCCACCTGAAGATCGACACCGGCATGAGCAGGAACGGCTGCTCGGCGGCTGAATGGCCCGACCTGGTCGCCACGGCCGCGAAGCACGACGCGATCGAGGTGGTCGCGGTCTGGTCGCACCTGGCCTGCGCCGACCAGCCGGACGACCCGTCCGTGAACGCGCAGGCCGCCCGGTTCGACGCGGCCTACCGGCAGGC
>DASXXM010000332.1:0-4944 GCA_036503065.1 Pseudonocardiaceae bacterium | reverse complement strand
CCCGCCGCCCGCGCTGTGCGAGCGACTCGCCGCGGGCGCCCGGTGTGTGGTCCGCCACTCCGGCGGCGACCCGGTCGCTGTGCTCGACGACCTCGCGCTGGACCGCGTGCACCTCGTGGCGCGGGACGCCGAAGCCGCGCGTCGCGTGATGCTGACGCGCCCGGATCGGGTCGCCTCCCTGATCGTGCTCGGCACCGCACCCGTTCCTGACACAACCGTGTCAACGCTGGTGATCGAGGACGAGGACCCGGTGCCTGCGATCCTGCGGCACACCGCGGGCGGCTGGCAGCGGCAGGCGAGTCGGCTGGCCGCGCCCGCGGTCGCCGCCGGTACGCCGACCGCGTGGTTCGAACAGCTCTACAGTGCCGCCCGCCGGGGCGAGGTGGACATGCCGTGGGACTGGAACCACCCCAACCCGCTGCTCGAACAGTGGTTGGCGGGCCGCAGTGGCAACGGCCGCCCGGCGCTGGTGGTGGGCTGCGGCCTCGGCCGGGACGCGGAGTACCTCGCCGGGCTCGGCTTTGCCACGGAGGCGTTCGACGTGTCCGAGTCCGCCATCGCGACGGTGCGGGCGCGGCGGCCGGACTCGCCCGTCCGGTACCGGACCGCCGACCTGTTCGACCTGCCGGCGCAGTGGCGGGGCGCCTTCGACCTCGTGGTGGAGATCTACACGGTGCAGGCGCTGCCGCGCACGGTCCGCGCCAGGGCGATCGCCGCGGTGGCCGCCCTGGTCGGGCCCGGCGGGACACTCCTCGCCAGTGCCGTAGTGGCCGACAAAAAGGACGATATCTATGCCGGACCGCCGTGGCCACTGGATCGTGCCGAGATCGAGTCGTTCGCGACTCACGAATTGACACAAGTTCGAATCGACGCCATTCGCGATCCAGCCGATCCGGACACCCGCCGCTGGTTGGCCGAGTTCCGCCACGTCGACGGGTCGCCGGCGGGTCCGGCCGAGTAACCGACCGACCAAAACATTCACCCGTTCGCGGCCTTCCGCAGTTGCGAACCTTGACTTGGCTTAACGGCTTCGCTGCCATCATTCGGTCGACACACTCCGTCGATACGGAAAGGGAGCCAATGGGTGCATGGGGCACTGGGCCGTTCGATAACGACGACGCGGCCGACTTCGCCACGTCGCTCGATCATCTTCAACCCGACCTTCGGGTCGGCGCGATTCGAGACGCGCTGACCGACGCGCTAGAGCAGACCGACTACCTGGACCGGGACGTGGGTGGCGCCGCGGTGGCGGCGGCCGCGCTGGTGGCCGCACAGGGTGGCAACGGTTTACCAATCGATTGCATTCACGGCCCGAAGCAGCTGATTCCCGAACTGTCGAGCGATCTTCGTCCGATCGCCGCACTCGCGCTCGTTCGAGTATTGGGCGAATGCTCGGAACTCAACGAACTATGGATCGACTCGCCCGACGGAGAGGCATGGTTGCATATGGTGGCCCAGCTCACCGAGGCGCTGAGCAGCGCCCCGGTCCAGCAGGACTGCTGACCGTGGCCCCGGACCAGGGCTACAACAGGCTCAACTGGTCCTGATCAACGGCAGCCGGCGCCCGCGTGCCGGCGGGCAGGCTGCCGGCTGGCCAGACCGCCCGAACCGTCTCGGGTTCGGCATCGCCCGCCTCCTGGTTGCTTGACGCAGCAACCTCATCCCCCAGCCTTGGCGCCAGACCGTGCCGGCGCAGCAGCGGACCCACCCGATCCGCCAGCAGCCTGCCGTAACGCCGGTCGACGTAGCTGCCCCGGCCGTAGATCGCCCGGTAGGTCTCGATCAACTCCGGATGTTCCCGCCGCAGCCACGCGGCGAACCACTCCTTCGCGCCGGGCCGCAGATGCAGCGGCAGCACCGTGACCCCGGTCGCGCCCGTGTCCGCGATCGCGGCGAACAGCCGATCCAGTTGCGCTACCGAATCGGTCAGACTCGGCAACACGGGCGCCACGAACACCCCGCACGGCAGGCCCGCCTCGCGCACCCGACGCACCAGTTCCAGCCGCGCCTGCGGGCTCGGCGTGCCGGGTTCCAGCGTGCGGTGGATGTCCCTGTCCAGTAACGCGATCGACACGCCGACACCCACCGACACATCGGTTGCCACGTCAGCCAGCAGCGCGATGTCGCGCGACAGCACGGTGCCCTTGGTCAGGATGGACAGCGGTGTGCCGGACCGGCCCAGCGCACCCACGATGCCGGGCATCAGCCGGTAGCGGCCCTCCGCCCGTTGGTAGGGGTCGGTGTTGGTGCCCATCGCCACGTGTTCGCGCTGCCACGTCCTGGCGCGCAGCTGGGAGGCCAGCACCTCGGCCGCGTTGACCTTCACGATCACCTGGGAGTCGAAGTCGTGACCGGAGTCCAGATCCAGGTAGGTATGCGAGTTCCGGGCGAAACAGTTGTGGCTGACGACCCCGTCGGCGATGAAGTCGCCGGTGCCGGTGGTGATGTCGAACAGCGGCAGCACATCGCCTGTCGGCTCGATGGACACCACGTCCAGCGCGGCACCGGACTTGATGGCCAGGCCGTCGATGGCGCGCTTGGTGGTGTCGGCCGGGTCGACGGTGTGGAAGAACCGGAGGTGTTCGGCCAGTCCGCCGTTGAGCCGGACCACGTGCGGGCCGAGTTCGCGGCCGGGGTGCTCCACCGTGAAACCGAAGTGGAACCGTTTGAGCGCCAGCAGCACCGCGTGCACGATGTCCGGATCGGAGTTGCGGATACGCAGCACCCGGTTGGCGTGGCCGCCCCGGACGTCGAACACGCCGGCCAGGAAACCCTTGTGCCACTGGGCGGTCGGGCAATGGGGCCAGTCGTCGACCGCCGCGGTGTCGGCTTCGGCGTCGGTGATGCCGAATCCGGTTAAGTACCGCCGTGCGCGCGCCAACACCTCGGCGTCCGCGTCGACGAGGCGGAAGCGGGCAACGCGGTCGCGGTAGGCGGCGCCCGCCCCGCCCCGCAGCAGCCCGGACAGGTAGCCGCGCCGGTAGTCGGCGTCCTCGGCCGGTGGCGTGGCGAACCGGCCGGTGCCCATCAGCTTGTTGCCGGTCGTCAGGTGTGGCCTGCGGCCGTGGCCGGTGGTGTCACCGGTGACGTGCTTCCAGCCGCGCTCGGACAGGAACCGGTGGTCGCCGCCCGCGATCAGCTCGGTCCCGTCGGCCAGGGTGATCCGGTAGGCCGGCTTCTCGGTGGACCAGTGCGCGAGCACCTCGGTCGGCGTGTAACGGCGGTAGCGGCCCCGCCGGACGGTGCCGTAGACCCGGTCCCCGACCGCCAGCTCGGCGATCGGCTTGGTTCGGCCGCCTGCCAGCAGGATCGGCGTGTCGCCGTGCAGGCAGTAGGTGCAGCCGTGTGAGCAGCCCCGGTACGGGTTCACCGTCCAGCTGAACGGCATGGACGATCCGCCGGGCACCCGGTTGAGCACCGAGCGCGCCCGGACCTCGTGGAACACCAGGCCGTTGAACTCGGGGGTGCGCACGCTCCGCACGAGTTCCCCGATGCCCGGTAGTGCCGTCTGCTGCTGGTTGTCGACTCGCTGCCCGTCCCATCGCACCTATCGATTCGAACACATGTTCGAACAGGCGTCAATCGGATTCGCATATCATCCGGATCATGTCCGATGCCGTGATCCGCCCCTACCGGCCAGCAGACCGGGACGACGTCTACGACGTGTGCCTTCGCACCGCCGACTCCGGCGGCGACGCCACCGGCCTGTACCGGGACCCTGACCTGATCGGGGACCTGTTCGCCGGGCCGTACCTGCTGCTGGCGCCGGACTTCGCCTTCGTGCTGGACGACGGCGACCGGGTCAGTGGCTACGTGCTCGGCGTGCCGGACACGGTCGGGTTCGCCCACCAGCTGCGGGACGTGTGGCTGCCGCTGGTCGGCGCCAAGCACCCCGAGCCGGCCGGGCCGCCTGCCAACCGGGACGAGGAGATGGCCGCGCTGCTGCACCGGCCGGAGTACCTGATCAACCCGGAACTCGCCGACTATCCGGCCCACCTGCACATCGACCTGCTGCCGGCGTTCCAGCGGGCCGGGTGGGGACGCAAGCTGATCGGCACGCTGCTTACCGCGCTGCGGCAGGCGGGGGTTCCCCGCGTGTATCTGGCCATGTTGACCACCAACACGGGCGCCGGGGCCTTCTACGAACGCCTGGGTTTCCACTCGCTGGACGTGGCCGACCCCGGCCCGATCACGTTCCTGGGCCGGTCGACCGAGATCCAGTCCGGGGTCTAATCAAGCGCGGCGACGAACTGCGTGACCTCGTCCGCCGGTACCCGATGTGCCAGCCGGCCGCCGGGCGCCAGTGCGGCGATCCGGTACAGCGGGCGCTCGGCGGCGCCCGCGCCGCGGGCCTCCGCGCGCAACTGGGCCACCAGGAGTTCCGCGTACACCAGGCCACGCGGTTCCGCGCCGCCGGCAAGAGCGTCGGCCAGGCGGCGCAGCGCGATGATGTCCAGTTCGCGGCCGCCGACGCCGGTGTAGGTGGCCACGGCGATGTTGATGGTCCTGCCCTTCGGCGGCCCCGCCACCAGTACGCCGACCGCCCGCGTGCCACGCACCTCGGTGATCAGCAGCTCGATCCGGGTCAGGTGCCGCACGTCGACCGACCGGGTGCCGAAGGCCCGCACGGACACCACGGCGCCGGTCAGCCAGCAGCGCCGCCGTGCCTCGCCCAGTGCCAGCACGAGCAGCGGCACGGCGACCACGGCGGCCGTCGCCAGGCCGGCCAACGCACCGGCGAACAGCCCGACCACCCCACCCAGCGCCGCGCCGATCACCACGGCGGTGCCGGACACCACCACCGCGCGGCGCACCACCACCGCGCGAGGCAGCAGGTCCAGCGAGATCGGCTGGGTCGGCGGCTCGATCACGAACCCACCTCGCCAGCGCCTGACAATCCCGCGACCACCGATGCTATATGCCATAGCACCCACCCAGGACCGG
>DASXXM010000331.1:0-10739 GCA_036503065.1 Pseudonocardiaceae bacterium | reverse complement strand
TCCCGCACCTCGCGGGCCTTCTCGCCGAAGATCGCGCGCAGCAGCCGCTCCTCCGGGGTCAGCTCGGTCTCGCCCTTCGGCGTGACCTTGCCGACCAGGATGTCGCCGTCGCGGACCTCGGCGCCGATGCGGATGATGCCGCGCTCGTCCAGGTCGGCCAGGACCTCTTCGGAGACGTTCGGGATGTCCCGGGTGATCTCCTCCGCGCCCAGCTTGGTGTCCCGCGCGTCGATCTCGTGCTCCTCGATGTGGATCGAGGTGAGCACGTCGTCCTGCACGAGACGCTGCGACAGGATGATCGCGTCCTCGTAGTTGTGGCCCTCCCACGGCATGATCGCGACGAGCAGGTTCTTGCCCAGCGCCATCTCACCGTTCTGGGTGGACGGACCGTCCGCGATCACCTGGCCGACCTCGACGCGGTCGCCCTCGTTGATGATCGGCTTCTGGTTGATGCAGGTGCCCTGGTTGGAGCGGCGGAACTTGTGCAGCCCGTAGGTCTGCCGGGTGCCGTCGTCGGCCATGATCGTGACGTAGTCGGCGGACAGCTCCTCGACCACACCCGCCTTCTTGGCGACCATCACGTCACCGGCGTCGACCGCGGCCCGCAGCTCCGTGCCGGTGCCCACCAACGGGGACTCGGCCCGCAGCAGCGGCACGGCCTGGCGCTGCATGTTCGCGCCCATCAGGGCGCGGTTGGCGTCGTCGTGCTCGAGGAACGGGATCATGGCGGTGGCCACCGACACCATCTGGCGCGGCGACACGTCCATGTAGTCGACCTCGGCCGGGGTGACGGCCTCCATCTCGCCGCCCTTGCGGCGGACCAGGACGCGGTCCTCGACCAGGGAGTTGTCCTCGTCCAGGATGGCGTTCGCCTGGGCGATGACGTACCGGTCCTCCTCGTCGGCGGTCAGGTACTGGATCCGGTCGGTGACCTGGCCTTCGACCACCTTGCGGTACGGCGTCTCGATGAACCCGAACGGGTTCACCCGCGCGTACGACGAGAGCGAGCCGATCAGGCCGATGTTCGGGCCTTCCGGCGTCTCGATCGGACACATCCGGCCGTAGTGGCTCGGGTGGACGTCCCGGACCTCCATGCCGGCCCGCTCACGGGACAGGCCGCCGGGGCCCAGCGCCGAGAGGCGGCGCTTGTGGGTCAGGCCCGCGATCGGGTTGGTCTGGTCCATGAACTGGGAGAGCTGGCTGGTGCCGAAGAACTCCTTGATCGCGGCGACCACCGGGCGGATGTTGATCAGGGTCTGCGGCGTGATCGCCTCGACGTCCTGAGTGGTCATCCGCTCCCGGACCACACGCTCCATCCTGGACAGGCCGACCCGGATCTGGTTCTGGATCAGCTCACCCACGGTGCGCAGGCGACGGTTGCCGAAGTGGTCGATGTCGTCCACCTCGACCGGCACCTCGGTGCCGGGCTCACCCTGCGACGGCATGGTCGTCTCGGCCGCGTGCAGGCGGACCAGGTACTCGATCGTCGTGACGATGTCGTCCTCGGTCAGCACGCCGGTGGTGTACGGCATGGCCAGGCCGAGCTTCTTGTTGGCCTTGTACCGGCCCACCTTGGCCAGGTCGTATCGCTTCTCCTTGAAGAAGAGGTTCTCCAGCAGCGTCTGCGCGCTCTCCTTCGTCGGCGGCTCGCCGGGACGAAGCTTGCGGTAGATGTCCAGCAGGGCTTCGTCGGTGCCGGCCGTGTGGTCCTTGTCCAGGGTGGCGATCAGCGTTTCCGAGAAGTGGAACCGCTCACGGATCTGCTCGGTCGACCAGCCGAGCGCCTTCAGCAGCACGGTGACCGGCTGCCGGCGCTTGCGGTCGATGCGAACACCCACCGTGTCGCGTTTGTCGACGTCGAACTCCAGCCAGGCACCCCGGCTCGGGATGATCTTGACGCTGAAGACGTCCTTGTCGGTCGTCTTGTCGATCGACGAGTCGAAGTAAACGCCGGGGGACCGGACCAACTGTGACACCACGACACGTTCGGTGCCGTTGATGACGAACGTGCCCTTGTCGGTCATCATCGGGAAGTCACCCATGAACACCGTCTGGCTCTTGATCTCGCCGGTGGTGTGGTTGGTGAACTCCGCCGTGACGAACAACGGGGCCGCGTACGTCATGTCCTTGTCCTTGCACTCCTCGACGGAGGCCTTGACCTCGTCGAAGCGTGGGTCGGTGAAGGACAGCGACATGGAACCGGAGAAGTCTTCGATCGGCGAGATCTCGTTGAGAACCTCTTCGAGGCCGCCCGTCGGCGCCTCGTCACCTGCGTCGATGCGGCGCTGGAACCACGCCTCATTGCCGGTGAGCCATTCGAACGACTGGATCTGCAGGTCCAACAGGTTGGGAACACCCAGCGGCTCGCGAATCTTCGCGAAAGAGACACGCTTCGGTGCCCCGGGGATCCCAGAACTGTTCGCAGTGGAGTTGGTCGCAGCAGTGGCCTGGGTCGCGCGGGAGACTGCCAAGATGCGTCCTTCCAGGGACTCTCTGTAGCTTGACGCCAGGCTGCGATAGCAGTCGGACGACCTAGCTGTCAAGGGTGTGGTGGCGCCCAAGATCCTAGCTCTACAAAGAGGGCAAGCGGAAAGAGGGCAGCGCAAATTAGCAGTCTAGCCACACGGACGGCGACTGTCGAGAGAGGGTCGAAAAGCCGGCCCGCTGTTCACCGACAGAGTGACCCCGAGAGCGCCGACAGTCAAGATGCCACGCACCGATCACCCTGCCGGACGAGCGGGCAGCATCTCGCGATGACCATCCTGAGCTGGGCGAATCCGCGCGGCGCCGTTCGCGGTCGGCAAAGTTCACCGCACGAACACGACGCGGACACAGTGCAGTCGGGATCGCAACACGTGACGCAGATCTCAATGATTTGATGCCCAGAACTGTACCTGAGAGCCCTCCGCAGCCGTACCGGCGGGTCGGGCGACCGGTCGCGAGGGCTCGCCGACCGGTTGTCGCCCGAGCAGCGAGAACCCAGCCCGTGGCGCCGGCGGTTCGGACCGAACCGGTCGGCGCACGAACACCGGCAGTGACCCCGCGCCCGCCGCGACGGCCGCGCGCTAGAACCAGCGTTCGAGGACGACGGCGACGCCGTCGTCGGCGTTGGACAGGGTGACCTCGTCCGCCGCCGCCAGCGCGTCCGGGTGGCCGTTCCCCATCGCGACGCCCAGCCCGGCCCAGTGCAGCATCGGCACGTCGTTGGGCATGTCGCCGAACGCCACCACGTCCGCGGCGGTGACATCGAGCCGCCGCGCCACCTCGGCGAGGCCGGAGCCCTTGGTCACGCCGTACGGGGACAGCTCGACCATGCCGACACTGCTGGAGTAGGTCACGTCGACCGAGTCGCCGACCAGGCCACGGGTGATCTCGGCCAGTTCGTCGCTTGTCATCCCCTCGTGCCGCAGCAGCAGCTTCACCGCGGGCAGGCCCAACAGTTCGGACCGTGGCCCGGTCCGGATCCGGTCGCCGACCCAGGGGTGGCGGTAGCCCTCCTCGGTGAGGAACTCGTGGCCGCCCAGCGCCGCCGCCGAGTCGCCGATCCGCTCGACCGCGATGGCCAGCTCGGGCAACGCGGCGCTCACCGCGTGCGCGATGTCACCGAGCAGCACCGGGTCCAGCCGATGCGCCAGCAACACCTGGTCGGCGGCGATGTCGTAGAGCACCGCGCCGTTGGCGCAGACCGCGTAGCCGTCCAGCCCGGCGGCCGCGGCCGCATCCGGAATCCACCTGGCCGGCCGGCCGGTGGCCAGCACGACCTGTGTGCCGGCGGCCCTGGCATTGGCGATCGCGGCCACGGTCCGCGGCGTGACCGTGTCCATCGGGTCCAGCAGTGTGCCGTCGACGTCGGTCGCGACGAGCCTGGGAATCTCCACCCCCCAATCCTGCCTGTTCCCCTTCAGGAGAGCCGCGATCGAGCCGCCGTCCGGCCCGCCGGTTACCGTCGCAGCCATGCGAGTGGGGATGGTGATCCTGCCGGAGTACCGGTGGTGGGTGGCGGAGCCGAAGTGGCAGGCGGTCGAGCGGTACGGCTTCGACCACGCGTGGACCTACGACCACCTCGGCTGGCGGTCGCTGGTCGACGGCCCGTGGTTCGGCGCGGTGCCCACGCTCACCGCGGCGGCCCTGGCCACCGAGCGGATCGGGCTGGGCACCATGGTCGCCTCGCCGCACTTTCGACACCCGGTGTCCTTCGCCCGCGAGATCACCACCCTGGACGACATGGCCGACGGCCGACTGTTGCTGGGCGTCGGTGCCGGCGCCCGCACCGGCTTCGACACGACGGTGCTCGGCGGCGCGCCACTGACCGACCGTGCGCTGGTCGACCGGTTCGCCGAGTTCCTCGAGTTGCTCGATGCCATCCTGGTCAACGACCGAACCACCTGGCAGGGCTCGCACTACACGGCGGTCGACGCCCGCAGCGCCCCCGGCTGTGTGCGGCGGCCGAGGGTGCCGTTCGTGGTCGCCGCCAACGGCCCGAGATCCATCCGCCTGGTGGCCAGGTTCGGCCAGGGCTGGGTCACCAGCGGCCCCCGCACCGAGAACGACGACGAGTGGTGGGCAGGCGTCGCCGAACGAGCAGAACGACTGGACACCGCACTGGCCGAAGCGGAACGCCCGTCGCACACCGTGCGCCGTTACCTGAGCCTGGACTCGTCCCCGACCTACTCCCTGACCAGCACGGCCTGCTTCACCGACATGCTCGGCAAAGCCGCCCGGCTTGGCTTCACCGACGTCATCTCCCACTGGCCACGAGCCGAAGGCGTGTACGCGGGCCACGAGTCGGTGGTCGAGGAGATCGCCGCCGACGTCCTGCCAACGCTACCGGGCCACAGCCGAACCACCTGACCAGTCGTCCACAGTCCTGCCGAGTTATCCACAGGCAGCCGACTTCCGCTTGTCCCGGTTTTGAAGATCGAATAGGCTTGAAAAGGGCCGAAGCCCCCGGTGAGGGCGGGGGCCTGCCCGCCGGTCGGCGAATTTGGCGGCAAATTTGGCGCGGCGAGTTGGCGCTGGCGGGAGCGGAGAGCGGCAAACCGGCGGCAGCGGCAAGAACGGCGGCAGCGGCAGGTGGGAGTGGGCGGGGCGAACGGTCGCGCCGTCCTCGGCGACCACGTCCGGGAAACCGAGCGGCTCGCCGCGCAGGTCGCCGCTGGCACCGTGCCGCAGCCGCGGGCTGGTTCGGCTAGCAGCCTGGCGTGGTGTTGTCGCCGTTGAACGTGTCGATGTTGCTGATCTTCCAGGTCCCGCCCTGCTTGACGGTGTTGACCGCGATCATGGACTGCGACGTGCTGGTCTGGTTGGTCGACGCGCGGGTGTCGGTCTGCTGAACCAGCAGCAGCACCCTGGCCGTGTCGCCCTGGAGCATCTCGACGCCCTTGGCCTGCACGGTCGTGGTCAACACCAGCTTCTGGCTCGGCGCCTGCTGCTTGACCACCTTGTACAGCAGGTTGTACTGGCACAGCGCCTTGCCGGTGAGCAGGCGGCCGACGGCGCTCTCGGTCTTCTGCATGTTCGTGTAGTTGTAGGACAGGATCGTGTTCACCGCGGTCACGACCTCGCCGCTGACCTCGGCCGTGCCTGCCGTGTCGACCAACGCCGTGTTCGCGACGGTCTGCCGCGCGTGCGACCACTGCACGCCGAACACCACCGCCAGGCTGCCGAACACCACCGCGACCACGGCCAACACGATCGGCAGCACCAGGGTCCGTCGCCTGCGGGGCTCGGTATCGGCGACATCATCTGCGACGTCGGCTCCCGCGAAGACCGGGAAGTCCGCGTCGCCATCGTCGGCTGTCGCCTGCCGGGTGACCGGAGTCGCGACGGGCTTGGATCGCGTCCTGCCGGTCGGGCGCGACTGGGGCTGGGGCGTGGGTGCCGGTTCGTCGGTGATGACCGGGATGACCTGGGTGTCCTCGACCGACGGCGGCTCGTCGACCGGACGGTGCTGGGCCTCCGGATGCCGGAGGCCCGCCACCCTGGCCCGGCGGACCGGGGCCGGTGCGGGAATGGGACGACGACGGGTCGGTGGCATGCCTACTACTTCCTCACTGGCCCGGCGTACCGGCCGGCAGCCCGCTGAGTTTCCAGCCCTGGTTCGGGACATCGGTCAGGTCCCACTGGAGCGGGACCAGTTTCGTGGTCGGCTTCGCCCCGGCGGCGGACACGGTCACCTGCATGTAGACGATGGCCTGGGCCTTGCCGCTGTCCAGTTGGGTGATCACGCCGTCCAGCACCTTGCCCACGGTCACCGACCTGGCCTGCTGTGCCTGCTTGGTGAACGTGCTGACCAGGTTGCCCTGGGTGAGCTGGGTGTAGAGGTCGCCGGTGGTGGACTGCTTCCACCGGTCCAGCCCCTGCTGCACGTTGTGGTAGTCCAGCGTCGTCAGGTTGATCGAGCCCTGCTCGGCGGCGCGCAGCGCGTCGTCGCGGGACTGAGCCACGCCGGTCGCCTTGCTGCCGTTCGACGCGGTCAGCCAGAGCACGCCGAACACGGCCGCCGCCGCCATCGCGACCACCACCAGCACGATGCCGGCCACGACCAGCGAGTTCCGGCGTGCCGGCGCCGCGGGGGCGAGCGTCTCGGTGGTCATCACGTCCTCCATTTACCCGAGCCCCAGGAGTTGGGCCAGCGTAACCGGCGACAGCGCGGTTCCGGTCAGCACGGACTGTCCGCCCGAACCGCCGGAAGCAGGCGCCTGGCTGCCGCCGCTCGAGCCGCCGGTGGCCGGGGCGGGCGGATTGCCGCCGAACGGCGCGTTCTGCGCGCCGCGGACGTCGACCCCGGTGGCCGGCGGGAGCGCGCAGAACGCGCCGGTGTTCAGCTTGGCGGGGCTGGTGTCGTTGGCCGGGCGGTGCGGCGTGCCCTGGTAGCCCTGCACACACGGCGGCGGGTTGAACAGGTTCAGCGCGAGACCCAGGTGCGCGGTGCCGTCCCCCGGCACGACGGTGCCGGCCGCGCCGGCCAGCTCCGGGTAGGCGACCAGGGCCAGTTCCAGGCCGTTGGACCTGGTCCGCAGGATGTCCGCGGTGGTGGTCAGGTTCGCCAGCAGCGCGCCGAGCTGCGGGCCGGTCTCGGTCAGCAGGTCGGTGACCTGCTGGGCGGCCGGCGGCACGGCCGCGATCAGGTTCCGGATCGCCGGATCGGACGACTTGAGTTGCGCGGCCACCTGGAGCAGCGAGTTGCTGAACGACTCGATCGAGCCCGCCTCGACGTTCTGGGTGTCCAGCACGGTCTTCCCGGTGTCCAGCAGTTGCGTGGTCTGCGGCAGTTGCGACTGGGCGGTCCTGGTGAAGTCCGACAGCGAGTCGAGCAGTTTCTGCAGGTCGGGACCTGTGCCGTTGAACCCGGCGTTCAGCTCGTTCACCACGCTCTGCAACGACTGTGTCGGCACGGACGTGGCCAGCGTGTCCAGGTTGGTCAGCAGCAGCTGGGTGGACAGCGGGACCGTGGTGCGGTCCTGGCTGATCACCGAGCCCGCCGCCAGGTAGGGGCCGCTGGTCGTGCCGGGCATCAGGTCGACGTACTGCTCGCCGACCGCGGACCGGTCGGCCACGGCGGCCTGCAGGTTCGACGGGATCTTCGGCGCGCCGGCGTCGATGTGCAGGTCGACCTCGAGACCGGTCGCGGTCAGGTGCATCCCGGTCACCTTGCCGACGGTCACACCCCGGTAGGTGACCTCGGCGTTGGTGAAGATGCCGCCACCGTCGGCCAACTCCATCCGGACGGAGTACCCGGGCTGGGCGATCGAAGCGCCGATGCCGGCGTAACGCATGCCGGCGTAGACGACCGCGACGACGCCGACGATGGCGAACACGATCACCTGGATGACGACCTTGCGGGTGAGCATCAGTGACAGCCTCCCAGCAGGGTGCCCAGAATGCCGCCCAGCCCACCGCAGGAACCCGCGCCGGAGCCACTGGGCTGGTTGGGCAGCGGCAGGGGTGGCGGCTGGTTGGTCGGGGTGCCGCTGATGCCGCCGGTCAGCCCCGGCAGGCCGGGGAGCAGGCCGGACAGCGGGTTCTGGCGGGAGCGGCCCAGGTTGGTCAGCACGTCGGAGAGGTTCAGGTTGATGGTGGCGAACAGGTTCGCGTAGTCGCCGCGGATGCCCTGTGTCGCGTAGTCGGTGAACGGGAACGTCAGCAGGAGTTGCAGCGCGTTGGGCAGATTGGCGCCGGCATTGGACAGCTGCTGGAGCGTCGGCGTGAGCGCCTTCAGGTCGTGGATCAGGTCGGCCTGGCTCTTGTTGATCGTGTCCACCGCGATCCCGGAGAGCTGGCTCAGCGACTGGAGCATCGCGACGAGCTGGTCACGCTGGCTGTTGAGCACGGCAAGGCCGGGGCCGAGGTTGGTCAGCACACCCGCGATCTGGTCGGTCTGCGAGGACAGGGTCGCGGACAGCCGGTTCACCCCGTCCAGTGCCTGGGTGATCTGCGCCGAGTGCGCGTTCAGGCCGGACATCAGCGTGTCCACATTGGACAGCAGGTCTCGGATGGCGGGCTCGTTGCCGGTGGTGGCGCTGTTGAGCTCCTTGGCGATGGTCTGGATCTGTTGCACGCCACCACCGTTGAGCAGCATGGACAGCGCGCCGAACACCTCTTCGACCTCGGTGTTCCTGTTGGTCCTTGCCAGCGGGATGGTGGCGCCGTCGGCCAGCGTGCCGGCGCCGTTCTCCGGCGCGACCAGCGAGATGTACTTCTCGCCGAGCAGGCTGGACTGACGCAGGTCGGCGTCGGCATTCGCGGGCAGCTTCACGTCGCCGTTGACGCTCAGCGTGACGTCGGCGGTCCAGTTGGCCTTGTTCAGCGAGATCGAGTCGACCTTGCCGACGGCCACGTCGTTGACCTTCACCGTCGACTGCGGCACCAGGTCCAGCACGTCGGCGAACTCGGCATGCAGCGTGTACGGGTGGCTGCCCAGGTCGGCGCCGCCGGGCAGCGGCAGCGAGTAGGCGCCCTGAAAACCCTGACAGCCGGCCAGCAGCGCGACACCGGCCAGGCAGGCGGCCGCGGACAGCACCCGTCGACGCGTGATCACTTCGTGCCCCCCGTCGACGAGTTCGGCGTGCCGTAGACGATGCCGGCCAGTGGCAGCGGCAGCGGCGGCAGCTTGCCCTGTTGCAGCGACGTCAGCACCTGGGCCGCCGACGGCAGCGGGAGCGCGCCGGACAGCACGGGTGCGAGCTGGTTGCACGCGTCGGCAAGCACCGTGGGCAGGTTCGCCGGCGTGAGCTGCTGGAGCAGGTGGCAGACCTCGACGATGGGCGGGTTCGCCAACTCGTTGATGTTGGCGCGGGCGTCCAGCGAGCCGGACGCCGCGTTGTAGGAGTTGACCACGTCGTCCAGCGCGAGCGGCGCCTCGTCCAGCACCTCGGCCAGTGACGCCCGCTCGTTCACCAGCACCCTTGTCACCTGGGCCAGATTGTCCACATTGGACTTGATCGCGGCCCGGTTGCTCTGGATGAAGCCCTGCACCTGGCCGAGGGCACTGCCCAGTTCGGTGACGGCGGCGACGAGCTGGCCGCGCTGGCCGGCCAGGAACCCGCTCACGTCCGCGAGCTGGTTGGTGAACTTGCGGACCGTGGCATCGCTGTTGGCCAGTGTCTGGGTGAACTGCGCCAGGTTGTCGACCGTGGCGAACAGGTTGTCCTTGTTGCTGTCCAGTGTCGTGGCGACCTGGGACAGCTGGGTGATCGTGTCGTGCAGGTTCTGGCCGTTGCCGTTGAGGTTCGCGGCCAGGCTGTTGAGCAGGTCGGACAGGCTGCCGTTGGCGTTGGCGCCGTTGGGGCCGAGCGCCGTGGAGACCTTGTTCAGGCTGGAGTAGAGCTGGTCCAGCTCGACCGGGGTGGCCGTGCGGGTGGCCGGGATGACGCCGTTGTCGCCCATGGCGGCGCCACCGGTGTAGACGGGGGCGAGCTGCACGTACCTGTCGCTCACCACCGACGGCGCGACCACGACGGCCTGCACGCCCGACGGGATCCGGATGCCGCGGTCGACCGACATGTCGACCCGGACCTGCGTGCCCGCCGGCGTGACCGAGTCGATCGTGCCGACCTTCACGCCGAGTACCCGCACGTCCGATCCGGCGTAGACGCCGATCGTCTGGTCGAAGAAGGCGCTGATCCGGCGGGTGTTCGTGCTCTGGAAGATCCACCAGACGACCGCGGCGACCACCAACGCGAGCACGCACGCGATGGCCACACCACGCGCCAAATCACGGTTCGCTCTGGTAGCGAAGGTCACTGCAAACACCCCACCTGGTTGATCGGGCCGATGGAGGGCGGTATCAGGCCGCAGATGTAGTTGTCGAACCAGCGCCCGTTGCCGACGGTGTTGGCGAACAGCCGGGCGAACGGCGCCAGCAGCTGGATGCCGTTGGCCAGGCTGGCCTGGTTGCTCTGCAACAGGCCGGTGAACTGGTTGAGCTGGGTCAGCACCGGGTTGAGCTGCCTGGTGTTGTCGTTGACGAGCCCGGCGAGCTGCTGCGACAGGCTTCTGGTGCCCGACAACAGGGTCGCGATGGCCTGTTCGCGCTGCTGGAGCATGCCCAGCAGCAGCGTGCCGTCGGTGAGCAGCTGCTGCACCTGGGCGTCCCGGCCGGCCAGGGTCTGGCTGATCTGGCCGGTGTTGGACAGCAGTTGCGCGAGCTGGGTGTCCCGCGACGAGATCGTCTTCGACAGCGCGGAGAGCCCGTTCAGCGCGCTGCGCACGTTCGCCGGGGTGTTCGCGAACGTCTG
>DASXXM010000330.1:0-2248 GCA_036503065.1 Pseudonocardiaceae bacterium | reverse complement strand
CACCCTCCGGGACGACCAGTGGGCGGCGATCCGCGCGCTGGTGGTCGACCGGCGGCGGGCGCTGGTGGTGCAGCGCACCGGTTGGGGCAAGTCGGCGGTCTACTTCGTGGCCACCGCGCTGCTGCGCGAACTGGGCGCGGGCCCCACGATCATCGTGTCGCCGCTGCTGGCGCTGATGCGCAACCAGGTCGAGGCGGCCGCCAGGGCCGACGTGCACGCGGCCACCATCAACTCGGCCAACGTCGACGAGTGGACCGCCATCCAGGACGACGTCACGGCGGGGCGGGTGGACGTGTTGCTGGTCAGCCCGGAACGCCTGAACAACCCGGACTTCCGCGACGCCGTCCTGCCATCGCTGACCGCGGCCACGGGGCTGCTGGTCGTGGACGAGGCACACTGCGTGTCCGACTGGGGCCACGACTTCCGCCCGGACTACCGCAGGCTGCGCACCCTGCTGGCGGACCTGCCCGACGGCGTCCCGGTCCTGGCCACCACGGCCACCGCGAACGACCGGGTCGTCCACGACGTCGCGGAGCAGCTGCAGATCGGTACCGGGACCGGTCCGGACACGCTGGTGCTGCGTGGCGCGCTGGACCGGGAGAGCCTGCACCTGGCCGTGCTCCGGCTGCCGACCAACGAGGCACGCCTGGCCTGGCTCGCGCAGCGCCTGCCCGACCTGCCCGGCTCCGGCATCATCTACACGCTCACCGTGGCCGCGACCGAGGAGGTTGCCGCGTTCCTCCGTGAGCGCGGCTTCGACGTCGTCGCGTACTCCGGCCGGACCGATACGGCGGAACGCGAAGCCGCGGAACGCAAGTTGCTGGCCAACGAGATCAAGGCGCTGGTCGCCACGTCCGCGCTGGGCATGGGCTTCGACAAGCCGGACCTGGGCTTCGTGGTCCACCTTGGCGCGCCCGCGTCCCCGATCGCCTACTACCAACAGATCGGCCGCGCCGGCCGTGGCGTGCGCCGCGCCGACGTGCTGCTGTTGCCCGGCCGCGAGGACCGCGACATCTGGGCGTACTTCGGCTCGCTGGCCTTCCCCCGCGACGGCGTGGTCCGCGAACTGCTGGCCGTGCTGGCGGATGCCGGCCGCCCACTGTCCACCGCCGCGTTGGAACCGATGGTCGACCTGTCCAGGAACCGCCTGGAGATGGTCCTGAAGGTGCTGGACGTGGATGGCGCTGTGCACCGGGTGCGCGGCGGCTGGGTGTCCACCGGCAGGCCGTGGACGTACGACGCGGACCGTTACGAGCGCATCGCCGCAGCCCGCGCCACCGAGCAACAGGCCATGATCGACTACGAGACGACCGACGGCTGCCGCATGGAATTCCTGTTGCGCCAACTGGACGACAGCGACCCGGCACCCTGCGGCCGCTGCGACAACTGCACCGGCCAACGCTGGACCGACGACGTGACGGCGGAACTGGCCGCCGCCGCCCGCGAACGCATTCGGCGTCCCGGCGTCGACCTGTCACCACGCAAGATGTGGCCGACCGGCCTGACCCTGGACGAGAAGCTGTCCGGCAAGATCGCCGCGGGACTTGCCGCCGACACCGGCCGTGCGGTGGCCCGCCTGACCGATATCGGCTGGGGCAACCGCCTGCGCGACCTGTTCGCCACTCCCGACGGCCCCGTGCCGGACGACGTGTTCGACGCGTGTGTCAAGGTCCTGGCCGCCTGGAACTGGTCGACTCGCCCGGTCGGTGTCGTCACCGTCGCCTCGAGCCACCGACCCCAACTGGTCACCAGCCTTGGCAACCGCCTGTCCGAGGTGGGCCGCCTGCGCCTGCTCGGCCAGGTGGTCGTCGACGACACGCCGGGCCGTCCGGCCAACAGCGCTCGCCGGGTGACCCAACTGTGGCCCGCGGTGCGCCTGGCCGCCGAAGTGTCCGATGTGGACGGCCCGGTGCTGTTGGTGGACGATCAGGTCGATTCCGGCTGGACCATGACGCTCGGCGCCCGACTGCTGCGCAGGGCGGGCGCACCGGCCGTACTCCCGTTCGCCCTCGCACTGAGCGGCTAGGACGGGTCGGCCACTGGCCGGCTAGGACGGGTCGGCGCCCCGGATCGCGGCCCACCACAACGCCAGCACCGCCGCGACGGTGGTCGCACCGAGCCAGCCGAGCAGGCCACCGTCGTCCAGGTAGGCCCACAGGATGCCGAGCAGCGGAGCCGGCACCAGCAGCGCCGCGTCGATCCGCAACTGATGGCGCCACCGACCGACCGCCGTTGCCCTGGCGGCCGT
>DASXXM010000329.1:0-7633 GCA_036503065.1 Pseudonocardiaceae bacterium | reverse complement strand
ATCACGCTGATCGGCTCGGTCGCCTGGGGTCTCGCCGTGTGGTACCTGGGCGAGGGTGCCGGCGGGATCGCGGGCGGCCATGCCAGCCTGCTCACCGGCGCGCCCGGTGCGGTGCTGCTGTACGTGGTGCTGGCCGCTATCGTGTGGCCCGCGCGTGTCCCCGGGTCGCGTGGTTGGACGCGGCAGGACGGGTCGGCGCCACCGGCCGCGTGGACTCCCGTGGTCTGGGCCGTGGTGTGGATCGGCGGCGCGGTGCTACAGGCGTTGCCCGGTCAGAACACGGCGGGTGACGTCGCCGGCACGCTGACCGGTGGCACGATGCCGACGTGGCTGATGCCGCTGGTCACGTCGGTGGCCAACGGGTTCACCAAGCTCGGTGGCGTGGCGCTGTGGCTGCTGCTGGCGGTGCTGGTCGGGATCGGCCTCGGCGGGTTGGGCGGTCGGCGGCTGCGGCTGGTGGCCGCGTGGACCGGGATCGTGGTGTCGGTGCTGTTCTGGGTGTTCGGCCAGGGGCTGGGCAACCTGGGCAGCGGCCAGTCCACCGACCCGAACTCCGGGCCGATGCTGGTACTGCTGGCCGTGGCACTCATCGGTACGGTCAGGGTCGTCTCCGTCGATGTCGCCGACGATGACCTCATCGGGGCGCCGACGGACTGGCGACGGTCGGCGCTGGCGGGCGTCGCGGCCGTGGCCATCCTGGGAGTCGGGCTGTTGATGTGGGTCACCACGCGCCCGACGCCGGCAGGCCCACCGCCCAGCCTGACCATGACCGGCGTCTACACACCGGTGGGCGACGGCGCCGACGCACCGGTCTACCTCACGATCACGAACAACGGCGCCGGTTCGGACACGTTGCTGTCGGCGGGCACCGAGTTCCAGACCGGCGCGGCCGCGAAGGGCAGCACGGTCTGCGCGAGCAGGTCCTGCGGGAGCGGCGACACGGTGACCATCGCCGCGCACAGCACGACGGTGTTCGGCCCCAGTGGACCGCACCTGCTGGTCCGGGGCCTTGGCATGTTGATGACCGGTCACCAGCCGTTGCAGCTGACGTTGACGTTCGCCCGATCCGGTGTGGTGCACGTGCTGTCGCCGATCGGTTCGGCGGCCAACCTCTCCGAGAACGACATCATGACGTACGGCTTCATGGGTGGCCGCGATCCCGGCATGGGCATGTCGGGCATGTCGGGATCGCCGTCGACCATGCCGTCCATGCCTGGTATGACCGGGCCGGGCGGCTGAGTTGTCCACAGGCCGCCCTCGGCCGGTCGCGCCCATTTGGAAGATCGAGTAGGCTTGAAAAGGGCCGAAGCCCCCGGTGAGGGCGGGGGTATGTCCCCGCCAATTTGTGGCAGAGTTGGCTTCGCTTCTTGGTTCGTCCCTTTGGTTTCTGGCGTGGCAAAGGCCAAAAGTGTGCTGCCCAAAGGCAAAACGCGACGTTATGGCTCGATCGTTACCTTGATCGCGGCGCCGTCGGCGACCGTCTGGATCGCCCATGGCACGTCGGTCAACGGCATCCGGTGAGTAACCAGGTCATCGACCCGGACCGCCCCGGTGGCGATCAGATCGAGGGCAGCACGGTTCTGCTCAGGGCTGGAACCGCTGGCACCCACGATGGTCAACTCGCGATAGTGCACGAGGTTGGCATCCAGCGAGATCATCGGACTGTCCTTGGGCAGGCCGCCGAAGAAGCTGATCCGGCCACGCCGGGCAGCCATCCGCAGTGCGTCCTGCTGTGCCTGGCCGGACGCGGCGGCCGTGATCACCACGTCGACGCCTCGGCCGTCGGTCAGTTTGAGCACCTCGTCGATCGCGTCGACCTCGCCCGCGCACACCGTCGCGTCCGGGCGGACAATGCTGGCTGCCAGCGCAAGGCGGGCCGGGTTGAGTTCGACCAGCAACACCTCGCGGGCGCCGCGGGCCCTGGCCAGCCGCACGTGCAGGCAGCCGATCGGGCCCGCGCCGACGACCACCACGCTGTCACCGACGCCGACCCGCGCGATTTCCTGGCCGTTGAGCACACACGCCAGCGGCTCCGTTATGGACGCTGCCACGTAGTCCACGTCGTCGGGAATGCGGTGCACGCCGGCCACCGCGAGTACCTTCGCGGGCACCACCATGTACTCGGCGAAACCGCCGTCGTAGTGGTAGCCCATGGACTCCTGGTTCGGGCAGATCGTGGGCCAGCCGCGTCGGCAGTCCGCGCACTGTCCACAGGGGATCGCGGCGATGACCTGGACCCGGTCGCCGATCGACCAACCCGTTGTGCCGGCACCGATCTCGGTGATCTCGCCGGCGATCTCGTGGCCGAGCACGCGTGGCGGCACGATGTGGTGGTGGCCGAACCTGAAGATCTTGACATCGGTGCCGCAGGTGGAACACGCCTTTATCCGCAACAGCAGCTCCCCCGGTCCGGCCACCGGTTTGTCGGCGTCCTCGATCCGGACGTCACCGGGCGCGTAGAACCGGGCGACCTTCATACCTGCGTCTCCTCATCATTGGGGTTCAGTAGTGACAGCACGGTTTCGACGTCGACGGCGTCGCGCAGCCGGGCCGCTTTCAGCGGGTCCAGCAGGACCATGGCCAGCGCCGAGAGCAGCTTGATGTGTTGGTCGCCGTCGGCCGCGATGGTGATGCACACGGTGACCAGGTTGCCGTCCCAGTCGACGCCGTCCGGGAACTGGAGCACGCCGAGGGCGGTGCGCAGCACATGCTTCCGTGACTCGTCGGTGCCGTGCGGGATGGCGACACCCTCGCCGATGTACGTCGGCATGGACTCCTCGCGCTCGTGCATGGCCGCCTGGTAGGGCGGCTCGACCGCGCCGATCTCCACCAGCAGCCGGCCGCACTGGTCGATGGCGTCCCGCTTGTCGGTGGCGGTCCGACCGAGCCGGACCGCCGCCGGCGTGAGTACGTCAGCCGCCAAGTTGACCACTGTCCCGGATCGCCGACTCCAGTTGCGCGAACAGCGGATCGCCGAGGAACAGCTGGAAGCCGAGCACCACCTTGTCCGGCGCGGACTTGCGGGCCCTGGTCAGCAGGGTCTGTTGGCACAGCACGAGATCCGCGTCAGCCGGGATCCGGTTGACCGGCGAGTGTTCAACGGCGACCGAGTACTTCTTCAGTGTCTTCTTCAGTTGCGCCGCCAGCATCACGCTGCTGCCCATGCCGGCATCGCAGGCCACGACGATCTTCTTGATGTCAGCACCGTTGATAGTGCCCATTGCTCATGCCTCCACGGCGGTCGACGTGCGTGCCGGTTCCGGGGTCGCCGTACCGGGTGGCAACAGTTCCTCTGCCGGCCGTTCCAGGCGGCCGAAGCCGAACAGTGCCGAGCCGACCGCGAACGACACCGCCGCCGCGACCAACACACCCAGGATGACGCCGAAGTAGCTGCCCTTGGGCGTCACTGCAAGCACGGCGATGATGCTGCCCGGCGATGGTGTGGCCGTGGTGCCGGCACCGGTGATCACGAAGGTCAGCACGCCCATCGCGCCACCGGCGATGGCGGCCAGGATCAGCTTCGGCCGGGCGAGCACGTACGGGAAGTAGATCTCGTGGATGCCGCCGAGGAACTGGATGATGATCGCACCGGGCACCGACGGCCGCATGGCGCGCGGGCCGAACAGCAGGCAGGCCAACAGGATACCGAGACCGGGGCCGGGATTGGGCTCCATCAGGAACTCGATGGCCTTGCCGTGGATGGCCGCCTGCGCCACCCCGATCGGCGCGAGGATGCCGTGGTTGATGGCATTGTTCAGGAACAGCACCTTGCCCGGCTCGATGATGATCGACGCCAACGGCAACAGGTGTGCGTTGATCAGCGCCTGCACACCGCTGCCCAGCCAGTTGGTCAACCCCTGCACGGCAGGCCCGATGCCGAGCATGCCCAGCACGGCCATTGCGCCGCCGATGATGCCGGCGCTGAAGTTGTCCACCAGCATCTTGAAGCCCGGTGCCGTCTTCTCCCCGACGAACTGGTCCCACAGCTTGAGGAGTAACGCCGTCAGCGGGCCGACGATCATCGCGCCGAGGAACATCGGCACGGTGGACCCGACCGCGATGCCGAGGGTGGCGACCGCGCCGACCACGCCACCGCGGTGGCCGTGCACCAGCTTGCCGCCGGAGTAGCCGATCAGCACCGGCAGCAGGTACGTGATGATCGGCGTGACCAGCTTGGCCAGCGACGCGTCCGGCAACCAGCCGGTCGGGATGAACAACGCGGTGATCAGGCCCCACGCGATGAACGCGCCGATGTTGGGCAACACCATCGCGGCCAGGTAGCCGCCGAAGCGCTGGAGACCGGCGCGGGCTTGTTCCATTCGGCCCGGCTCGGCCGGATCGGACACACTCGTCATCGTCCACCTCTCCGTGGTTCTCGATCGTTCAGCTGTTGTCGTTGAGGCGCCGCGCCAGGTCGATCCGTTCGTGCACCCGGACCCGTTCCGGGTGCACGTCGTCGGGACCCGGCAGGCGGCTGCCCGGGAGCGACGCCGCCGCGGCGCCCCACGCCAGCGCGACGGCGAGGGCGACCGGACCGGCGGCGCCGCCGTAGAGGAAGCCGGCCAGCATGGCGTCGCCCGCGCCGACCGCGCTGCGGGTCACCGCGGGTGCCTCGCCGTGCCAGTGGCCGTCGGCGGAGACCAGCACCGCGCCGTCCCGGCCGAGGCTGGCCAGCACGGTCTCCGCGCCCGCGGTGCGCAGTTCGGTCGCGG
This sequence comes from Pseudonocardiaceae bacterium, assembly GCA_036503065.1. Taxonomy (GTDB): domain Bacteria; phylum Actinomycetota; class Actinomycetes; order Mycobacteriales; family Pseudonocardiaceae; genus DATEPR01. Next base: position 2,921 of record DASXXM010000329.1, on the reverse strand, counting down.
CGGCCACGACGTCGCCGATGGTGTCCAGCGTGCCGCCGACGGCGTCGGCCAGTTCCTCGCGGTTGGGCTTGATCAGGGCAGGGCCAGCCTTGACCGCGGCGGCCAGCGCCGGGCCGCTGGTGTCCACGGCGACCGGAACACCGCTGGGGCGCAGGCGGTCGATCAGGTCGGCGTAGCAGGTGTCCGGGACGCCGAAGGGCAGGCTGCCGCCCGCGACGAACCAGGTGGCCAGCGGGGCGCAGTCCAGCACCGCGGCGCAGCAGGCGTCCAGTTCGGCGTCGGACAGTGGCTGGCCGGCGGCGTTGATCTTGGTGACCGTGCCGTCCGGCTCGGTGACCGCGATGTTGCACCGGGCCGCGGCGCGCACCGGCACGGCCACGAACTCCACGCCCGCCGCGACCAGCATCTCGACCAGTTGGTGGCCTTCGCCGCCGCCGACCGGCAGCACCGCGCGGGAGCGGGCGCCGTGCGCGGCCAGCACGCGGGTGACGTTGATGCCCTTGCCACCGGCGTGTACGTGCTCGCCGGTGGCGCGCAATACGCCGCCTCGGCGCAGCACGTCAACTTCGATCGTGCGATCCACGCTCGGACTCAAGGTCACCGTGATGATCACGTTCACCTCCCGGATGTGTGGGAGCGTACGTTGGTTTATCTGTGTTTGCAAGGTTTCAGCTTCGATTCACGTTGGTATGTGTTGCTTTGCGTGGTATCTTTCGGTCGTGTACGCGGAGGAGCGGCAGCGGGCGATCCTCGACCAGGCTCGAACCGCCGGTCGGGTGGACGTCGCTGCGCTGGCCATCGACCACCAGGTGACCACCGAGACCATTCGCCGCGACCTGACGATCCTGGAGCGCCACGGCCTGCTGCGCCGGGTGCACGGCGGCGCGATCCCGGTGGAGCGGCTCGGTTTCGAACCGGCCCTGGCCACCAGGGACGTCACGATGACGGCCGAGAAGGACCGGATCGCCAAGGCCGCACTGGCCGAGGTCCCGGCCGAGGGCGCGATCCTGCTGGACGCCGGCAGCACCACCGGACGTCTGGCCGACGCGCTGCCCATCGACCGCGAACTGACGGTCGTGACCCACTCGCTGACCATCGCGATGGCGCTGAGCGCCCGCCCGAACCTGACCCTGATGCTGCTCGGCGGCCGGCTGCGCGGCCGAACCCTGGCCACGGTGGACGCGTGGGCACTGCACGCGCTGCGGGACACGTTCGTCGAAGTGGCCTTCATCGCCACCAACGGGGTTTCGGTGGAACGCGGGCTCACCACGCCGGACATCGCGGAGGCCGCCGTGAAGCGGGCCGCGGTCGCCAGCGCGCAGCGCACGGTGCTGCTGGCCGATCGCACCAAAGTGGGCAACGACTGCTTCGCGCGCTTCGCCGACCTGGCTGACATCGACACGTTCATCACCGACACCGGCATCGACGCCGCGGTCGCCGCCGACTTCGCGGCAGCCGGCCCACGCGTCGTTCGCGCATAGCCTATTCTGCGACCGTCCTTTCTCGCTTTGACGTAACAGGCGGGGTCTTTCTCAGGACATAATCGGCAACGCGGAATGGCACCGCGACTGGGGCGGAGAAAGTGGACAGGTGATGGGCGAACCTGACAAATCAGGGACACTTGCTGGCCTGGTGAGCCAGGAGGCGGAGTCGTTGTACCGGCGGCTGCGCGCGGCCGGTTCGGTGCGCGCGGAGCGCTTCCGTGACAACGGCGACGCAGCAACGGAGCTGCTGGAAATAGGTATCGCCTTTCTGTCCGGCGACGAGACGATGATCAGACCGGTCGACCCGGCCACCGCGTTGCGGCTGCTGATCGGCCGCCGGCAACGGGAACTCGTGGACCGCCAGGACCAGATCATCGAAGGCTGGCGACGCCTGACCGCGATGCTCCCACCGACCTGCGGCGTGCCGGATTCCGTCGACCAGCTCCGGCAGGCATCCGACAACGGCGAGTCGGCCCCCGGCGAGATCCAGCTGAAAGTGCTGCGCATGATGCCCACCGAGGACGACGCGGCCATCGCAAGACGGCTGCGGCTGAGCGTCAGCACGGTGCGCCGGCACATCAAGGCCCTGTACCTGATGCTGGGCGTGAACAACCGATTCGCGGCCGGCATGGTCGCCGCCAAACGCGGCTGGGTCTAGCTTTCCGACTGATGGTTGTCAAAACGGCTGTCCACAGGTTCGCCGGTTGTCCACAGATTCCCGGCGGACCACCCATTTGGGGCTTGACAAGGGTAGATTGGAAAAAGGGGGCCGTAGCCCCCGAGGTTGGGCGGGGGTCTGCCTGTGGCGGGCGAAAGGTTGAGCTAAGCCTGGTTCAGGTTGGGGCCGCGCATCAGGTCCGCGAGCAGTGGCAACAACTCGCGCACTCTGGCTTCGCCGGCCCGTCGACGGAATTCTCGGTGCAGCAACCGCACGTCGTGCCGAACCGTGGCGGAGTCGATCTGCCGCAGGTCCGCGGCCAGCCACTCGACGATCTCGCACGCCCGCTCAATCTCGTCCGCCGAGGCCTCCGCCAGCGCGGTTCGCACCGCGTACTTGACCTTGGCCCGGCTCGCGCCATCCGGGAAGTCGCCGATTCCCGATTCCAGCACCGCCGCCGCCTCGGCCGGGCGACCAAGGTCGTACAGGCACCAGCCACGGACCATCAAACTCATGTCCGGGGTGCGCCACGTGCCGAGTGCCGGCATCGGTCCCGGACCGTTGGGTGCCTCGTCCAGCAGTCGGGCGGACCGGTCCAGGGTGCGCAGGCACGCTTCCCGATCGCCGAGCAGCGCATAGCCCTGTGCCTCCCGTTGCGCGGCAAGACCACGTATTCGGGAATCCGCGGCGGTGTCCGCCGCCGCCTGTCGGGACAGCTCGATGGTCTGGTGCCCGTCGTCCTCGTACAGCGTCATGTCGGCCTCCCGCACGAGCGCGAA
>DASXXM010000328.1:0-2229 GCA_036503065.1 Pseudonocardiaceae bacterium | reverse complement strand
GCCCGGCTACTACATGCTGTTCCTGGTCAACAACAAGGGCGTCCCGTCGATGGCCGCGACGGTCCGCATCACGGCCACCGCGGCCGCGCCGCCGAACGCACCGGGCGGTGTCACGGCGACCGCGGGCAACGGCTCGGCGTCCGTGCTCTGGTCGGCCCCTGCCGACGGCGGCAGCCCGATCACGTCGTACACGGTGACCCCGTACGTCGGCCCGGTCGCCATGACACCGACCGTCGTCACCGGCAACCCGCCTGCCACCGGCGCGACGGTGACCGGGCTGACCAACGGTACGACGTACACGTTCACCGTCACCGCCACGAACGGGGTGGGCACCGGCTCGGCGTCGGCGGCATCCGCGCCGGTGACCCCGTCCGGCACGGTCGTGCCCGGATTCGTGCAACAGGCGACCGCACACGCGGCGAGCGTGACAAGCCTGTCAGCCACCCCGGCGTCGGGCGTGACCGCGGGCAACCGGATGGTGGTCGAGGTCGCCACGTGGGGCCCGACCAACCCGGGCGCCGCCGGTGTCACCGACTCGGCCGGTAACCACTACGTGGAGTTGACGCACTTCACCGGGTCGGACGGCACCGAACTGAGCGTGTGGAGCGCCCAGATCACGCAGGGCGGCGGCACCCGCCCGGTCGTCACCGCGACCGCGACCGCGTCGGCCGATGTCGGCGTGGCCGCGTTGGAGTACTCCGGTCTGTCCACCGTGTCGGATACCTCGGTCCTGGACCAGTCCGCCCACGCGACGGGCAGGACCTCAGCGGCCGCGACGGTCTCGTCCGGCCCGACCGGCGCCACCACGTCGGCCAACGAACTGACCATCGGCCTCTACGCCGACTCGGGCTTCGGCGACACCCTGACACCGGGCACCGGCTTCACCGGCCGGGCGAACGTGTCACCCACCGGCGACATCGAGTTCCTGGTGGCGGACAGCGTGGTCGGCCAGGCGGCTCAGCCGGCGGCCACCGTCCGGACCGGGACGCAGACCGTCTGGCTGCTGGCCACCGTCGTACTGAAACACTCCTAGACTGGGGCGGTGCCTCGGCTGATCGTGCTCAACGGGCCGCCTGGTAGCGGCAAGTCGACGTTGGCCCGGATGTATGTGGACGAGCATCCGTTGGCGTTGAATCTGGATGTCGATCGGATTCGGGAGTTGATCGGTGGATGGCGCGATCATGCTGATCGGTCGGGCCTGCTGGCTCGTGCCATCGCACTCGCGGCCGCGCGGACTCACCTGGCGGCAGGGCACGACGTGGTGATTCCCCAGTTTCTCGGCCGGCCGGCGTTTCTTGAACAGGTCGAACGGCTCGCGCGCGAGGTCGGGGCCGACTTCCACGAGATCGTCCTGCTCGACAGCAAGGAGAACGCGCTGCGCCGGTTCGTCGATCGTGCGGCCACCGATTCTGCGGACGCGGCGTCGGAGATGCTGGCGCGTAGCGGCGGACTGGCCGAACTGTCCACAATGTACGACAGACTGTTGGCCATCATCGCGTCCCGGCCAACCGCACGGGTAGTGCCAACCACGGAAGGCCGACCGGAACAGGCATACCAGGACTTCCTCAACAGCCTGTCGTAGCCAGACTGGGGAACGTCATGCCAGCTCGCCCTGTTCGCGGCCGAGCGGAAGTCCCTGCACGCCATAGCAAACATCATATAGCAAATGGCACATAGCAAACCACCCTCCGGGCCAGGAACGCCATGCGGCCTGACCTGTTCGCCGTCGAGCGGGAGCCTAACCTATAGAATGCTATAGCAAACATCATATAGCAAATAGGACACAGTAAATTGCGCACAGCAAAGTCCGTACCTGATCAGGAGCGCCGTGCCACCCCCGCCTATTCGCGGCCGAGCGGGAGTCCTGCCGACAGATCACGTGCGCCATAGCAAACATCATATAACATATAGCAAATCCAGTCCGACCCCGCCCAGGTCAAGACGTCGTGCCGGCCGGACCTCTTCGCGGCCGAGCGGGAGTCCTTCCAGTGAGGATTGCGCTATAGCAAACATCATATAGCAAATGAGACACAGTAAATAGCACGCAGCAAGATCCGTACCTGACCAGGAACATCGTGCCGCCCCGACGTATTCGCGTCCGAGCGGGAGTTCTGTCGGCAGATCCATCATGCTATAGCAAATAGCACATAGCAAATTTGCCACAGAGCCGGATGCCGGCGGATCGGCGACCGCGGTGTCGCCGATCCGCCACCCCGCTAGGGCAGGTTC
>DASXXM010000327.1:0-12127 GCA_036503065.1 Pseudonocardiaceae bacterium | reverse complement strand
AAGCCCAAACCACGCGGACCAGCCAAATACAGGACAGCAAGCCGCACACCACCCAAGCAGCGAACAGCAAGACGCCCAAGCTCAAGCGGGTTGGAACTCCCCATGAAAACGTTCCGCATCCACCACTTCCAACCGCCCAAGCCCACCACGAGCACTGGGCCGAAACACGAGATAACCACCCTCGGTGATCAACGCATCGGCCCCAGGTCCAATATGCAGCCGGCCAACCGGCCGACCATCATCCACCAGGTTGTCCAACGCGATCCGAGGCGCGATGAGGCCGCGTAACCGCAGATCGGTCACCCATTCGATCATCAGGGTGACCGAATCCGGACCGGTGTGCTCCATGACCTCCACGTGCCGTGGCAACGTCAGGTAGTGCCGCCCTCGACGCATCCGCCCTCCCCGTCAAAGCCCCGCTGACAGCCACCAGTATAGAACAGTAGAACATATGTTCGAAAGACGCCTCAGCGGACCGGCGTGACCAGCGTCTGGATGGCGACAGCCGCCGCGCCGCGTGCCCACTCCTCGAACGGCAGCGGCCGAAGGATCAGCTCACAGTCCACGGCCGCCCCGAACGCCCGCGCCGCGAACGTGTCGCGCACCTCGTCCTGGTACAGGTCATAGGCGGCGAGGCCCTCGCCGGACAGGACGATTCGCTGCGGGCCGATCAGGTTCGCCACCGTCGCCAGTGCCACGCCGATGGCGCGGCCTGCTCGTCGGTAGCCGGCCCGCAGCCGCTGGTCGCCGTGGTGGGCAAGAGCCATGGCCGCCGCGCTGGTGAGACGTGGGTTGCCGGAGAGAATCCGCAGCGAAGCGAGGAGCGCGTCGGTCCCGGCGACAGCTTCGACGCAACCGCGGTTGCCGCAATGGCACAGCGGACCGTCCGGTTCGGCGAGTACGTGCCCGATCTCGCCCGCCACGCCGTGCGAGCCCTCGATCACCGCGTTGTTCACCACGAGACCGCAGCCGATGCCGGTGCCCACGGTCACCAGCGCGAACGAGTTCACGCCAACGCCCGCGCCGAACCACTGCTCGGCGACGGTCAGCGCCCGGACGTCGTTCTCCAGCGCGGTGACCAGGCCGGTCGCCGCGCGCACCAGGTCGGCAAGGGGAACGTCCTGCCAACCCAGGAACGGCGAGTAGTGCACCCGGCCGGTGCCCCGGTCCACGTCGCCGGACACCGCGACGCCGAGGCACCGCACGGCCTGCCGATACGCCGGGTCGTCGTCGAGCAGATCCGTTACCAGCGCGGCGATCCCGCTGACCGTGGCCGACACGGCACGGTCGGGCAGCGGCCGGTGCCGGACCGCCCGGATGCGTGCCCGCAGGTCGGTGACGACACCGATCAACTCGTCCGCGGTGACCTTGACGCCGACGAAGAACGCCGCGTCCGACCGGACGTGCAGCGGGCTTGCCGGCCTGCCGACGTGCACGCGCTGGTCGGGCGTTTCCTGGAGGTAGCCCGCGTCCAGCAGTGGCCGGACCGCCTTGGTCACCGCGGCCGACGACAGGCCGGTGCGTTCCGCGACACCGACCCTGGACAGCGGGCCCATGGTGAGCACGGTCGTGAACACCACCGCGGCGGCCGGACTGTGCAGCGGCAGGCCAACCTCGCTCGCGACCCGCATGATCGAACCATACCGAGCCGGGTCTGCCGGACCGGCCGTAACAGGGACGGTCACGGCAATCGGTGCAAGCGGATCAGCACGCTCGCGTGGTCGCCCGCGGGCAGCGCGAGATCGATGCCGGACGCGAGCAGTGTCGCTCCTGTGTGGACAGTGCCGGTGCGCTCGTCGCGGTACTCGGCGGCCGGATCGAGGCCGGCCAGCCGCACCAGTGACGGCCGCAGGCCGAACGGCTCGGTGATCCGCCAGCCGAAGACGACGACCTCGTCGTCGGCCACGTACGCGACCGACGTGAGCGCGGGGCCGTGGACCAGCCGGTACTGGCGGCCGTGCTGGACCGAGGCCCGGATCTCCCGGTAGGTCGCGATCAGCTCCGTGGCCATGGCCAGGTCCGACGCGGGCCAGGTGGACAGGTCGCCGCCGATGCCGAGTACCCCGGCCATGGCCACATGGAAGCGGAACACCAGCGGCGTGGTCCGCGCGGTGAGGGGGTTGGGGCAGTCGGTGACCCAGGCGGCCATGGTGTGTGCCGGGTAGATCTGGCTGTAGCCGTGCTGGATGGCGACGCGGTCCGCGGCATCGGTGTTGTCCGACGTCCAGACCTGGTCGGTGTACGCGAGAATGCCCAGGTCGGTCCGGCCGCCACCGCCGGAACACGACTCGATGCGTAGCCGGGGATGCCGGGCGCGCAGCTCGTCCATGACCCGGTAGACGCCGCGCGTGTGGTCGATCCACAGCCGGTCCGGGTCGGCGTGGCCGGGCCGGCCCGCTTCGGTGAACGGCCGGTTCATGTCCCATTTCAGGTAGTCCAGCTCGTTGTCCACGACGAGCCCGGCCAGCCAGTCGACGGCCCACGCGACCACGTCCGGGCGGCCGAAGTCGAGCACCAGCTGGTTGCGCAGCTCGGTGCGGCGCCGGTTGGCCATGTGCAGCACCCAGTCCGGATGCGACCGGTAGAGGTCGCTGTCCGGGTTGACCATCTCCGGTTCCACCCACAGGCCGAACGCCATGCCGAGCTTGTGCACGTCGTCGGCCAACGGCCGTAGGCCGTTCGGGAACGCGCCGGGGTACGGCTGCCAGTCGCCGAGGCCGGCGTGGTCGGTGCGCCTGGCGCCGAACCAGCCGTCGTCCATGACGAACAGCTCGACGCCGATGTCCGCGGCGATCGCCGCCAACGCGCGTTGACCCGCCTCGTCCACATCGAACGCGGTTGCCTCCCACGAGTTGTACAACACCGGGCGTAGCTCGGTCGGATGACGCAGGACGTGCTGACGGGTGAAGTCGTGCCACGTCCGGCTGGCCGCGCCGAATCCGTGTGTTGTGTACGTGCCGGCGAACACCGGCGTGTCCAGCGACTCGCCCGGGGTGAGCTGCCACGTGGTGCCGTCGTGGCCGAAGCCGCCGGTCCAGCCGACGCGGCCGATCGGCTCGCGGGACAGGGTCACCCGCCAGCTGCCGCTCCACGCCAGCGCGGTCGACCACACCTCGCCGTGGGTCTCGTCGGCGTCACTGGCGTCCAGCATCAGCCAGGGGTTCGCCTGGTGGCTGGTGATGCCGCGCCTGCTGGTGAACACGGTTTCGGCCACCGGCACCGGCGTCCGTTGCAGCTGGCACTCGCTGCTCCAGCCGCCGACCACGTGGCTGACCCGGTACGCCGGCCGGCCCGGCATGGTCCAGGCCGCGGAATCCAGGCGTACCAACGAGATCGGCTCGTCCGTGGCAGTGTTGCGCACGGTCGTCCAGCGTTCGATCACGTCGCTGTCGTCGTGCACCCGGTAGTGCAGAGTGACGTCGAGCGGGTAGTGCCGGTCGGCGAGCCGGACCTCGAGGTGGCCGCCCTCGACATCGTGGCCGACGTAGGTCCATTCCACCGCGGCGGTGCCGTCCGCGAACCGCACGGCCAGCGACGGCGGGCCGAACCGCGCGCCCGCCGCGACGGTCAGCTCGTCCGGGCCGGGTAGCGTCTCGAAACTGCTGGTCAGGGCGTGGCGGGCGGTCGGGAGTGCGGTGATCTCGGGCAGGTCGAGCGGGGCGCCCCAGTACACGTGCGTCGGTGTGTCGTCATCGGCGAGGCGCAACGCGTAGGCGGTGTTCGGGGTGCGCAGCAGCCACAGCCGCTCTGCCGCGGCGTACGTGATGGACGACATCCTGCTCCTCAATTAGTTACTTGACAGAGGAAATTATTTGGCACGCTACCGCAGTGCGCTGCCCGGTTCAAGGTGCCCGAACCGTGCGTCGGCCGTTGTTCGACAGTCGGATCTCGCATACCCTCGCGCTTACTTTGAGCTAAATATTAAGGAGCATCGTGGGCTTGGCGCTGGTGGTCCGGGGCGGCTGGGAGGGCCACGAGCCGGTCGCGGCGACCGAACTCTTCCTGCCGGGCCTGCGCGCGGCGGGGTTCGACGTCACGGTCAGTGACACGCTCGCGGTGTACGCGGACGAGGTCGCGCTGCGCCGGTTCGACCTCGTCGTGCAGTGCTGGACGGCCGGTGAGCTCACCGATGCCGAATGCGCGGGCCTGGTCGGCGCGGTCCGGTCCGGCGTCGGTTTCGCCGGCTGGCACGGCGGGATCGTCGCCACGTTCGCCGGCAGCCGCGACTACCTGCGCATGGTGGGCGGCCAGTTCCTGCACCACCCGGCGGACTTCCTGGAGTACGACGTGCGGATCACCGACCGCGGCCACCCGATCGTCGCGGGCATCGACGACTTCACCGTGCACACCGAGCAGTACTGGCTGCTCACCGACGCATGGAACGACGTGCTGGCCACTACGACCGTCCATCCCGGACCGAACGACGAGTTCACCGAACCCGTTGCCATGCCGGTGGTCTGGACCCGGCAGTGGGGCGCCGGTCGGGTGTTCTGCTCCGCGATCGGCCACCGGCTCGCGGATCTGACCCGGCCCGAGGTGCGCACGCTGACCGAGCGGGGGCTGCGATGGGCGAGCAGGTAGGCCGCCCGGCTGTCGTGCTCGCCATGGCGCCGCACCTGCCGGCCAGGCTGTTCGCGCCGCCGGTCGCCGGGCGCCTGCGTGCCGTCGCGGAGGTGCTGGGGGAGGTCACCGAGTTCGATTCCGCGGACGCGCGGTCGTTGCTGGCCGATGCCGATGTGCTGATCACCGGCTGGGGCGCGCCGCCGGTCGACACGGCCGTGCTCGCGGCAGCGCCCCGGCTGCGCGCGGTGATCCACGCCGGCGGCTCGCTCCCCGACCACGTCACCGCCGCCGTGCTCGACCGCGGGATCGTGGTCAGCTCGGCGATCGGCGCCGACACGCTGCCGGTCGCCGAGTACACCCTGGCGATGATCCTGTTGGCCAACAAGGACGTCCGGTCGATGGCCCAGCGTTACCGGGCCGAGCGGCGCCCGCTGGACCTGATCGACGACTACCCGGCCGTCGGCAACTTCGGCCGCACGGTGGGCATCGTCGGCGCGTCGCCGGTCGGCCGGCGCGTGCTGCGGCTGCTCGCCTCGTTCGACCTGCGCCTGCTGCTCGCCGACCCGGACGTGACCGAGGCAGAAGCGGCCGAGTTGGGCGCCGAGCTCGTCGACCTGCCCGCGCTGTTCGCGCGCAGCAACGTGATCAGCCTGCACGCGCCGGAAACCCGTGGCCTGGTCGGTGCCGCGCTGGTGGCCGCGCTACCGGACGGGGCGACGCTGATCAACACGTCCGGCGGCGCGCTCATCGACCAGGAAGCCCTGCTGCGGCACCTGCGGGCCGGCCGGATCTCCGCGGTGCTGGACGTGACGGAGCCGGACCTGCCCGCCGCCGACTCTCCGTTGTGGGACCTGCCGAACGTGCTGCTCACGCCACACGCGGCCGGCGCCATTGGCACGGAACTGGCGCGGCTGGGCGAATGCGCGGTGGACGAGCTGGCCCGGCTGGCGGCGGGGCAGCCGCTGGCGTGCACCGTGTCCAAACCGGCCTGAACGTGGCTGGGGCCGCCGGATCGCGATCCGGCGGCCCGTGCCGTCGATGTCAGCTGACGCTGATGTCGTCCGCGAAAACGGTGCCCTGCGCGAACCAGCCGTGTACGAACACGGTGATCGTGCCGGACGCGCCGGTCGTGAACGGGACCGTCAGCATGGTGTAGCCGGCCGACGAGGTCCACGTGCTGGCGCTGGCGCCGCCGGTCACGCCGACGAACGCGAAGTTGCCCCGCACCCAGGCGGTCAGCGTGTGGCCTGCGTTGGGTGTGACGGTGATGGTCTGGTCGGCCTCACCGGTCTGCGAGCTGGTGGCGTTCACGGAGAGTGCGTGACTGCCGGTGTGGACCGGGGTACCGACCACGACCGTGCCCGGTTGCGCGGTCCACGGGCTGAGGCTGCCGGTCTCTAATCCGCCGTTGACCAGGCCGTTGGGCGGGGGTGGCGGGCCGGTTCCGCCGGTGACGGTGAGTGTGTACGTGGTGGTATGGCTGCCCGAGGACGCCGTGCCGGTCACGGTGATCGGGAACGTGCCCGATGCCGCGGCCGTCGTGGTGGTCACCGTCAGGGTGGCCGTGCCGCCCGAGTTCACCGTGGCCGGCGTGACGGACGCGGTCACGCCCGCCGGGGCGCCACTGGCCGACAGGTTGACCGATTCGGCCGCGCCGCTGGTCACCTTGGTGCTGATGCTCGTCGACACGGAACCGCCGGCGGCCACCGATGCCGAGGTCGGCGAATCGGCGACGGAGAAGTCGTTCGTCGGCGTCGTGGTGCCGCCGCTGAACGGCTGGAACGCGTGGCTGAACTGCCAGGTGGACTGGGCGACGCCGGAGCAGCTGTCACTGCCGCCGGTGCCGGGGCAACCGCCGTTGTCCCGTTCCACGGCCCAGAAGGACAGCGAGCTGATGCCCTTGGCCACGGCCCAGTTCTCGACGGTCGTGGCGTCCGCGGTGGTGAAGGTCTCCGCGGCGCCGAAGTCGTCGATGCCGGGCATCTCGGTGACGCCGACCATGGCCCACAGCTGGGCCTGGGTCTTCGACGGGAACATGCCGGCGAGCTGGCCGACCAGGCCGGCGGCCGCGGTTTCGGTGTCGTTGGCCATTTCGTGGCTCGCGTTGTCGAAATAGTCGAACGTCATGATGTTGACGATGTCGATACGGGCGTTGTTGCTGACGGCGTTCTGCAGGACGTTGAGCCCGGTCTGCGCCAGGCCACTGGTTGTGGTCGGGAGCGTGTAGGAGAACGAAATCGTGCGGCCGTTGGCGGCGGCCCAGTCCTCGACCATTTTGATGGCTTTGTTGCGCCGGTCGATGCCGGCGGTGTTGGTCAGCGAGTTGTCCTCGGTGTCCAGGTCCAGCCGCGTCACGTTGTAGGTCGTGATGACGTTCTCGTACTGCGCCGCGATCGAGGCGACGTTGGTGCAACTGTCGGCGATCTCGGTGCCGCCGTTGTCGGCGGCGAAGCCACCGAAGGACGGGATGACGTCGCCGCCGTTGGCGCGGATCGTGTTGATGTCACTGCCGAACACCGACGAGGAGATGGGCGTGCTGGTGTTGCCGTCCCAGGTGACGGTGCAGGAACCCACACTGGCGGTCTGGACGAACGCCATGGTCATGAACTTGTTGCCGGAATTCGCGGACGCCGTGGCGAGGTTGTCGCCCGAGTATGCCTCGAAATACGGCGTGAAAACGTGCGCCGGCAGTAGTGACGCGGCGGCCGAGGGTGTCGCGGTCACGGCCATGATGCTCGCGGTGGCGGCGACCGTGGCCACCGCTGTCGCGGCGGCCAGAATCGGTTTGGCTAAACGCATAGGAGCTCCTGACAAACTGTGAATACGCAGGGTGTCTCACTTGGCAGGTGGTTTTCGTTCGCGGCCCGTCTTTCGGCGCGAACCTATCGAAGTCAAACTGTCCGGTTCTGCTGCTCGACCAGGTCGACCGTCACCGGCCGACCCGGCACCACCTCCGACCTGACTTGACATGTTCAGAAGGATGTCTTTCAAATTGGACTAGACCACCTGGTTTGTCAAGGCCCGATCTGCCGTCGGTCGTAGAATCGAAAGCCGCCGGTACACGGCCCGGCATACCGGCTGGCGGGAGGTCGACGGATGGCTGAGCTCGGGCTGCTCGACACCAACGGCGTCCTGCGGCTGCCCTGGGTGCTGCCCGACCGCACCAGCGCGGGTCTGGGCTGGGACCAGCTGTACGTGTCGACGCAGCGTGAGCGCCCCTACCGCGCCAAGTTCGACCCGGCGGCCACCCACCAACTGATCCTGCACCTCAACGGCCCGGTGACGGTCCGCCGTGGCCGCACGCGGCTGACCGACTCGCAACTGGTGCCGCCCGGTGGCCTGTTCGTGCACCCGGCCGGTTGCCAGCTGGCGGTCGAGCTGGCCGGTGGCCTGGACACCGTGCACGTGTACCTGGCCGACCGGGCCCTACAAGATTCGGCGCAGGAGGACTGCGCGGCGGGGAGTCCGGTCGAACTCGCCGAGGAGTTGGGCGTCACCGATCCGTTGGTGGAACAGTTGATGCTCGCCCTGGACGGGGTGGTGCGGCAGTGGCAGCCGGCCGCGCGCACCTATGTGGACCATCTCGGTGGCCTGCTGGCCGCGCACCTGGTCCGCACGCACAGCACGGGCCGGGTCTCGGTGCCGACGGTCACCGGGCTCACCGATCGGCAGCTCGCGCGGGTGCGGGCACTGATGGCGTCGCGGCTGGCCGAGCCGTTGCCGCTGGCTGATCTGGCCGCGGTGACCGGCTTGAGCGTCAGTCAGTTCACCCGTCGGTTCCGGGCCGCGACCGGTCTCGCGCCACACCGGTTCCTGGTTCGGTTGCGGGTGGACGCGGCGTCCCGGCTGCTGCGGTCCGGTGCCCTGCCGATCGCCGAGGTCGCGGCCAGTTGTGGGTTCTCGCATCAGGAACACCTGACCCGCGTGCTGCGCGCGCACCTCGGCACCACGCCGGCGGCGCTGCGCCGAACCGGTTGAAATGGGCCCTTTCGGGGTTGGTTTGTGCCGGGAAGTGCGCTGATCGTGCAGGAGTGTCGGGGGTCGGCTGTCGGATAATCGCCTGATGCGAACGTTCGTCTACTCATCGGGTCAGCAGCGGATCGTGTTCGGGGCCGGCACCGTGGCGCGGGTCCGGCAGGAGGTCGAACTGCTCGGCGGGACCGGAGCGCTGGTGCTGGCCGGACCGCGCGGCGGCGACCTGGCCGGCCGGGTCGCCGACGTGCTCGGGCCGCTGGTGGCCGCCCGGTTCGACGGTGCCGCCATGCACACCCCGGTCGACGTGACCGAGCGGGCGTTGGTCGCGTTGCGGGAGTCCGGTGCCGACTGCCTTGTCGCGGTCGGCGGTGGGTCGACCGTCGGGCTGGCCAAGGCGTTGGCGCTACGCACCGACCTGCCGCAGGTCGTGCTGCCCACCACCTACGCCGGGTCCGAGGTCACGCCGGTCCTCGGCGAGACGGCCGACGGTCGCAAGGTCACCCGCCGTTCGACGGCCGTGTTGCCGGAGACCGTTGTCTACGACGTCGAACTGACCACCGGGCTGCCGGTCGACATCTCGCTCACCAGTGCCGTCAACGCGCTGGCGCACGCCGTCGAGGCGCTCTACTCGTCCGATGCCAACCCGGTCACCGACGGGCTGGCCGTCGACGCGATCGCCGGCATCGCGCGGGCGCTGCCACGGGTGGTCCGCGATCCGACCGGCCTGGAACCCCGGGCCGACCTGCTCAAGGCGGCCTGGCTGGCCGGGACCTGCCTCGGCACCGTCAGTATGGGACTGCACCACAAACTGGCCCACCTGCTCGGCGGCTCGTTCGGGCTGTCGCACGCCGAAACGCACACCGTCCTGCTGCCGCACACCATGGCCTACAACGCCCCGGCCGCACCGGACGCCTTCACCCTGATCGCGGCCGCGCTGGGCGGGCCGGACGCGCCGACGATGGTGTTTGACCTGGTCGCGGGCCTGGGTGGGCCGACATCGCTGCGTGCGCTCGGCATGGCGGAGCACGACGTGCCGAAGGCGGCCGAACTGCTCGTCGCGCAGTCCTTCCCGAATCCGCGTGCGCTCAACGAAGACGGCATTCGAACCCTGCTCACCGATGCGTGGCACGGCCGCAGGCCAACGGAGGCGCGACCGTCGGCAGGCGACCGGCTGACCAGGGACGTGGTGGCCAGCTTCGGCGCCGCACCGGACCCCCGGGTGCGGCACCTGCTCACCGGGCTGGTCGAACACCTGCACCGGTTCGTGGCCGAGCATGACGTGACCGACGAGGAATGGCGCCACGCCATCGACTTCCTCACCCGTACCGGCCAGAAGTGCGACGACACGCGTCAGGAGTTCATCCTGCTGTCCGACACACTGGGCGTGTCCAGCATGGTCGACCTGCTGACCAACTCCCGCACCGAGGGCACCACACCTTCCGCGGTGCTCGGACCGTTCTATGTGGACGGACCGCCGGTGCGCGAGCAGGGCGCGGACATCGCGCACGGCCTGGCCGGCACCCCGCTCCGGGTGGACGTGCGCGTGACCGACCAGCACGATGTGCCGGTTCCGCAGGCAACAGTGGACGTGTGGCAGTCCAATTCGGACGGATTCTACGACGTGCAGCTGCCCGATCTGGACGGCCCGGTGCTGCGTGCCCGGTTCCGGACCGACGACGACGGCCGGCTGCGGTTCTGGACCATCCTGCCCGCCGCCTACCCGATCCCGCGGGACGGGCCGGTCGGCGAGATGCTCGACGCCGTCGGCCGGCATCCGTTCCGCGCGCCGCACGTGCACTTCATGATCGGCGCGCCGGGGCACCCGCGGCTCGTGACGCAACTGTTCCCGGCCGGCGGCGACTATCTGGACTCGGACACGGTGTTCGGCGTCAAACCGGAACTCGTGGTCGACTTCACGCCGCAGGACGGGCCGACGCCGGACGGGCGGCAGGTCGACACGTGGTCCCTGCTCGACTACACCTTCCGGATCGCGCGATGACCGATTACGACACGGACGTGCTGGTCGTCGGCAGTGGCCCGGCAGGCGGTTCGGCGGCCCTCCTGCTCGCCACCTACGGTGTGCGGACCCTGTTGGTGACCAAGTACGGCTGGCTGGCCAACACACCCCGCGCCCACATCACCAACCAGCGGACGCTGGAAGTGTTGCGGGACCTGGGTTTGGAGCAGCAGGCGCTGGCTGCCGGCACGCCGTCGCAGCTCATGGGCGACACCGTGCTGTGCACCGCGCTGGCCGGCGACGAGATCGGCCGCATCCGCACCTGGGGCACCGGCGATCACCTGCTCAGCGAGTACGCGGCGGCCAGCCCGTGCGGCATGATCGACCTGCCGCAGACCTACCTGGAACCGATCCTGGTCACCAACGCGGCCGCCCGTGGCGCGAAGGTCCGCTTCGACACCGAGTTCCTGTCGCTCATGCAGGACGACGACGGCGTCACCGCGGTGCTGGCCGACCGGGTGCGCGGCGACCGGTTCACCGTCCGCGCGCGGTACCTGATCGGCGCCGACGGCGGCCGCAGCGCCGTGGCCGAGCAGGTCGGGCTGCCCATCGCCGGTCGCAGTGGCAAGGCCGGCAGCATGAACATCGTCTTCAACGCCGACCTCTCCGGCTACGTGGCACACCGGCCGAGCGTCCTGTACTGGGTGATGCGGCCCGGCGCGCACCTCGGCGGCATCGGCATGGGCCTGGTCCGGATGATCCGGCCGTGGCACGAGTGGCTGCTCACCTGGGGCTACGACATCGAAGCGCCGCCGCCGGAGATCAGCGCGGACACCGCGCGCGAGATCGTGCACGACCTGATCGGCGACCCGACCGTGCCGGTGGAGATCACGTCCACGTCCCTGTGGACCGTCAACCACAGCTATATGACCGAGTACTCGGCAGGCCGGGTCTTCTGCGCGGGCGACGCCGTGCACCGGCACCCGCCGTCCAACGGGCTCGGCTCGAACACGTCCGTGCAGGACTCCTACAACCTGGCCTGGAAGCTGGCCATGGTGGTGCGCGGCCAGGCAGGCCCGGACCTGCTCGCCACCTACACCGCGGAACGCGCGCCGGTCGGCCGGCAGGTGGTGGACCGGGCGAACCTGAGCCGGGACCAGTTCGGGCCGATCTTCGCCGCGCTGGGCATGACCGAGGGCGGCGACCAGGCCGTGATCACCGCGGGCCTGGCCGCCTGCCGGGCACCCGGACCGGACGGCAGGGCCCGCCGCGCAGCCCTGAACGAGGCCATCGTGCTGAAGAACTACGAGTTCAACGCGCACGGCGTCGAGCTCAACCAGCGCTACGTCTCGTCCGCCGTGCTGCCCGATGGCGCGCCGCCGGAGGTGTGGGCTCGCGATCCCGAGCTGTACCACCAGCCCAGCACCCGGCCGGGCGCCGCGTTGCCGCACGTGTGGCTGGTCGACGGCGCCGAGCGCCGGATCGCCAGCCGTGATCTGGTTGGTATGGGCGCGTTCACGCTGCTGACGGGCCTGTCCGGCGGGTCGTGGGCGGATGCGGCGGACCGGTGCCGGGGCGAACTGGACCTGCCGCTGCGCACGGTCGTGGTGGGTGGACCGGACGCCCGCGACG
>DASXXM010000326.1:0-6580 GCA_036503065.1 Pseudonocardiaceae bacterium | reverse complement strand
GTGGGGCCGTCGGCGTTCTTCGAGTCGCGCACGCCGACGGCCCTGGTCCCCATCGCCACCTCGACACAGTCGCCGGTGGGGTTGCCGTTGCTGTAGCTGCTCTTGCGCCAGCTGACCTCGACGCAGTTGCTGGAGGTGCTGCCGCCGCTGTAGCTACTCTTGCGCCAGCCCCCTTGGTTCGCGGTTGGCATGCCGGGCATCTCCCTGTCGCTCATCAAAGTCACTTGCTAGGTCAGCAAGGAACTTCCTAGAGTCTGGACCATCGAGAGCGACACTATCAACTCGGTTCAGGATGCTCCGGTAATGGTTCACCTCATCCTCGGTCTCCAAGAACAGGCTGGTTGTCTCGTGCTGCAAGTAGACCAGCGACGGGTCCTCCTTGTAGTCGAACACCTCGAATGCTCCGTTGACCAAGCCGCGGCCCGCGGTCGAGATCGGAACCACCCGAATGGCGCACTCCGGTCGGTTGCCGAGCATCAACATGTGCAGGAGTTGCTCGTTCATCACGCGTGGGTTGCCAACGGGCGCGCGAAGCGCGTTCTCGTGCACGAGGTACAAACACCTCGGAGGCTTCGGCCCGGTCAGCATCTCACTTCTCATGACCCGAGCGCGAACGCCGTCCTCGATCGAGAACGGCTCACCCAGTGCGCTCTCCTCGAACAGCGCACGTGCGTAGTCAGGTGTCTGCAGGACCCCGGGGATGTAGATCGGCTCGAAGCTGCGGATGTGAGTGGCTGTGGACTCGAAGAAGATCAGGGTGCGTAGTTGGTCGGGGATTCGGCCGTCGTGGATCTGGAGGCGGTAATCGTCTGGTTCGTTGACCAGCTTCAGGAGTTCCTGAAGATCGGTGTCGGGGGCGTCGCAGATGCCGAGGTAGTGGCCTGCGTCTACGTCTGTGACGCGGCGCTTGCCGGCTTCGGATCTGGAGATGTGGCTTGCTGTCCAGCCGAGTTTGGCGGCGACCTTGTAGGCGGGCTGCTCGGTCTGTTGGCGGATGCGTTTCAGTTCCGCGCCCACTTCGCGGCGGCGGCCGGTGGTTTGGATTTCACTCATGCCACCAAGGTATGCCGATCAGGCATGTTTCCGGGGTATCTCAGTCGGCAATCCACCATATCGGATGAGTTTGCACGATATATTGCTGCGGGCGCAATCCCCAGTCAGCGGGGAGCTCGCAGCAGCAATAGTGTTCTTGCTGGCAACGTAATCGAACTGTTGGCGCACAACGGCTTCTGATCGGCGGGAACGCCGTCGGGCGTGCCGGTGTCCAGGACCGGCTCGAACGTTGCGCCGTATTCAGCTGACGGCAGCACGATGTCGGCCGGCTCAGCACCGGCGTGCAACAGGAGTAGCCACGTGTGGTCGGCGACCAACTCGCCGTCGCGGGTTCGGGATTGGCTGTTCGAGCCGTCGATCCACATGCCGAGGGTGCGACGGCTGTCGTCGAACCAGTCCGTGTCGGTCATCTCCTCGCCGTCCGGGCGGAACCAGATCAGGTCGGGGCGACCGGTCGGGGTGGTTCTTCCTTCGAAGAATTCCGGCTGTCGTAGTGCGGGGCAGTTCGCACGGAGTCGTATCGTGCGGCGGGTGAAGGCCAGCATCGCGTCGGGCGCGGACCAGTCCAACCAGGACAGTTCGTTGTCCTGGCAGTAGGCGTTGTTGTTGCCGCCCTGCGTTCGCCACAGTTCGTCGCCCGCGGTCAGCATCGGGGTGCCGGTGGACAGGAGCAGGGTGGCCAGCAGGTTTCTGGCCTGGCGGGCGCGTTGGGCGAGCACGTTGGCGTCGGTCGTGTCGCCTTCGGCGCCGTTGTTGGCGGAGCGGTTGTCGTCCGTGCCGTCGCGGTTTTCCTCGCCGTTGGCCTCGTTGTGCTTGTGGTCGTAGGAGACGAGGTCTCGCAGGGTGAAGCCGTCGTGTGCGGTGATGAAGTTGATCGACTGCCATGGGCGGCGCAGGTTGTGGTCGTACAGGTCCGACGAGCCCGACAGTCGGTACGCCAGGTCGCGGATGCCGGTCGCGCCGCGCCAGAAATCGCGGATCGTGTCGCGGTATCTGCCGTTCCATTCGGCCCACTGGGCGCCGAACTCGCCGACCCGGTAGCCGTCGCCGGTGGCGTCCCACGGTTCGGCGATCAGCTTCTGCCGTGACAGCACCGGGTCGGTGGTGATCGCGGTCAGCATCGCCGAGTCTCGGTCGAACATGCCGCCGCGCGGCCGGCCGAGCGTGCTGGCCAGGTCGAAGCGGAAGCCGTCCACGCCCAGTTCCGTGGTCCAGTACCGCAGGGAATCCGTAACCAGCCGCACGACCGTTGGCGAGCCGGCGTTCAGGGTGTTGCCGCAGCCGGTGAGGTCCAGTTTGTGACCGCGCGCGTTGTGCAGGTAGTAGGCGGGCGCGTCCAGGCCGCGGAAACTGAGCGTCGGGCCGGCCGGGCCGCCCTCGCAGGTGTGGTTGAACACCACGTCCACGATCACCTCGATGCCGGCCGCGTGCAGCGCCGCCACCATCGTGCGGAACTCCTCGATCTCCCGGCCCGGTTCGCTGGCGTAGCCGGCGTGCGGCGCGAGATAGCCCAACGGCGAGTAACCCCAGTAGTTGTGCCGGCCGGCGCGGATCAGGGCGGGCTCGTCGGCGAACGAGTGCACCGGCAACAGCTCGACCGTGGTCACGCCGAGGCGCATCAGGTGTTCGACGGCAGCGGGATGGGCTAGGCCCAGGTAGGTGCCACGGACCGCGGCGGGGATGTCCGGGTGCCGGCGGGTGAAGCCCCGCACGTGCAACTCGTAGATGACCGTCTCCTCGAACGGCACCTCCGGCCGGACTCCCGTGTGCGGGCCGCCGGGCGAGCTGACCACCGACAGCGGGACGGCGCCGAACGAGTCCACCACCGAAGGGGGCCCGTGCATCGGGTCGCCCACGTAGCCGAGCGCGGCGTCCAGATCCGTCACCGTGCCGGTGATCCGGGTCGCGTACGGGTCGATGAGCAGTTTCGCGGGGTTGCAGCGCAACCCGTATCCCGGGTCGTAGGGTCCGTACACCCGGTAGCCGTAGCGCTGGCCGCTGGTCACGCCGGGCACGAGACCGTGCCACACGCCGAACGTCTGCTCGGTCAGTTCGACCCGTCGTTCCGTGCCGTCCTCACTGATCAAGCACACCTCGACCGCGGCGGCCACCGTGGACGCCACGGCGAACCGGACACCCCCCGCCTCGGTGTGCGCGCCGAGCGGGAACGGGCGACCGGCGAGCACGGGATTGCCGATCGCCGGTCGCAGGGCCATGTCACCACGATACTTTCTCGATCAGGAAGAGTCGGCGGCGCCGACCGAGACGAGCACGAACGAAGCTGGTGGCAGCTTCACCTCAGCACCATCGACGACCACGTCACCCCAGGCCAGCAGCGTTTCGGTCGGTATGCCGCCCAACGGCACCCGTGCGGTGGCGTCACCGAAGTTGCAGGCCAGGCGCAGCGGTCCCCGGTGCAGGACCAGCCAGGAGTCGGCCGCGTCCACCCGCAGCCCAGCGAGTCCGGGGTCGGCCAGTTCGGGACGGGCGCGGCGCAGCGCGATCAGTTGGCGGTAGAGCGTCAGCATCTCGCGGTGGGCCGGCAGTTCGAGTTCGGACCAGTCCAGCCGCGACCGCGCCACGGTGGCCGGGTTGAGGGGATCGGGCACGTCGCCCGCGCCCCAGTGCCGGCCGAACTCGGCACGTCGCCCGGTGCGCACGGCCTCGGCCAGGACGGGATCGGGGAAGGACGCGAAGAACTGCCACGGCGTGCCCGCGGCCCATTCCTCGCCCATGAACACCATCGGCGTGTACGGCGAGCAGAACACGACCGCGGCGCCGCACGCGAGCAGCCCCGGCGACACGGTCGCGGACAACCGGTCACCGACCGCGCGGTTGCCGACCTGGTCGTGGTTCTGCAGATAGACCACGAACCGGTGGCCGGGCAGTTTGTGCGTGTCGACCGGCCTGCCGTGGGTCCGGCCCCGGAACGACGACCACGTGCCGGCGTGGAAGAACACCTCGCGCAGGGTGCGGGCCAGGGCGCCGGGCGCGGCGAAGTCCGCGTAGTAGCCGCTGGTTTCGCCGGTCAGCGTCACGTGCAGGCAGTGGTGCAGGTCGTCGCTCCACTGAGCCTGCATGCCGAGGCCGCCTGCCTCGCGGGCGGTCACCGTTGCCGGGTCGTTGCGGTCGGACTCCGCGATCAGCGTCAGCGGGCGGCCGGTCGCGGTGGCCAGTGCGTCCACTGTGGACGACAGTTCTTCGAGAATGTGGATGGCGCGCTGGTCGCGCAGCGCGTGCACGGCGTCCAGCCGCAGGCCGTCGACGTGGAAGTCGCGCAGCCAGCTCTGTGCGTTGTCGATGATGTAACTGCGGACCTCGTCGGAGCCGGGGCCGTCCAGGTTCAGCGCGGCGCCCCAGTCGTTGCGCCCGGCGAAGTACGGGCCGAACCTGGGCAGGTAGGCGCCTGCCGGGCCGAGGTGGTTGTAGACCACGTCGAGCACCACGGCGAGACCGCGCGCGTGGCAGGCGTCCACGAACCGCTTGAACCCGTCCGGGCCGCCGTAGGGCTCGTGCACGGCACCCCACAGCACGCCGTCGTAACCCCAGCCTGCGGTGCCGTCGAACGAGTTCACCGGCATCACCTCGACGTGCGTGATCCCGAGGTCCACCAGGTGGTCCAGCCGCTCGAGGGCCGAGTCGAACGTGCCGCCGGGCGTGAACGTGCCGATATGCAGCTCGTAGAGCACGCCACCGGGCAGCGGCCGACCGGTCCATGCGGCGTCGGTCCAGGCGAACGTCCCGTGGTCGTACACCCGGGACGGCCCGTTCACGCCGTCGGGCTGCCAGGCCGAGCGCGGGTCGGGCAGTGGCGTTTCGTCGTCGCCGAGCAGGAAGGCGTAGTCGGTGCCGGTCGCGTCGGCCCACCACCAGCCGCCGTCGGCGCTGGTCATCTCGTGGTCCGTGCCGTCGATCCGGAGCCGGACCCTGGGCTGTCCGGGCGCCCACACGCGGAAGCTCATCGGCGCACCAACAGCGCGACCGGGTAACGGTCCAGTGTGTCGCCCAGGGCCGGCACGTCGTCGGCGACCGGGCGGCCGGTGAGCACGTCCGTCCAGGCACCGGCGGGCAGCGGCAGCACGGTGTCCCGCCAGCCGCCGTCGGCCGCGAGCCGCACCGGCAGCCGCGTCGCGACCGCGACGAGGCCGGCGGAGCGGGCGAACGCGATCACATGCCGCGCCGCTGGTCCTTCTGCCGTCAGCGGCAGGTAACCATCGAACAACTCGGGACGGTCGCGGCGCAGGGTCAGCGCGCGGTGCACGACGAGCAGCTTGACGGCGCCGATGTCGTCCACGTCCGGCTGCCAGCCGCTGACCACCCGGTCCAGCAGTTCCCTGCGCACCGGGTAGTCCACGGCTCGCCGGTTGTCCGGATCGACCAGGGACAGGTCCCACAGTTCGCTGCCCTGGTAGACGTCCGGCACGCCGGGTCCGGCCAGGTGGAGCAGTTTCTGGCACAGCGCGTTGGACCAGCCCGGCGGCGCGAGCCGGTGGGCGAACCGGCCGACGTCCGCGGCGAGATCCGCGTCCGCCAGCACCCGCTCCGGCCAGTCCGTCACGGTCTGCTCGAAGGCTTCGTCGCCGTCGACCCAGGTGGTCCGGAGCTTGGCCTCCCTGGCCGCCTTCAGCAGGTAGTCGGCCAGTCGCGGCGCGCTGATCGGCCACGCGCCCACCAGCGTCTGCCAGGCCAGCAGGTTCAGTGCCGGCTCGTCGATCGGGTGTCGGGCGGACCAGCGCCATACCGCGTCGGCGAACTCGCCGGGCAGCTCGGCCAGCACCGCGAGCCGGGCGCGGACGTCCTCGGACCGCTTGGTGTCGTGAGTGGACAGTGCGGTCATGGTCGCGGGCCTGCCGGCGGCCCGTGCGGCGGCTACGCGGTGGAATTCGGCCACGTCGACACCGAAGCGGTCCGGCGTGCCGCCGACCTCGTTCAGCGCGACGAATCGGGTGTACCGGTAGAACGCGGTGTCCTCGGTGCCCTTGCCCATGATCATGCCGGACGTCTGCTGGATGCGGGTCGCCAGCTCGCCGTGCGGATCGGCGCGGACCCAGCGGTCGATCGCGGCCAGCACCGGCGCCAGGTCGGGCCGGGCGCGCTCCGCCTTGTCCAGCGCCGCCGCCCAGTGGGCGCCGTGCTCGGGCAGGTAGGACCGGTAGACGCCGAAGGAGACCAGCAGTTCGGCCACCGCGGCCCGCGCCGTGTCGCGCTCGACGCCGTCGAGGAGCGCCGCGATCCGCCGGATCTCGGCGACCAGGATCGTGTCCGCCACCAGTCGGGCCGCATCTTCTTGCGCGGCACGGAAATCCGTGGCCACGCCGAGCTGTCCGGCCAGTTCGGTGAGCTTGCGTTCGCCGTCCGGATCGACGAACACGCCGCTGAGCTCGCGGAGCGCGTCGTAGCCGGTCGTGCCGGCCACCGGCCAGCTCACCGGCAGGTCCTCCCCCGGCTGCAGGATCTTCTCCACGACCAGCCACGCGTCGGGTGCGCAGGCCCGCAACCGCCGCGCGTAGCCGCCGGGATCGGCGAG
>DASXXM010000325.1:0-24501 GCA_036503065.1 Pseudonocardiaceae bacterium | reverse complement strand
CAGCTCACCGCCGACCGCCGTCATCAGGAAATGGTGCACCGTCTTGTGCACCCTGCGGTTCTCGACCACGAACCAGTAGTCGATGGTGCCCAGTTCGCGCAATACCGTGCCGTGGATCCCGGTCTCCTCGCGCACCTCGCGCTCCGCGGTCTGCGCCGCCGTCTCGCCCGGCTCGATGTGCCCCTTGGGCAGCGACCACAACAGCGTGCCCCTGCGGTCCAGCCGCCCGATCAGGGCCGCCGTGTGCCGCGCCTTGTCCACCACCAGCCCACCGGCCGATGTCTCCTCGACCGTGCGCAGCCGACGACCGGGCCGCCGGTTCCGCCGGCCCGGCTTGGAACCGCCGGACCGACCGGACGACGGAGACATGCGTCCGATGGTAGTGCGATCAGTCCGGATCGCCGTCGGGCGGCAACCGTCCGTGGTCGGCGCGGCGACCGATATCCTGACCGTCTCATGTCTCGATCGCTGACTCCCAACCACGCCCCCGATCGCGCGGCGGCGCAACAGAACGCGGTGCGCGAGCTGATGCGCCGCGCCCCCGTCCTGACCGACCTCACCGCGCGGTTCGCCGCGGCCGGACATTCCCTCTATCTGGTGGGTGGCCCGGTGCGCGACGCACTGCTCGGCCGGCCGGTCACCGACCTCGACTGCACCACGGACGCGCGCCCGCCGACCGTGCAGCGCCTGCTGTCGGGCTGGGCCGATGCCCAGTGGGACACCGGGATCGCGTACGGCACGGTCGGCGCCCGCCGCGGCGATGAGGTCGTCGAGATCACCACGTTCCGGTCGGACTCCTACGACCGGGTCAGCCGTAACCCGGAAGTGGCCTTCGGTGACACGATCGAGGGCGACCTGGTGCGTCGCGACTTCACCATGAACGCGATGGCGGTCGACCTGGCGACCAATCGGTTCATCGACCCGCATGACGGCATGTCCGCGCTGGTGGCGCGGCGCCTGGACACCCCGGCGGCGCCGGAGGTCTCGTTCGCCGACGACCCGCTGCGAATGCTGCGGGCCGCGCGGTTCGCCGCCCAGTTGGGCTTCGAGCCGACCGAACGGGTGGTCGCGGCGATGACCGGCATGGCGGCCGAGATCGGCCGGATCACCGCGGAGCGGATCCAGGCGGAACTGTCCAAACTGATGCTCGGTGATCGGCCGGAGCGTGGCATCGAGCTGCTGGTGGACACCACGCTGGCCGAGCACGTGCTGCCGGAGGTCCCGGCGATGCGGCTGGAGATCGACGAACACCATCAACACAAGGACGTCTACCAGCATTCGCTGGTTGTGCTGCGCCAGGCGATCGACCTGGAGACCGAAGGGCCGGACCTGGTGCTGCGCCTGGCCGCGCTGCTGCACGACATCGGCAAGCCGGCGACCCGGCGGTTCGAGGCGGCGGGCGGCGTGAGCTTCCACCACCACGAGGTGGTCGGCGCGAAACTGGTGCGCAAGCGTTTGCAGGCCCTGCGGTACAGCAAGGACGTGATCGAGGACGTGTCCGGGCTGGTCTACCTGCACCTGCGCTTCCACGGCTACGGCAAGGGCGAGTGGACCGACTCGGCGGTCCGCCGCTACGTCACGGACGCCGGCCCGCTGCTGCCGCGACTGCACAAACTGGTTCGCGCCGACTGCACCACCCGCAACCAGCGCAAGGCCGCCGCGTTGCGGGCCTCCTACGACGGCCTTGAGCAGCGGATCGCCCGGATCGCCGAGGCCGAGGACCTGGCCAGGGTCCGGCCGGACCTGGACGGCAACGAGATCATGCGGCTGCTGGACCTGCCACCCGGTCCGCTGGTCGGCCAGGCATGGCGGTTCCTCAAGGACCTGCGCCTGGACAACGGCCCGCTGCCGCACGAGGACGCCGTGGCCGCCCTGTTGAACTGGGCGCGGGAACGGGGCATCAAGCCGCGAACGTAGCCCGTTCAGCCTTCTGATGCCGCAGCACCAGCAGGTAGCCGACCAACCCGACCAGGTAGAGCGCGGTCGCGACCAGCACCAGCCAGCGCGCCTGCCCGTCCGGCGGCACCACGGCGGCCGCCAGCGCCACGGCCACCACCTGGGTGATGTTGAACAGCGTGTCGTACAACGCGAACACCCGGCCGCGGGTCTCGTCGCCGACGTCCTGCTGGGCCGCGGAGTCCACGCACAGCTTGATCACCTGACCGGCCGCGGTCAGCACGAACGCGGCCGCGAGGATGGTCGGCAGTGTCATCGGCAGGCCGAGTCCGAGCTGCGCGCCCGCGGCCACCACCAGCGCCGCGCACACCGCGCCGCGTCGCCCGAGCCGGTCGACCAGCCGCGCGGTCAGCAGGCCGGCGACCAGCAGGCCGGCCCCGCCGGTGACGGCCACCTCGCCGAGGCCGGACATGCCGGCCTTCAGCGGCCCGATGTCGTGGAAACTGAAGCGCAGCAACAACACCGTGATCAGCAGCGACGCCCCGAACGCGGCCCGGTGGGCGAACAGCGCCACGAACCCGGCGGCCACGCTGGGCGTGCGCAGCGCCACCCGGGCGCCGTCGCCGAGGCCGTGCGCGATGGCCACGACGGTCTCCACCGGCTCGTCCACCCGGTCCGGCCCGAGCGACCCGGTCGCGAACCGCGCCGCCAGTAGCGAGCCCAGCACCGAGCCGACCACGGCCACCGCGGTGACCAGGCCGGATCCGCTGTTCCCCGCGCCCAACGCGGACCGCAGCAGCACGGCACAGCCCGCGCCGATGACGCCGACGACCGCGCCCAGGGTCGCGGCCACCGCGTTCGCCTCCACCAGGTGCCGCTCGGCCACCACGTGCGGCAGGGCCGCGGACATGCCCGAGTTCACGAACCGGCTCACGCCGACCGCGAACAACGCGCTCGCGAACAGCGGAATCCCGGTCATCCCGGTGCCGACGGTCAGCGCGGTGAGCAGGATCAGCACACCACGCAGCAGGTTGGCGACGACCAGGATGCGACGGCGGTCCCAGCGGTCCAGCAGCGCACCGGCGAACGGCCCGATGATCGAGTACGGGAGCAGCAACACCGCGAACCCGGCCGCGATGGCCGCCGGATCGGCCGCCCGCTCCGGGTTGAACAGCACGGCACCGGCGAGTCCGGCCTGGAACAGCCCGTCACCCCACTGTGCGGCGAAGCGGGACAGCAGCAGTCGGCGGAAGTCGCGCATGCCCAGCAGCCGAAGCGGTCCGAGCCGGCCCTCGACCGGCACCGCGGCAGCACCCGTCATGGTCGTCGGCGTTGGCACAGGACCGAGCCTACGGCCGGACACCCCCGCAGGCCCAAGCCGCCACGACCGATTGACCCAGATGCCGACGCGAGCGGCAGAGCCCCGCCCGCACTCGGCGGGCAGGGCTCTGCCGCTCGGCAGCCAACTCACCCGGTCGCCTCTCGGCGGTTCCGCGCGCCGCAGCTCCAGCCGAACGGTATTCCACGGCGGCGACTCTGGTGTGGGCCCGGGGGACACGGGGTGAGCCAGCCGACCTCTTCAACGAGGGAAGGCGTAGGTCTGTTCCCGGTTCGCCCCGGGATTTTCCCGGCACGGCCGGCTGCGGGGTGCACGGCCGCGAGGTGGGATCATGTACAGGTGCGACCGGACGATGATGTCGAACCCGGGACCTTGTTGGTCGCGGCACCCACCATGGTGGATCCGAATTTCTCCCGGACCGTGGTCTACATCATCGATCACCGCCGCGAGGGCACGCTCGGTGTGGTGCTGAACAGACCGAGCGAGGTCGCGGTGCACGACGTGTTACCGGCGTGGGGCCCCCACGTCAGCCGGCCCAAGGCGGTCTTCGTGGGCGGGCCGGTTGAGCAGAAGACCGCCCTCTGCCTCGGTGCACTGCGCACGGGTGAAGACGCCGCGCAGGTCACCGGGGTCATCGGCGTGCGCGGACCGGTGGCGCTGGTCGACCTCGATGCCGACCCGGAGCCACTGGTCCCCCGGCTGCGTGGGCTGCGCGTGTTCGCCGGGTACGCAGGCTGGGAGAGCGAGCAACTGGCAGGCGAGATCGAGCGCGAGTTCTGGATCGTGGTGCCGGCCCTGCCCGACGACGTGCTCAGCCCGCCGACCGTGGACCTGTGGGGCCGGGTGCTGCGCCGGCAGGGCATGCCGACGGCCCTGCTCGCCACCCACCCGGGTGACGTGCACCGGAACTAACCGCCGAGCGCCGCACATCCGCCGCAGGCGCAGCCCGCGCACTGCGGCGGCACCGGCTTCGGCAGCGCGCCCGCTGCCCGGTCGCCGACGATCCCGCCTGCCCTGGCGATCGCCACCGCGCCGACCAGCCCGATCCCGGTCGCGACCACGCTGGCGACCGTGTTCGGCAGCAAGAACGCGGCGATCCCGGCGAACACCGCGACCACGCCCGCCACCAGCACCGGCAGCCCGGCCACGCGGTTGGCCAACCGGAACGCGTCGTCGCTGCGCATGGCGGCGGTCGTGCGCACCCCGAGCCTGCCCTCGCGGGCCAGTCGCTGCCGCCAGCCGAGCGTCCCGACCACACCCAGCGGCACGCCGAGCGCGAGCAGCACCAGCAGCAGGACGATCCGCAGCGCGGCGGGCGCGGCGGTGGCGGCGTCGGCGAAGGTCACGGCCGCACAGCCTACCGGCGGCCCGGTCACGCGCCGGCGACCGCGACCACCCCGCTGTTGGTGCCGACGTAGGCCCGCGAACCGGACAGGGTCGGCGAGGCGAAGTGCGGCGCGGTGCCGACGGTCACCTGTGCCCGCACGTGCCCGTTACCGGGGTCCAGCGCGTACAGCACGCCCGCGTCGTAGTCGACCACCCAGACCGCGCCCCCGCCCACGGTGGGCGAGCCGGCCGCGCCGACCGGCGCGCGCCACACGACCGACGGGGTGCCGTTCGCCGCGACGGCCACCGCCAGCGGCCCCTCCGGGCACGGCACGATGATCCGGTCACCGGCGATCGCGGTGCCGCCGAACGACCGGCACACCTGCGCCTGGGCCACCTGGCCGCCGACCCCGCCGAGGTGGCCGGTGGCCAGCACGTAGCCGGTGCCCCGCTTGCCGGCCACGAACACCCAACCGCCGAGCACGGCCGGGCTGCCCGAGCCGAGGTCCAGGTCGCTCGCGTTGTCCTGCGGCCAACTCGACGGCGCGAACACGTCGGTGCGGTTCAGTGTGGGCGACAACGCGATTACCGAGTCGCTGCCGTCGTAGCTGCCTCCGGTGGATTCGCCGTTGCCGACCGTGTAGAGCAGCGTGCCGCCGCTCACGGTCGCGCCACCGGGGTTCCAGATACCGCCCTCGCGGCCGGTGGGCACCGCGTACTGCAGCGGGTCGGCACCAGCCGTGGTCACCGAGACCACCGAGCCGACGTAGTGCCCGCAGTCGCCGAACAGCCCGCCGTAGGCCACGTAGACCCGGCCGTTCAGCAGCGTCAGCGCGGACCGCTGCTGGTGCGCGATCCTGTCGCCGGCAGGCGGTTCCACCCCGGTGCGCACGGCGACCCTGCCGGTCCGCACGTCGATGCCGAACAGGGTGTGCGTGCCGCCGGTCGTCTCGGCCACCGCGAACACCAGGCTGGTGGCCGGGTCGTAGACCATCGTGCCGGTGATGCCGAGCGGGTCGACGTCCCCGCACGGCAGGGCGGACCGCGGCATCGGCGTGCCCACGTGGGCCGACCACAGCGTGGCGCCGGTACCTGCGTTCAGGCCGTACACGGTGTCGTTCTCGGTGGCGGCCAGGACCGTGTCGCCGACCACGAGCGGCTGCCCGTAGACCGCACCGTCAAGGTTCGCGTGCCACGCCGTGCTCAGGGTGCCCAGCGGCGCGAGCCCGGCCGCGGTGCCGGTGCGGGCGTTGTCCTGGTGGTAGGTGGTCCAGTCCGCGCCGAGCGCCGGGGCCGCCAACCTCGGATGTGGGTCCGATGTGGTCGTCGGTGTCGGCGAAACCGCAGGCTGTGGCGGTGCCGCCGATGAGCAGCCGGCGAGCAGTCCGGCCGTCACGACCAGCGCGGCCGTGACGACCGCCAGGTGCGCGTCACGCATATGTCGAACCCCGTTCAGTCAGGTGCGCTATTCTGCTGCCATGAGCACGGTGCGCCTGCTCCTTACCGAGCCGCGCTGACCCAACCACACGGTCGGCGCGGCAGCCCCTCATGGCCTCCATCGGCCTGAGGGGTTTTCTGTTGTCCGGAGCAGGTACACGAACCAGGAGGATTCCGGCGATGACCGACGCTGTCACCACCGCCACCCCGACCGACGCGGTCCCGGCCCACCGCTACACCGCGGCACTGGCCGGCCGGATCGAGCAGCGCTGGCAGGAGTACTGGACCGAGCACGGCACGTTCCACGCGCCGAACCCGACCGGTCCGCTGGCCGCGCGGCCGCTGCCCGCGGACAAGCTGTTCGTACAGGACATGTTCCCCTACCCGTCGGGTGAGGGCCTGCACGTCGGACACCCACTGGGCTTCATCGCCACCGACGTGTTCGCCAGGTACCACCGGATGACCGGCCGGAACGTGTTGCACACCATGGGTTTCGACGCGTTCGGCCTGCCGGCCGAGCAGTACTCCGTGAGCACCGGCCAGCACCCGCGCAAGACCACCGAGGACAACATCCAGCGGTACCTGTCGCAGATCCGCCGCCTGGGCCTGGGTCACGACGAGCGCCGCCGCTTCGCCACGACCGACGTCGGGTACTACCGCTGGACGCAGTGGATCTTCCTGCGCATCTACGACTCCTGGTACGACACGGCGGCGCGGCGGGCCCGTCCGGTCGCGGAGCTGATCGCCGAGTTCGCCGCCGGCACCCGTGCCACCCCGGACGGCCGCCCGTGGGCCGACCACACCGCTGTCGAGCGGCGGCAGGTCATCGACGATCACCGGCTGGTGTACCTGTCGGACGCGCCGGTCAACTGGTGTCCGGGCCTGGGCACGGTGCTGGCCAACGAGGAGGTCACCGCCGAGGGCCGCAGCGACCGGGGCAACTTCCCGGTGTTCCGCCGCAACCTGCGCCAGTGGATGATGCGGATCACCGCCTACGCCGACCGCCTGGTCGACGACCTGGACCTGCTGGACTGGCCCGAGAAGGTCAAGACCATGCAGCGCAACTGGATCGGCCGCTCACAGGGCGCCCGCATCCGCTTCCCCGCCGGGACGGCGGACATCGAGGTCTTCACCACCCGCCAGGACACCGTGTTCGGCGCGACCTATCTGGTTCTGGCGCCGGAACACCCGCTGGTGGACAGCCTGACCGCGGCCCAGTGGCCTGCCGACGTGAACCCGACCTGGACCGGCGGCGCGGCCACCCCGGCCGACGCGGTCGCGGCCTACCGCAGGGCCGCGTCCATGAAGTCGGACCTGGACCGGCAGGAGAACAAGGACAAGACCGGCGTGTTCACCGGGGTCTTCGCCACGAACCCGGCGAACGACAGCCAGATCCCGGTGTTCATCGCGGACTACGTGCTGACCGGCTACGGCACCGGCGCGATCATGGCGGTCCCCGGCCAGGACCAGCGGGACTGGGACTTCGCCGTCGTGTTCGGCCTGCCGATCGTGCGCACCGTGCAACCCACCGAGGGTTTCGACGGCGAGGCGTTCACCGGTGCGGGCCCGGCGGTCAACTCCCAGTTCCTGGACGGCATGGACGTCGACGACGCCAAGAAGGCGATCACCGAGTGGCTGGAGCGGCACGGCCACGGCGAGGGCACCGTGCAGTACAAGCTGCGCGACTGGCTGTTCGCCCGGCAGCGTTACTGGGGCGAGCCGTTCCCCATCGTCTATGACGAGACCGGCCTGCCGATCCCGCTGCCCGCCGACCAGCTGCCGGTGGAACTGCCCGACATCCCGGACTACGCGCCGATCACGTTCGACCCGGAGGACGCGAATTCGGAGCCGGCCCCGCCACTGGCCAAGGCCACCGACTGGGTCGAGGTCGAGCTGGACCTGGGCGACGGGCCCAAGCGGTATCGCCGCGACGTCAACGTGATGCCGCAGTGGGCCGGTTCCTGCTGGTACCAGCTGCGCTACATCGACCCGACCAACGACGAGACGTTCTGCGCCCCGGAGAACGAGCGCTACTGGGTCGGCCCACGCCCGGCCGACCACGGCGCGCACGACCCGGGCGGCGTCGACCTGTACATCGGCGGGGTCGAGCACGCCGTGCTGCACCTGCTGTACTCCCGGTTCTGGCAGAAGGTGCTGTTCGACCGCGGCGATGTCAGCTCGGTCGAGCCGTTCCGCAGGCTGTTCAACCAGGGCTACATCCAGGCATACGCCTACACCGACAAGCGCGGCGTCTACGTGCCGGCGGAAGAGGTGTCCGAAGTAGACGGACACTGGTACTACGACGGTCGCGAGGTCAGGCGCGAGTACGGCAAGATG
Source organism: Pseudonocardiaceae bacterium (assembly GCA_036503065.1). Lineage (GTDB taxonomy): Bacteria > Actinomycetota > Actinomycetes > Mycobacteriales > Pseudonocardiaceae > DATEPR01. The sequence goes on along the minus strand of DASXXM010000325.1, from coordinate 16,166 downwards.
GGCAAGAGCCTGCGCAACTCGGTGGCGCCGGACGAGATGTGCGCTCGCTACGGCGCGGACACGCTGCGACTGTACGAGATGTCGATGGGCCCGCTGGACGTGTCCCGCCCGTGGGCGACCAAGGACGTCGTCGGCGCGCAGCGGTTTCTGCAACGCCTGTGGCGCAACGTGATCGACGAGCAGACCGGTGCGCCGAGGCTGTCCGACGCCGAGCCGACCGAGGCCGACCTGCGGGCGCTGAACAAGGCCATCGCGGGTGTGCGGGGGGACTACTCGGGCATGCGGTTCAACACCGCGGGCGCCAAGCTGATCGAGCTGAACAACCACGTCACCAAGGTCTACGCGGCGGGCGCCGGCACCCCGAAGGCGCTGGTCGAGCCGCTGGTCCAGATGCTGGCCCCGCTGGCCCCGCACGTCGCGGACGAACTGTGGTCGCGGCTGGGCCACGAGGACTCACTGGCCCACGGTCCCTTCCCGGTCGCCGACGAGCGGTACCTGGTCCAGGACACGGTCGAGTACCCGATCCAGGTCAACGGCAAGGTTCGCTCCCGCGTGACGGTGCCGGCCACGGCCGAGCGGGACGAGGTCCGGATGGCCGCCCTGGCCGACGAGAAGATCGTCGCGCTGACCGGGGGCCTGGCGCCCAAGAAGGTGGTGGTGGTGCCCGGCCGGCTGGTCAACGTCGTGCTGTGAGCCCGATCTCGGCGGCCAGTTCGGCGACCATCGACTCGAACAGGAGCTCCGGAGCGGACACCGGGGCCGGGAATCGCCCGAAGACCTCAAGGGCGACCTGCCCGTACAGCCGCACCCAGAACCGCAGCATGGTGTAGGCCGCGCCCAGCGGGAACAGGTGTTCCGGCAGGTCGATGCCTGTCTCGGCCAGGGTGTTGATCAGCGTGGTCCGGAATTCGGCCAGGTCGGCGCGCAGTTGCTCCGGCACGTCCGCCTCCGCTGGTACGGCCAGTTGCCGGGCGGCCAGCACCCGGGCGGCGACCGTCAGGAAGACCTGGCCGAACGGGTCCGGTGCGCAGTCGGCGGGCAGTCCGGCGGCCGGCGTCGCGAAGACCAGACTGAACTCCTGTGGGTGCCGGACCGCCCACGCGCGGAAGCCCCGGCACACGGCGAAGACCTGGCCGGGGGTGTCCTCGTCCGGCACGGCGGTGAGCCCGGCCGTCAACTCGGCGGCCAGGTCGGCGCAGATGTCGGTGCAGACGTGCCGGATCAGGTCCTCGAACGAGTCGTAGTACCGGTACAGGGCGGGCGCCGTGATGCCCATCTCGCGCGCGATCGCCCGCAGCGTGACGCCCTGGCGGCCGCGGCTGACCAGCAGTGTTCTGGCTACGGTGCGGATGGACCGGTCGGTGTCGACTCGGCTCCGGTCACGGCGTTCGGCCTGGGTCATGACTCTCCCGGTTGTGCTGGTGAACGGTGTTCGCGCACGCACTCTCGAGCGGAGAGCCAACAGCGTTCACCTGGTTGGGCCGACTGCCCGAAAGGTAGCCGTTGGGCCCAGCGTGCACCACACCAAAGGGCGGACACCCGGCACCCGTCAGCGGGCCCGGCCGGTTGCGCACGGGTTGATTCGTCAGCCGACATGTCCCCTGGCGCACACTGGACACATGGCCGACACCGACATCGTGATGTACGCCCGCCCGGGCTGCCCGTTCTGCACCATGCTGCGCGCCGACCTGGCCGCAGCGGGACTGAGCTACCGGGAGCGCAACATCTGGCAGGACCCGACGGCCGCCGCCGCGGTGCGTGCCGTCGCAGGCGGGAACGAGACCGTGCCGACCATCAACATCGGTGACGTGTGGATGGTCAACCCGTCCGTCGAGGAGATCCAGCAGGTCCTGCGCGCCGCGGCCTGACAGTTCACCGCGAGCGCCGGATCGACGGATGGTGTGTGCGGCGCGGACATGGTCGAATCAGTGGGCCTGCGGAGCTGACGTTGCGGAACGTCACGCCCCGTTCCTGGCGGTCACTCCGCGAAAGGTATGGTCTAGACCATGTCGAGCACGACCACGTTACAAGGTGTCGGCGTCAGCCCGGGCCAGGCGGCTGGGCCCGCGGTTCGGGTAGCCGAACCGTTGCCCGAACCCGCCACCGGCCCCGCGCCAACCGACCCGGCGGCCGAGGCGGCCCGGATCGGCCCGGCCGCGAAACAGGTCGCTCGACGCCTGGAGGAGGCCGCGGCGACCGTGACGGGCGAGGCCCGCGCGGTCCTGGAGACCACCGCCGCGATGGCCGCCGACCCGGCCCTGGTCAGCCAGGCGGAACAACTGGTCACCGGTCGCGGCCTGCCCGCCACCCGCGCGGTGTTCGAAGCCGCCGGCACGTTCGCGGCCGCACTCGCCGCCGCAGGCGGCTACCTGGCCGAACGGGTCCGCGACATCGAGGACGTGGCCAACCGCCTGATCGCCGAACTGACCGGCGTCGCCCCACCCGGCGTGCCCGAACTGGCCGGCCCCAGCGTGCTGTACGCCCGTGACCTGGCGCCCGCGGACACCGCGGGCCTCGACCCGGTCAAGGTGCTCGCCCTCGTCACCGAGGAGGGCGGCCCCACCAGCCACACCGCGATCCTGGCGCGCGCGCTGCGTATCCCGGCGGTGGTCGCCTGTCGCGGCATCCTCGACGCGGACCCGGCCGGCCTCGTCGTCGACGGCGACACCGGCGCGGTGGCGGTGACCACCGGCACGGTCACCGTCCGCGCCGCCGTCGACACCGGCCCCACCGACTGGAACGGCATCGGCACCACGGCCGACGGCTACCGGGTGAAGATCCTCGCCAACGTCGGCAGCCCCGACGACGCCAAGGCGGGCGCGGCAGCAGGCGCGGAGGGGGTGGGCCTGTTCCGGACGGAGTTCTGCTACCTCTCCGCCACCACCGAACCCACCGAGGCCGACCAGCGCGCCGCCTACACCGCGGTACTCACACCGTTCGCCGGCAAGCCGGTCGTGGTGCGGACACTGGACGCGGGCGCGGACAAGCCGCTGAGCTTCCTGGCTCAGGAGCCGGAGCCCAACCCGGCACTCGGCGTCCGCGGCCTGCGGGTGGCCCGCGACCGGGTCGGCCTGCTCGACCGGCAGTTGGCCGCGATCGCCGCCGCCGCGGCGGACAGCGGTGCCGACGTGTCGGTGATGGCACCGATGGTCGCCACCGCGGCCGAGGCCGAGTGGTTCGTGGCGCGCGCCAGGGCCGCCGGCATCCGGCGCGCCGGGGTGATGATCGAGATCCCCGCGGCCGCGCTCACCGCCCGCGAGGTCCTCGAGGCCACCGACTTCGTCAGCCTCGGCACGAACGACCTGGCCCAGTACGTCTTCGCGGCCGACCGGCAGGTGGGCGCGGTCGCCGCACTCAACGACCCGTGGCAGCCGGCACTACTGCGCCTGATCGCCATGGTCGGCGAGGCATCCCTGGCAGCGGGCAAACCGGCAGGCGTGTGCGGCGAGGCCGCCGCCGACCCGGCCCTGGCCTGCGTACTGGTCGGCCTCGGCGTGGCGAGCCTCTCGATGAACGCCCCGGCGATCAGCCGCGTCGGCGCCGCACTGGCGACGGTCCGCCTCGACGACTGCCAGACCGTCGCCCGAACCGTGCTGACCACCGGAACCGCAGCCGCCGCAAAGGAAGCGGCCCGCGCCGCACTGGAGGTCTAGGGCAGGGAGGTCTAGGGAAGGCGCCGGGCAACCTGCTCGGCCGCCCGCAACCCGACCGCGATCGAGAACCGCAACAGCGCGGGCCCGAACCGCGGCCGACGGATGCGCACTTCACCGGCCCGCACCTTGCCGGCCAGCACCAACACCGGACCGCCGAGCGCAGCGACCGGAGGCTGCCGGCGCTCCACGATCTGCCCACCGATCGTGGTAACCGCGGTGGTGAGCACGGTCGTTGTCGGCGGCACCAACAGATCCACCGACCCACCGGTCACGGCCAGTTCGATCGTCACCTGAGCGGCACTGAACTCGGCCTCGGTGAAATCCAACTTCGTCGACCCGAGCCGACTGATGATCAGCACACGGCTCGGCACCCGCCAGTTGCCCCGCCTGCTCACCTCGGACAGCGTGCTGCGCAGCACCAACACGTCATCGGTGTCGGTACGCAGCGGTTGATCGGAAATCGGCAGATCGAGCAACACCCGATTCAGCTCGGTCCGTGTACGAGCCGCCAGCGCGATATCGGTGCGCTGACCGAACTCGTCCAGATCCAGCATGCCCTGCCCCACCGCACGCTGCAGCAGATCGATCACGTACTCCCGCTCGGCGTCAGACGCCCGCATGTCATCCACAACCACCGCCCCGGCCCCACGCCGACGAGCAGATCGTTCACCGAACATAAGAATCAAGGTAGCAAGAACTCTTAGCCCCCGTGGTATCAGTTGCCCAATCCACAACAAAGACACAGCCAACAACCACCCGGCACCCCAGCATGCGGCGCCGACCAGTACCGCAAGAACGCTGACCAGCCAGAAGACACCACAGAACAGCCCGTTCCACACCAGCAGCCGACCAGGATCAATTTGACTTCACTGTGGCCGCGGACACACCCCCGCCCATCCCTGGGGGCTTCGGCCCTTTTCAACCCTATGCCTGTCAAGCCCCGAATGGGGTAGTTTCGGCAAAGTTGTGGATAACCCCGGCGTGCTGTGGATAACCTAGCGGACTGTGGATAAGTACCTGTGTATAAGTTTGATCGGGGCCGGTCAAAGCCATCCTGGCTTGTTGACAACTCAGTCCGCGACCTCGCCGTCCAGGCCGTGTTCGATGGCGTAGCGGGCCAGTTCCACCCGATTGTGCAATTGCAGCTTCCGCAATGTCGACTGCACGTGGCTCTCCACCGTCCGGTGCGAGATCACCAGGCGTTCCGCGATCTGGCGGGCGCTCAGGCCCTTGGCCACCAAGCGAAGCACGTCCGTCTCGCGTTCGGTCAGCGCCGGGGTGCGCACGCCGTCGTCCGGAGCCGTGGACATTCGGCGGAACTCGCCCAGTACCAGGCCGGCCAGGCCCGCGGTGAACACGGCGTCGCCGGCCGCTGTCCTGCGGACCGCGTCCACCAACTCCACCACCGACGCCGACTTCACCAGGTAGCCCGACGCGCCCGCCTTGACCGCCTCCAGTACGTCCTCGTGCGCGCCGCTGGCGGACAGCACCAGCACCCTCGTCGCCGGCAGGTCGCCCACGATGCCCAGGATGGCCGCCACCCCGGAACCGGTGCCCAGGTTGAGATCCATCAACACCACGTCGGGCCGCACCGTCCTGGCGATCCGCACCGCGGACTCGGTGTCCCCCGCGGTCGCGGCTACCCGGAAGCCGCGCTCGGACAGGTCTCGCGCCACGCCGTCGCGCCACAGTGGATGGTCGTCGACGACCATGACCGAAATTCGCTCGTCCGTCATCCGCGTCCCCTTGGCAGCCGGAACTCCCACTCCGTGCCGTCGCCCGGCGCGGTGCGCAGGTCGGTGTTCCCGCCCAGCTCCGCCATCCGGCCGTGGATCGACTTGGCGACGCCGAGTCGGCCCTCGGCGCGTGCCTGCGCGAGCCGGCCCGCGGGGATGCCGGGGCCGTCGTCGCGCACGCTCACCACCACGTCGTTGCCGAGATCCTCCAGCAGCACCCAGGCATGCGTGTCCGGGCCCGCGTGCCTGGCCACGTTCGACAGCGCCTCGCGCACCACGGCGGCCAACTCCGTCGCGGCACCGGCAGGCAGCGTGACCCTGGTCGCCGGCACCGACACGGCGACCTTCGGTGTGGTCAGGATCTGCAGGTGTGCCCGCAGGTCCACCTCACCATCCACTGTGGACTCCGGTGGCGCGGCAGCCACCAGGGACCGCAGGGCGACCTCCTGCTCACCGGCCAGGCGGGCCAGTTCGGCCGCCTCACCGCCCAGCTCCGCACCGCGCCGCTGTACCCGCGCCAGTACCTGCAGCACGCCGTCGTGGATCGACCTGGCCAGCCGTTCGCGTTCCGCGGTCGCCGCCTCGGACCGCAGCGCGTGCGCGAGCTGGTCGGCGGACCGCCGGGCGGTCACCGACGCCATACCGATCACCAGTCCGGTGACCACCAGCAACACCGCGTCCCGGGACAGGTCGACGTCGACGTAGCCGTGGGTCGCGAAGTTGCACGCCGAGAGGACAAGGCCGAACACGACGCCACCGATCGGGCCGGTGCGGATCGCGCCTGCCGCGACGACACCGCTGACCCACACCGTGGTGATCACGGGGATCGGCGCGGCGCCGGCCAGCTGTTCGTGCGTGAAGATCAGCCGCGAACTGAGCATCAGCGTGCAGCCGACCACCAGGTCCAGCACCGTGAGCCAGTACCAGCGGCTGCCCTCCCGCAGGTAGAGCCAGCCGGTCACCACGGTCCACACGCCGAGAATGCCCACCGCGGTCCAGCCCAGTGCCGGCCGGGCGTAGTGGCTGTCGTAGACGGCGGTCGAGCTGACCGCGAAGCAGTAGGTGAGCACCCGTAGCACGACCGCCGCCCGCCACCACGGGGTGAGCGGGTCGCGGCGCAGCTCGGCGGACTTCGGCACCCGGACATTCTGACCGGTTCGGGCCGGGCCGGTCACGCTTTCAGGTCGGATCGCTCTCGGTCGCGACCTCGACCACGCCCGGCGGATCGGGTGGCCGGGCCGAACTGCGCACCAGCGCGTCCACCTCGGTCGGCACGATCGGCGGGTCGTGCAGCAGCGACCGGATGCCGGAGTTGAGCACCGCGAGCAACGGGACCGCGAGCAGTCCGCCCGCGATCCCGCCGACCACCACCCCGATCGCGATGGACAGCACCACGGCGAGCGGATGCAACCGGACCGCGCGACCCAGCAGCAGCGGCTGCAGCACGTGGCTCTCCAACTGCATCACCCCGATCACGATGCCCAGCACGATCAGCGCCGGCACGAAACCGTTTGCCACCAGCGCGACCAGCACCGCGACCGTGCCGGCGACCACCGCGCCGACGATCGGGATGAACGCGGCGAGGAACACCAGGGCCGCCAACGGCACGGCCAGCGGCACCCGGACGATCGCGATGCCGACGCCGATGCCGACCGCGTCCACCACCGCCACCGCCGCGGTCGCCCGGACGTAGCTGACCAGCGAGGCGAACCCGCGCCTGCCGGCCACGTCCACCCGGTCCCGCACGTCGACCGGCACGATCCGGATCACGAACGACCAGATCCTGCTCCCGTCGTGCAGGAAGAAGATGAGGATGAACAGCGTCAGCAGGACCGCCGTCAGCATCTCGCCGACGGTCACCGCCGTGGTGAGCGCGCCCGCGGTGAGCGAGCCCTGGCTGCCGCCCAGCGACTGGACCAGCTTGTTCAGTGCGTCCTTCAACTGCTGTTGGCTCAGGTGCAGCGGACCGGTCTGCAGCCAGTGGCTGATCTGCGAGATGCTGTTGCTCACCTGCGCGGACAGGGCGGGCAGGCCGTTGGAGAACTCGGTGATCACGAACGTGAGCACGCCGCCGACCACGACGAGCCCGCCGATCAACACCAGCGCCGTGGCCACCCCGCGCGGCACCCGCAGGCCGACCAGCTTGGCCACCGCGGGCGCCAGCAGTGCCGCCAGCAGCAGCGCGATCGCCAACGGGATGACCACGACGGCCAGGTAACCCAGGATCCAGGAGAGCGCGGCCACCGCGGCGAGGACGACCAGCAGTCGCCACCCGAGCGCGGCACCGACGCGCAACACCCTCGGTACCCGGTGGGTGGCGTCAGTTCCCTCGGTGAAGCGGGCGGTGCTCACCGGCCAACCGTATCCGGCCGCCCGGACGACGTGCCATTTCGTTGATCGGTGTAGTTACTCGCGGTGACCGCCAATGACACGATGTGTTTTTCACACGATCGGGGCGACTTCACGGCCAGGGGCTGCGCGTCACCCGGTCGACCTGGCAGCCTCGTCGCGTCGACAGTGTGCGGACGGTACGTGTCCGCTCGAACACTCGGCGCCACCAGCGCAACGGAGAGGTGAGTTCCACCGTGGACAGGACCAGGACGGGCACCGGCCGCATCACGCGGCTGCTCACCCGTGTCCTGTTCGTCCTCGGCGGCACCGTGGCCGCGACGGCGCTGGGCTGGCTGATCTCCTCGGCCACCGCGTCCGCGGCGAGCCTCCCCGACCTGAACGTCCCAGGCACGCACGCCGGCCCGGTCGCCCCGGTCACCGGCCTGCTCGACCGGATCACCCTGCCGGCCGGTCCCGTGCCGACCGTGCCGAACCTGCCGGCCGGTCCCACGTCGGCGGTGCCGAAGCTGCCCGCGCCGCCTGCCGCCGAGATGTCCCGTGTCGCCGGTGCCCTGCGCACCGCGGTCGGCCAGCTCGGCAGCCGTGTCCCGGCCGTGCCCGTCACCCCACTGGCCGCCCGGCCGCCGACATCGTCGTCGGCCCCGGTCGGTCGGTCCGGTGCCATCAGCGGCCCGGCGCCGACCCGGCCGCTGCCCGCCGTGACGATCGTCACGGCGGTGCCGGCCGGCTCGGCGACGGTCGTTCGGTCCCTGCCGCGACAGGCCGCCGGCCAGGTCCCGCCGGCAGCGCCGCGGCCCGTCCCGACCGTGCCCAATCCGGCGCCGTGGTCCCCGGTCACCGTGCCGGCCGCGCCCGGCGGCAGCGTCGGTGGCGCGACCGGCGCGGGCGGCCTCGGCCTTGTCGACACGTCCGGCACCTTTCCGGTGCCCGGCCTCGACATCGTGCGCGTCGTTCCGGTGACCGTCCCCTTGGGACGCGTCACCACCGGCAAGCAGCCGGGCATCACCCCAGACTGACCAACCCCGCGCGGCAGGCGGACCCGGTGACCCGGGCCGTCCCGGCCGCGCTGTCGCGTGCGCATCGCCGCACCGCAGGCGCCCGATGGCGCCCCAGTCCCCAGATCCCGGGTGGCCGACCTCCCCGACGTCCCCGTCGGCCACCCGCCCCGCAAGGGAAAACGGAAGGAGATCCAATGCAAACCTGGGCAAAGCGTGGCCTGCAGACCGCGCTGGTCACCGGTGGTTTGCTGATGCTCGGTACGGGCATCGCTTCTGCCAACGAGAACGTGAACCCCGACCGCCCCGCCTCCCCGATCGACGGCGGTGCCGGCATGGGGCTGCACATGGACAACAACGCCGTGGGCACCCCGCTCGGCCAGGTCCGGGCACCCGCCGTGGACCGCACGGTCGGCACCGACGACGTGACCGGCGCGGTGCCGGCCGCGGGCGTCGCCGACACGGCCACCGCCCCACTGTCCGGCGCACTCCCCGGCGCCAACCGCGGTCGGGCCGACATCGTGGTACCCGTCGACATCTCCGGCAACGCCGTCGCGGCCGGCGGTGACGCACAGGTCGCCAACGAGTCCACCCAGGCCGTCAACCGGCCCGATCCGGTGTTCGCAGGCGGGGGCTCCGGTTCCGCCGCCGACAACGTGGTCGCGGTCAACCATGCGGCACCCGTGCAGATCACCGGCAACGCCGTGAGCCTGGCCGGCAACGCCACCTCGCTGAACGACGCCACCCAGAGCGCCACCACCGGCGGCGACATCGCCACCGACGGCGCGGGCCGCACGCTGGCCGGCAACGTGGTCGCCGAACAGGGCGCGACCCCGGTGCAGGTGGACGGCAACGCCGTCGCGGCCGCGGGCCAGGCCCATGCCTACTCCACGACCGCCGGCGACGCGCGGTCCGCCGGGTCGCTTGGCACCAACGGCGACAACGGAACCGCGTCGGGCAACGTCGGCGGCGTGCCGCTCGCGGTACCGGTCGAGGTCACCCACCAGGCCGTGTCCGGCATCGGCAACGCCGACGCCGCGGGCCAGAACGCGGTCACCGCGCAGGGCGGCGACAGCAATCTGTCCACCCCGCACGGCGCGAGCTACGTACGCACCGGCGGCGACCCGGCCACCCTGTCCGGCAACGTCGCCTCCCCCGGCGCCGCCGACCCGGCCGCCCTGACCTGCAACGCGGTCAGCGTCGTCGGCAACACCGACGCCCAGTGCGCCACCACGAACACCAACACCGCCGGTGGCCAGATCCAGACCGGCGGCAGCGGCTCCACCGGCTCGGGCAACACGGCCGTGGCGCCGGTGGCCGAACCGTCCGAGGTCTTCGGCAACGGCGCCGCCGCCGTCGGCAACGCCAATGCGGGCGCCAGCAACACCGACACCTCCACCGCCCTGGCCAACGGCTACACCGCCGGCGACGGCTCCGCGCTGTCGTCCAACGGGGTGGCCGCGCCGGTCGCCGGTGCCAACGACGTGTTCGCCAACGGCGCGTCGGCCATCGGCAACGCCGCCGGCACCGCGGGCAACGACGTGACCAGCGGCAGCGGCGGCTACACCGGCACCACCGGCAGCGGGTCGACCGGTTCGGGCAACATCGGCCAACTGCCGGTCGCGGCCCCGGTCGAGACCTACGGCCTGACCGGCTCTGCCGGCGGGAGCGCGGCCGGCACCGTGCCGAGCGAGACCAAGTCGATCCGGGCAGGCGGCTCGCCCAACGCCCACGACGACAACGGCACCGCGAGCAGCAACGTGGTGTCCGCGCCCACCGCCGTGCCGGCACAGGCGTTCGGTGACGCGGCCGGCCTCGTCGCCAACACCGGCGCCGCCGCGAACAACGCCAGCACCGTCACCGCGGGCGGCAACCCGTCCGCCACCGGCGCGGCGGGCACCGGTTCCGGCAACATCGTCCAGCTCGCCACCGCAACGCCCGCGCAGCTGTTCGACGACGGCGCGTCCGTGGTCGGCAACGGCGTGGCGCAGGGCGAGAACGACACCACGACCGGTGCGGGCGGCAGGGCGACGTCCACCGGCCGCGGCGGCACCGTGGCCGGCGACATCGTGAACGTGCCGGACGCCGGGCCGATCCAGGCATTCGGGGTGGCCGCCGCGTCACCCGGAAACGAGGAGGCCGATGCGCTCAACAACACCACCACCACGGCGGGTGCCGACACCGCGACCAACGGGGACCACGGCGCTCTCGCGGGCGACGTGGTCACGGCACAGGTCACCCAGGTCGAGCAGGTGCTCGGCAGTGGGCTTGCCGGCGCCGGCAACTCGGACGCCAGCGGGGTGAACAACACCGCGGCCCGCTCGGGGGGCGACGTGACCACCTCCGGTGACTGGGGTGCGCTGTCCGGTGACCTGGCCGACGTGCCGGCCACCGACCTCACCCAGGCCGTCGCCGCCGGCGCGGCCGCACTGGGCAACCAGCGGGCCTTCGGCGGCAACCGGACCAGCGCCGTCTCCGGCGGCGCGGCCACCACCAGCGGTGGCGGCTTCCTCAACGGGACCGGGCTGGTCCAACCGGCTGGTGCGGCCGTCACCGTGTTCCGCGTTCCGGTCGACGTGCTCGGCCGGGCCGTCGACCACGGCTTCAACACCGTGTCGGTCACCGACGGCGGTGCGGACCCTCAGGTCGACATGCCCTTCGGTGCCGGCCGGGAGCAGCCGCAGTTCGGCCCGGCCGACTCGGTCGACGGCCTGCTGCGTGCCGACCAGGTGCCAGCGCCCAGTGATCTGCCGCTGAGCAATCTGTCGCTCAGTACTCTGCCGATGGGCAACCGGTTCCCCGTGCCGAACCTGCGGAGGGTGGTGCCCGGTGCGCCGGTGAGCGCGCTGGACATGACCCAGCAGTTCCCGGCGATCGGCGCCCTGTCCGGCCTGCCGGCGCTGGACCTCACCCAGCAACTGCCCGCGATCGGCGGCCCGGTGTCGCCTGCGGAGCTGACTCAGCGGCTGCCGATCATCGCCAACGGCCCGATGCGCCCGACCGCCCGACCCGGCATCCAGCCGGCAGCACGGCCGAACATCCAGGCCAGGCCGACCACCCAGGCCATGCCGGTGTCCTCGGATGTCCGGTACCTGCCGATGACCGGCGAACTCCCGGTGAGCGGCGCCCTGCCGACGCCGTCCGTGCCGGCACTTCCCGCACCCGCGGTGCCGGTGACTTCGGTGCCGCGGCTGCCCGCGCCGGGCACCCTGCCGGTGTCGGCCAACGTGCCCACGGTGACCAAGCCGCAGGTACCGAGCCTGTCCGCGCTGCCGGACCTGCCGCCGGTGCCGACCCTGCCGGCCATGCCGCCACTGCCGGGCCGCCCCACCAAGCAGGACCTGCCCACCTCCGGGCTGTCGACGCCGTCGCTCCCCACCTCGGGACTGGCCACGCCGTCGCTGCCCACGCTCGCCAACCCGTCGCTGCCCGCACTCCAGGCACCGACCCTGGCCGGCCCGTCCGTGCCCTCGCTACCGAGCGCGCCGAAGGTGCCCACCGTGCCGACGCTCCCCGCGCCGCACCTGCCCACCCCGCCGAGCACCCAGGCACTCCCGGTGCCGACCCTGCCGACGGCCCCGTCCCTGTTCACCCCCACGATCCCGGCCGTCCCGACCCTGCCCACCCCGAACATCCCGGCCCCGGCACTGCCGTCGCTGCCCGGTGTCGGGGTGCCGCAGACCCAGGACCTGCCGGCCGGATCCGCGCAACAGCTCATGGCACAGCTGAAGAACCTGATCAGTGACCTGGAGAACTCGGCGTCGGCCAACCCGACCCGATTCCGCCCGATGCCGGGCCTCGGCGACCTCCAGCCGCCGATCCTCTGAGCGCACAACACAAATGTGGGGCCCAGGACGACGTCCTGGGCCCCGCTCTGTGTGTTGGCCGGTTGTCAACGGGCGTACTCGCGGTTGAACAGCCGCTTGGACCAGAGGTAGCCGCCAAGGGCGATGACGGCGCACCAGCCGAGCGCGATCCACGCGTTGTTCCCGAGCGGCTTGTCCAGCAGCAGGCCGCGCAGGGTTTCGATGATCGGCGTGAACGGCTGGTACTCGGCGAACCAGCGCAGCCCGGCCGGCATGGACGCGGTGGGGACGAACCCGCTGCCGAGGAAGGGCAGCAGCACCAGCGGCATGGGCAGGTTGCTCGCGGTCTCCACGGTCTTGCTCGCCTGGCCGAGCGCGACGGCGAGCCAGACGAGCGCGAACGTCACCACCGCGAGGAAACCGGCCGTGGCCAGCCACCCGCCCAGCCCCGCGGTGGGCCGGAAGCCGACCAGCAACGCAACGCCGATCACGATCGCCAGGCTGAACATCGACTGGATCACGCTGCCCAGCACGTGTCCGGTCAGCACCGAGACGCGAGCGATGTGCATGGTGCGGAACCGGGCGATGATGCCCTCGGTCATGTCCATGGCGATCGAGATCGCGGTCCCCTGGACGGTGGCCGTCACGGTCATCAGGATGATCGCGGGCACGACGTAGTTGACGTACGTGGCGCGCCCGCCGGACACCCCGCCGATCCCCGCGCCCAACGTGCCGCCGAACACGTAGACGAACAGCAGCAGGAAGACGATCGGCATGCCGACGAGCAGCACGGTCATCGACGGGTATCGCAGCATGTGCTTGAGGTTGCGGCGCAGCATCGTCGCCGAGTCGCGCAGCGGGTGGAACCGGAGGTTCGCCGGGGTGGGAGCGTAGGTAGTCATCGGGTGGTCACCTTCTCGTTGGTGGAGTTGCCGGTGAGGGCGAGGAAGACGTCGTCGAGGTCGGGGGTGTGCACGGACAACTCGTCGACCTCGATGGCCTGGTCCTCGAGCCGGTCGATCAGGGTCTTCAGCGAGCGCAGGCTGCCGTCGCTCGGCACCCGCAGGGCGAGCGCGTCGTTGTCCGGCTCGGCCCGACCCAGCACGCGGATGGCCGCGTCGAGGCCCTCCGGGTCGGCGAACCGCAGGCGAACGTGTCCGCCGGGGATGCGGCGCTTCAGCTCGTCCGCGGTTCCCTCGGCGACCAGTCGGCCGTGGTCGAGGACCGCGATCCGGTCGGCCAGTTCGTCGGCTTCCTCGAGGTACTGCGTGGTCAGGAAGATGGTGACGCCACCGGCCACCAGGTCCCGGACGATCTGCCACATGCCCCGGCGGCTGCGCGGGTCCAGGCCTGCGGTCGGCTCGTCGAGGAAGATCACTCGCGGGCTGCCGACCAGGGTCATCGCCAGGTCGAGCCGCCGCCGCATCCCGCCGGAGTACGTCGAGACCGGCTTCCCGGCCGCATCGATCAGGTCGAACTGTTCGAGCAGTTCGGCGGCGCGCCGCCGGCCCTCGCCCCGGGCGAGGTGGTGCAGATCCGCCATCAGGAGCAGGTTCTCCCTGCCGGTGAGGAGGTTGTCGACCGCCGAGAACTGACCGGTGACACCGATCGCGGCGCGCACCGCGTCCGGTTCGCGGGCGACGTCGTGCCCGGCGACCTGGCTGTCACCGGCGTCGGCATTGATCAGAGTGGACAGGATCTTGACCGTGGTGGTCTTCCCGGCGCCGTTCGCGCCGAGCAGCGAGAAGACCGTTCCCCGCGGGACCGTCAGGTCGATGCCGTCGAGCACGACGTGGTCGCCGAACGACTTGCGCAACCCGGTCACCGCGATGGCCGGCTGAGACTGCTGGGTGGTCATGGTTTCCCTTTCGAACGGGTCGGCAGGAGATCAGGAACGGCGGATGGTGATGTCCCCGTAGGAGGTGCGGCCTCGTACCTCGACGGTCTCGTCGGCCTCGTCCGGCCGGCTGGCGTTGTCCAGCTGGTTGCGCACGTGCCCGAACCCGGTGTTCACCTCGAGCCAGGCGGCGGTGCCCTCGGCGATGCCGATCTCCAGGTCGCCCGCTGCGGTCCCGAGCACGACCGAACCGCGGACCACCTCACCGACGCGGATGCTGCCGTTGGACGTCTTCGCGTCAACCCCCGCGCCGGCCCGATCGATGGAGATCTCGCCGTTGGCCGTGCGCACCCGCGCGTCGCCGGTGACCGCCTCGATCATGATGTCGCCGTTGGAGCTCTTGACGACCGCGGTCCCCTCGACCTCGCCGACACGGACCTTCCCGTTGCCGGTGTAGATCTCGGCGTCACCCGCGGCGCCGTCCACGGTGATGTGACCGGCGCCCGAGTCGAGGCGCAGCGGGCCGGTCCGCTCCAGCCGGAGGTTCCCGGCGGAGGTCTTGAGCCGGCACTCCCCGAGCCGACCGGCACAGCGGAAGTCGCCCAGCTGCATGTCGGCGGACACCTGGGAACCGCTGGGCAGCTCGATGGACACGTCGACAGACCTGGTCTTGCGGGAGAAGTCGAAGGCACGCGCTTTCGGCCCGGTGATGTGGAGCACGCCGTTCGCGTAGTCCACCCGGACCCGCTGGGCGGCCTGCACGTCCGACTCATCGGATTCGTCGCTCGGCCGCACGTCGACGGTGGTGTCGGTGCGATCGCTCGCGGTGATCCGCACATCGCCGACGCCGAGTTCGAACGTGACGGAAATGGGCTCTGGTGTCTCGAAATTGGGCATGACTGTCCCCTCATCATGGATAGGTGATGTGTCCCCGCAGGTCAGGGCGTGGTGTGGTGGAAAGGGGTGCGGCTAGCGCACCCAGCCGGTGATGCGTTGCCTGCTCCGTTTGCCGCTGCCGTGCGGCTCCGGGCGCTGGTCGCGATCGGCCCGCTGTAGGGCGGACGAGGCCGCACGGACCAGCCAGGCGTTGACAGAGCGCCCCTCCCTGGCAGCGGCCTCCTCGACCGCGGCCTTGAGCTGCTCCGGGAGGCGCACGTTGATCCGCGAGCTCGGGCCGTCCTCGCCGATCAGCGTGCCGGCGTCCGCCGTTGCCGGATCGTCCTGGGCCGCGTCCTCGATCGGCTCGGTTGCCGGTGCGGTCACGACGAAGTTCGGATCGCGTCCGCGTAGGCGCAGCTCCACCGAACCCGGGGCCAGGTCCCTGGTGATCTCGTCCGTGGCGGCGGACAGCGCGTCCAGCAGCGTCATCCGGATCGCCGACTCGAGTGGCCCGGTCAGGCGTTCGACCAACGCACGGGCCTCGTCACCGCCGGCTTCGGCGAGCGTGGCGAATTCGCGTCCAAGGTTGCTCACGTACGAGGTCAAGTCCATGGCATGAGAATGGCACAGTAATGGCACCAGTGCAAGCCATAGTGGCTCAGACTAGGTGCCAAGTGGCACCATCTGGCACTGTTCGAACGGAAATAGCTGGTCAGGAGTGGTGGCCGTGGACGACTCGGCTGAGCAGTTCGATCACTGTCCTTGAGTCCGTCGCGGACAGCGCGCGCAGTAGTTCGGCCTGGGCCTCGGCGAGCAGGTCGCTGAGGTGCTCCAGGTGGTCCTTGCCGGCGGCGGCGAGCGTGACGACATTGCGCCTGCCGTCGGCAGGATCACGAGTCCGCTGGACG
>DASXXM010000324.1:0-9985 GCA_036503065.1 Pseudonocardiaceae bacterium | reverse complement strand
GCGACCTTCAGGACGAGGTACTTCTTCTCCTCGCCCTTGATCACACGGGTCTCGATTGCTTCGATGAGAGCGGCACCGTGGTGCGGGTAGACGACGGTCTCTCCGACCTTGAAAACCATGTGTCCTCTGCCCCTTTCGCTGTCACTATCCTAACACGTCCCGCAATCCCCGCGCACCGGCCGCGCGGTTCGTAAGCGCAGGTCAGGGGGCCATTCGGGGGTTGACAAACCGGTTGGCGACGTGCTGGGCCCGGGATGGTGACGGCCGGTCGACGCCATTGTGGACGCGTCAGGGCGGTACCAGCGGGTACCCGTGCCGTACGGATGGCAGGCCCCCGTTAGGCTTCCCGGCGGATGGCAGGCAAGCCCAGGAAGGAACCCGCAACCGTGAGCCGTGCGGAACACCCCACCACCACGCGTAGGCGAGTTCTGTCCTCGGCGCTGGGTATGGCGGTCCTCGGCGTCGGCCTCGCGGCCGTCCTGGCCGGCTGCGGCGCGGGCCAGATCACCCAGACCGACACGCAACTCGCCGGCATCAACGGCGCCAACGGAAACGCGGGCCCGATCGCGCTGCGCGACGTCCAGCTGGCCTACCCGCCGAACAAGCAGGGCGTCTACGAGCCCGGGTCCAACGCCACGCTGATCATGACGATCGTCAACACCGGCCTCACCCCGGACACCCTGGTCAGGGTGACGAGCCCGGCCGCGACGAGCGTGTTGATCAACGGCGTCGCGACCGGCACCGTGGCACTGCCGGACAACTTCGCCGTCTCCGCCGGCAGCGACCCGGACGACTCGACGGTCACCGTGCCCGCGTCCGCCACCGGCTCCGCGGTGCCGTCGCCGTTGGTGTCGGTGTCGTTGACCGCCACGAACACCCCGACGCCGAGCAGTGTCGGGCCGCCGGCCACGGGCCACCCGGCACCCAACCGGATGACCATCGAGCTGGTCGGCCTCCGGTCGGTCAACGGCGGACCGCTGCGCGCCGGCATGACCATCCCGATCACGTTCTTCTTCGCGCAGGCCGGCCAGGTCACCATCGGCCAGGTGCCGATCGGCGCGCCGCCGGACGCCTCGGTCGTGGCCACGCCGGGCAGCAACGGCTGAGCCGCGCTCGGGCGGGACGGTCGGGACGGACTCTGTCGGTCCGGACGGCTAGGTTCGCCCGGTGACGTCCAGCAGAACCCGTCCGGCCAAAGCCGCCTACCGCTGTGCCGAGTGCGGGCACGAGGTGGCCAAGTGGGTCGGCCGGTGCCCGGAATGCCAGGCGTGGGGCACCGTCGAGGAGCTCGCGGCGGCACGGCCGGCACTGGCCAGGATCCGCGCGGCCGGCCCGCCGCGCGTCCCGGCCCGGCCGATCGGCCAGGTCGACATCGAGGTCGCCAGGGCGCGGCCGACCGGCGTCGACGAACTCGACCGGGTGCTCGGTGGCGGCATCGTGCCCGGTGCCGTGGTGCTGCTGGCCGGCGAGCCGGGCGTCGGTAAGTCCACGCTGCTGCTGGAGGTCGCGCATCGCTGGGCGGAGGGCTCCGGCCGGCCGTCGCTCTACATCACCGGCGAGGAGTCCGCCGGGCAGGTCCGGCTGCGCGCCGAACGCACCGGCAACCTGCACGACGAGCTGTACCTGGCCGCGGAGAGCGAGCTGTCGGCGTTGATCGGGCACGTCGACGCGGTCCGCCCCGGCCTGCTGATCATCGACTCGGTGCAGACGATCTCGTCGGTCGAGATCGACGGCGCCGCGGGCGGGGTCACCCAGGTCCGCGCGATGGCCGCGGCGCTCGTCGCGCTGGCCAAGGAGCGGGACCTGCCGGTGGTGCTGGTCGGCCACGTCACCAAGGACGGCTCGGTGGCCGGTCCCCGGCTGCTGGAGCACCTGGTGGACGTGGTGCTGCACTTCGAGGGCGACCGGCACTCCACGCTGCGCCTGGTGCGGGGCGTGAAGAACAGGTTCGGCCCGGCCGACGAGGTCGGCTGCTTCGAACTGCGCGAGGACGGCATCGCCGGGGTGCCCGACCCGAGCGGCCTGTTCCTCAACCGGCGGGACGTCGACGTGGCCGGCACCGCGGTCACGGTGGTGATGGAGGGCAAGCGGCCGCTGCTGTCCGAGGTGCAGGCACTCGTGGCCAAGTCGTACCTGCCGGCCCCGCGTCGCGCGGTCAGCGGGCTGGACTCGGCCCGGGTGGCGATGGCGCTGGCGGTGCTGGACAAGCGGGCCAAGCTGCGGCTGGGGGAGCAGGACGTGTACGCGGCCACGGTCGGCGGCATGCGGGTGATCGAGCCTGCCGCGGACCTCGCGGTCGCGCTGGCCGTCGCGTCGGCCTACCGGGACACCCCGATCCCGGCCGGCCTGGTGGTGATCGGCGAGGTCGGGCTGGCCGGCGAGGTGCGCCGGGTGCCCAACGTGGCCCGGCGACTGGCTGAGGCGGCCCGGCTGGGCTTCACGAAGGCGTTGGTGCCACCGGATTCCGGCGAACTGCCGGCCGAGGTCCGGCACGTCGTGGTGCCCGACCTCGGCTCGGCATTGGCGGAACTGGAGAGCTAGCGCGTCGACCCGATCGAGTGCACCACGGACGTGGTGATCGAACTGAGGTCGGACACCGTGCCAACCGGCGCCGGGGCCACGGCGCGCTCCCCGATGAACTGGTTGGCGACCGGATCGATGATGATCTCCTGCCGTTCCGAGTGGTACGTGCCGCTGGGCAGGCCGGGCTTGGCAGTGCTGTCGATGCCCATCGCCACGCCGATGCGGCCGTCCAGGTTCGCCACGTGCTGGGTCACCCGCACTTCCGGCAGCAGCAGAAGCGTCCGGTACAGCACCGAGGTGACCTTCGCCGACACCAAGCCGCTGCGCAGCGCGTCTGCGACATCGCCGAAGAACTGTACGTCATCCGGGGTGCCCGTTACGCCGGGAACGTCGTGCCGCAGCCGGGCGAGCATCGCCTGCGGATCAGTGGGCAGGCCGGCGAACCAGGCCGGCGTCGGGTGCTGCCAGCCGGCGTGGACGTCCGCGCAGGAGGGCGTGCCGCCCTGGAGGGTCTGGGGCAGGCTCTGGTCCAGACCACTCTGGTTCGGGAACAAGTCGCCGCACGGCGCCGTGAGCTGGGTGGGCGCCCCGTTGTTGCCGCTGACGATACCGACCGCCTCCGCCTCGGCCTCCGTGCCGATCACCCACTTCCGCTGGCCGACGATCGACCGTCGCTGCATCCAGGTCTGCGTCTGGTCCGCGGGCACCCACGTCTCGATGACGTTGTCCGCCAGATATTCGAATGTCTTCGTGGTGCGCGGTCCGCCCACGACGGTGGTGCTCCACCATGCTTCCACCCGGATGTAGTGGTACTGGCCAGGCTTGAGCACCGGGTCCTGCGCACCGGTCACGGCCTTCTGGAGGCCGGGCACGGCGGTTGATGCCTTCGGTACCGGTCCCGTCCCGTTCCGCACCACCAGCGCACCGGCCACCAGCAGGGCCACCACGGCCGCTGCCGCAGCCCATTGCGGCCAGCGCCGCCGGGACCTGGGCATGATCGGCTCCGGCTCGCCGAGTGCCGAGTACAGCGCCGTTCGCGCTCCCGTGAGGTTGGCCGGGTCCCGGTCGTTGTGCAGGCCGGCGAGTGCGGCGTCGAGTTCGTCGTCGGTCCAGATGGGGTGTACCTGGTCAGCCATGGTGGTCCTCCGGGAGCGCCGGGGCCGGTTCGATGGTCGTCGCGCTGGCGCGCAGCCAGCGGCGGACCCGGTGCAGCCGCGAGCGCACCGTGCCGGCCGGAATGTCGAGTGCCTGTGCGATCTCCACCGGACTCAGGCCGGCCCAGCTGGTCAGCAGCAGGACCTCTCGGTCATCCGGGGACAGGACGGCCAACGCCGCGGCCAGCCGGGCGATCCTGGCCTTGGCGTCCAGCCGTTCGGCGACCCGGTTCTCCGGGCCGTCCTGATGCCGTTCGGAGACCAGTCGCGCGGTGGCCCGCAGGGCACGCAGCTCGTCCCGGACGTGCCGGCGCAACAGGTTGCTGGCGATGCCGTACAGCCAGGGCCGCACGCCGGCCCGCGCCGGGTCGTAGCGGTGCCGATGGTCCAGCGCGGTGACGAACGTGTCCGCGACCAGGTCGTCGGCGATCGTGGTGCCGACCCGCCGGGCCAGGTAGCGGTGCAGCGCGGGCGCGTGCTCGTCGAACAACTTGCCGAACACGGCCGCGGGATCGGGGCCGGACAGGTCGGGTCGGTCGGGCTCGGGCGGATCGTCCCCGGACGGCTCCGGGGACGGCCTCGTCATGGTGGTCACACCTCTACTTGCCCGGAGCCCGACCGAGCGTTCACGGCAGCTGGGCCTCCAGCAGCTGTGCGCAGCGGATCAGGCCGAGATGTGAGTAGGCCTGGGGATGGTTGCCCAGCGACCGTTCCGCGATCGGGTCGTACTCCTCCGGCAGCAGCCCGGTCGGCCCGGCCGCGTCGACCATCTGATTGAACAGCTCCTCGGCCTCGGTGCGGCGGCCGGTGAGCAGGTACGCCTCGATCATCCAGGCGGCGCACAGGTGGAAGCCGCCCTCAACGCCCGGCAGCCCGTCGTCCCGGTGGTACCGGTAGACCGTCGAGCCGGACCGCAGTTCCGCCTCGATCGCCGTCACCGTGGCCGCGAACCGCTCGTCCGTCGGGTCCAGCAGGCCGGACAGGCCCACGTGCAGCGATGCCGCGTCCAGGTCGAGGCCGTCGTAGGCCGTGGTGAACGCGCCGATCCCGCCGCACGCCTGCCCGTGCCAGCCGTTGGTCAACACGTCCTCGGCGATCCGGTCCCGCAACCGCGGCCACACCGGATCCGGCGTCCGGCCCCAGCGGTCGGCGAGCTTCAGCGCCCGGTCCACCGTCACCCAGCACTGCACCTTCGAGTACACGTGGTGGCGCGGCGTCTGCCGCTCCTCCCAGATCCCGTGGTCCGGTTCGTGCCAGCGGGCCGCGACCGCGCGGACCATCGCGCCGACCATCCGCCAGTCGTCGTCGGTCAGCTTGCCCCGGACGTTCGACAGTTCCACGACCAGGTCGACGACCGGCCCGAACACGTCGAGCTGCACCTGCTGGTTGGCCAGGTTCCCCACCCGGACCGGCCGCGAACCGGCATAACCGGGCAACGTGTCCAGCACCGCCTCCGGTCCCAATATGGTGCCCGCCAACGTATACAGCGGGTGCAGGTACTCCGGGCCGGGCAGCGAGGCCAGCACCCCGTGCATCCACCGCAGGTAACCCTCTGCCTCGGCAACCGAACCCAGGCTGACCAACGCCCGCGCGGTCAGCGACCCGTCCCGCAGCCAGCAGTACCGGTAGTCCCAGTTCCGGACGCCACCGATCTCCTCGGGCAACGACGTCGTCGCCGCCGCCATGATGCCGCCGGTCTCCTCGTGGCACAGGCCGCGCAGCGTCAGTGCCGAGCGTGCCACCATCTCCCGCGCCACGCTGGGCAGCGTCAACGTCTGCACCCACCGCGACCACGCGCCCTCGGCCGCCGCCCGGCCCACCAGTTCCTCCTCCGGCCCGGGGGAGAGATCGGTGGTCCCGCAGCGCAGTTCCAGCACCAGGGGCTCGCCGCTGATCAGGTCGATCGTGGCGTTCGCCGTCTGGTGCATGCCGTCGCCGGTGATCTCCCAGGTCACGCCGGGTGAGCGCAGGACGATCGGGTCACCGGTGCCGACCACCCGCAACCCGTCCGCTTCGGCCCGCAGCCGCACGCCAACCTGGCCGAACTCCGGCCGTGGCGCGAAACTCACCAGCACCGGCGTCGATCCCGTCAGCACCCGCACCAGATCCGTGCGGTGCGCCGGTGATCCGTGCGCCAGGTAGTCGGTGACCACGACCTGGGAGAAGCGTGTCTCCACCGTCATCGTCCCCGGCACGTACCGCTGGCTCAGCGGCAGTCCACCACGCGCCGGCTTGATGCTGAAGTGTCCGGCGCCCGCGCCGCCGACCAGTTCCGCGAACACCGCGGCCGAGTCCGGTTCCGGGTGGCACAGCCAGTTCAGGCGCGCGTCCGGCGACACCAGGGCCACCGACGTCTCGTTGGCCAGCATGCTGAGCCGTTCGATGGGCGCTGCCGACTCCCCGAACAGCCACGCCCGGCGCTCCTCGACCAGCAGCGCCAACACCGTCGCCACCGCGTCCGGATCCGACACCCGGAAACCGGCCGCGCTG
This sequence comes from Pseudonocardiaceae bacterium, assembly GCA_036503065.1. Classification (GTDB taxonomy): domain Bacteria; phylum Actinomycetota; class Actinomycetes; order Mycobacteriales; family Pseudonocardiaceae; genus DATEPR01. Next base: position 3,818 of record DASXXM010000324.1, on the reverse strand, counting down.
GGCCCGGTGCCCACCTTGATGCCCACGTCCGGCCCGGCCAGTCGCACGAAGGCCCGCTCGTCCGTCACGTCGTCCCCGACGAACACCGCGGCCGACGCGCCCGCCTCGTGCCGCAACACGTCGAGCGCGTGGCCCTTGTCCGTGGACACCACCGCCAGCTCGATGACGGCCTTGCCCTCCGTCACCGAAACACCCTCCCAGCCGGCCGGGCCGGAGCGCACCGCCGCCAGCACGCGCTCGGCGATGTCCGGCTCGGCCCGTCGCACATGCACCGCGATGGACGCAGGCTTCACCTCGAGGCCGGTCCCCGTTGCCCCGTCCACGATCTCTTCCAGCACCGTCTCCAACCGCCGGTGCAGCCCGCGCGCCGTCTGGTCCAACGCGTGCACGAATCCCACGTCGAACTCGGACCCGTGCGATCCGACCAGATGCACCTCGGACGGCAGCCGGGACAACGTCGCCAGGTCCCGCAGCGCCCGGCCGGAGATCACCGCCGCCGTCGTCTCGTGCAGTCCAGCCAGCACCCGCAGCGCGCCCACCGACTCGGGCAACGGCCGCGCCCGCTCCGGGTCGGCGACGATCGGCGCCAGTGTGCCGTCGTAGTCACTGGCCACCAACAACCGCGGCACCCGCGCGACCCGAACCAGCGCACGACGCAACTCAACAGAAAGAGACTCGGCTGTCACGGTGATCGGCTTTCTAACAGCAGGAACGGGGACATCCCAGGGCCCGACAGCGGTGCCCAACCCGGCCTGGGACGGTGGCACTGTAGCTGACCGATGGTCATGACCCCGGGATCGCCGGCAAGCCGCACAGCTGTCAAATCTGGCGGCAGGCCAGCAAGCCAAGGTGTCATCGATGTGAACTCGCCATCACGAATTCCATCGACGACCACCCGATCGAGCTACTGATCCTAATCAGGTCAGTATCAGTACATGATCTCAGGTTGATCAACGGGGTTGAGTGCGGCGATGAAGGAACGCGCCCAGCGGTCGACATCATGGGTGAGCACCTGCCGCCGCAGCGCCCGCATCCGGCGTCTGCCCTCGGCCGGATCCATGGTCAACGCGGTGAGCAACGAGTTCTTCACGCCGTCGAGATCGTGCGGATTGACCAGCAACGCGCTGGTCAGCTCGGCGGCCGCGCCGGCGAACTCGGACAACACCAGCACGCCACCGAGGTCGTGCCGGCTGGCGACGTACTCCTTGCACACCAGGTTCATCCCGTCGCGGACCGGCGTCACCACCATGACATCAGCAGCCGAGAAGAAGGCGACGAGTTCTTCACGGTCCACCGACTGGTGCAGGTAGTGGACGACAGGATGGCCGACCCGCGCGAACTCGCCGTTGATCCGGCCCACCTGACCCTCAATGCTGCCGCGCATCTGGCGGTAGTGCTCGACCCGTTCCCGGCTCGGAGTTGCAAGTTGCACCATCACCACGTCGGCCGGATCGATCCGGTTCTCCTCGAGCAGTTCTCCCAGTGCACGAAGCCGGACGTCAATGCCTTTCGTGTAATCCAGCCGGTCGACACCGAGCATTATTTTCTTCGGATTGCCGAGATCGGCCCGGATCTGTCGAGCCCGCGCCACCACGTCCCGCCGCCGCGACAACATGTCCAGCCCGGTCGCGTCGATGGAGATCGGAAACGCGCCCACCCGAACGCTTCGATCGCCGAACTGCACCAAACCCGGCCGCGTTCGCACCCCGACAGCGGCGCGCGTCGGTTCGAGGCCGACCAGCCGCCGAGCCAGCCAGAGGAAGTTCTGCGCCCCACCCGGCAGATGGAACCCGACCAGGTCCGCCCCCAACAGCCCGCGAATGATCTCGGTCCGCCACGGCAGTTGCATGAAGAGCTCAACAGGAGGAAACGGAATGTGTAGAAAGAACCCGATCCGCAGGTCCGGCCGCTGGTCCCGCAGCATCGCCGGCACGAGTTGGAGCTGGTAGTCCTGCACCCATACGGTGGCCCCCTCCGCCGCGATGCCGGCGCAGGCATCCGCGAAGCGCTGGTTCACCTTGACGTAGCTGTCCCACCAGGACCGCTCGAACGAAGGCCGAACGACCACGTCGTGATAAAGCGGCCACAACGTGCCATTGGAGAACCCCTCGTAGTAGTCCCGCATCTCGGTCGAGGAGAGCGAAACCGGATAAAGCAGCATCCCTTCGTCGGAAAATGCCGGAACGTCCGCATCCGCCACCCCGGGCCAGCCGACCCAGGCACCATGACGAGAGCGCAGAAACGGTTCCAGCGCGGTAACAAGGCCACCAGGACTGTGCCGCCACCGTTCCGTACCGTCCTCCATCCGCTCCAGGTCAACGGGAAGACGGTTCGCGACGACGACGAAGTTCGCCCCATCGGCTCCCGGGCCGTTGCTCACCTGGCAGAACCTCCTCACGCTCGGGCCATGCAGAAACATTCCGCCGAACGTCACGCACCGAGCGGCGCCCCCCACACATGAGGCTAGTGAGATCCGCCCCAAGCCGCGTCCCCACGATGGCGCCACCACGACGTGGCCCGCGTCACCCGAACGTGTCCACCGCCACAACCCGCCGACTTTCACCCGCCGGCGTCCCGCTTCAGAAGCCCGAAACGCCCCCGACCAGCCGCGCTGAGTACACCCCCACCAGCCCGTTCACCCACCCGAACCACCAGCCCAACTGGCAATGACGCGTTGCTCACACCCCCAGTAGCCCGATAGTCGCAGGTGACAAACGGTGGTGCCCCTTACCATGTTCCAGGACCCCCTGGGGCCCACGCCGGCGTAGCTCAATTGGCAGAGCATCCGCCTTGTAAGCGGAAGGTTAGGGGTTCAAGTCCCCTCGCCGGCTCCCTTTCTACCAGCAGTTTAGGCCGTTTCGATCTTGACGTTGCGGACGCACGGGATCGAGGACTTGACCCGGCAGGGCTACGAGGGGTATCTGCGCCCCACATCGATCCCACACTCGGTGACGAGCCGATCGGCAAGGTCTCGGCAAGGCTGTTGGAGGAGATGTACGCGGAGCTACGCCGATACAGCGTCGGATGCGAAGGCACCCCGCGGATCGACCACCGCGTGCAGGGCCAGCATGAGTGTCCGCATGGTCCGGCACCTTCGGTCCCCAGGCCGTCCACTCGCGGGCGGCTACCAGGACCACGACTGCGCGAAGGCTGGTTGCTAGGTCATCGAGTGTCCGCCGCACAAGTGCAAGCCGCTGGTGAACTCGACCATCTAGAAGATCCACTACGTGATCAGCGGCGCGCTGTCGGCCGCCCAGCGGTGGGAGTGGATCACCAACAACCCTGCCGAGTTCACCAAGAAGCCCCGTCAGCCGGCGCCGGATCCGCGCCCGTCCAGCTCCGACCAGGCAGCCCGCATCATCACGGCGGCCTGGGAGGAAGACGAGACCTGGGGGACGTTGGTCTGATTGGCGATGGTCACCGGCGTGCGTCGGGCCGAGCTGCTCGCGCTGCGGTGGTCGGACATCGATCTGAAGGCAGGCAAGATCGCCATCCACCGGAACTACGTCGGGCTGAGGGCCGTATGTATGAAAGGACGCCAAGACGCCCGCATGCGGCTGATCTCGCTCGACCCGGCGACGGTCGAGGTGCTCACCCAGCACCGGCAGCGGTATGCCGAGGCCGTGCCGGAGTTGGGCCTGGAGCCCAGCGACGAGGCGTTCCTGTTCTCCTACGAAGCGGCTTGGGACCGCCCCTACGACCCGAGCGGCGCCACCCACCGCTACGCGCGGATGTGCAAGCGCCTGGGCATCGGCAGCCACCTGCACGCGCTCCGCCACTACTCGGCCACCGAACTACTCACGGCCGGCGTGGACCTG
>DASXXM010000323.1:0-13322 GCA_036503065.1 Pseudonocardiaceae bacterium | reverse complement strand
CCACACCGACGAGTCCCGGGTGAACAGCAGGTTGGGCAACGGGTCGATGGCGAAGTCGTGCGGCTGGTGCATCTGCCGCACCAGCGACGCGCCCTCGGCCACCGGCAGTTCCTCGAACGTCATCCCGGCCATCAGCACCATCGCCAGTGCCTCGGCCGACACGCCGGACAGGTACGAGCGCAGCGCGTCCGCCAGGTGCATGCCGAGGCGCAGTTCGTCGACCGCAGTGCGCACGCCGGCCGGGTGGGCCCGCGTGTCCCGCAGCGCGGTGACCAGCAGATCGGCCAACAGGAGCACCTCGACGCCGCGCCCGGTCATCAGCTCGGCGAACGCGTCATGTTCGGCCTGTGCCCGGTCGACCCACGGAATGCCGTCGAACAGCAGTTGGTCGTTGTTGCGCGGTGTGAGCCGGTTCAGTTCGGGCCCCGGCCGGTGCAGCAGCACCGTGCCCAGCGGGCCTACCTCGCTGTCCACGCGGGGTACCGCGGTGATGTGCTCGGTCACGGGCGCCAGCGTAACTGTCGTGTCACCGCAGGAAGGACAGGTGACCGGCCAGCAGGGCGTAGCCCACGAACGACACCACGTCCAGCAGTGTGTGGGCGGTCACCAGCACCCAGAGTCGCCCCGTGCGCTGCCAGAGCCGCCCGAACACCAGCCCCAGCACGACGTTGCCGACGAACCCACCGAACCCCTGGTACAGGTGGTAGGACCCGCGCAGCACGGCCGAGACCACCACCGACGAGTTCTCCCGCAGGCCCAGTTGCCGCAGCCGGCTGAGCAGATAGCCGACCACCAGGGCCTCTTCGGTCCAGGCGTTGGCCGCCGCGGACAGCACGAGCACCGGGATGCGCCACCACGTGTCGGTCAGCGTGGATGGCAGCACGGTCAGGTTGAAGCCCAGCGCCCTGGCCAGCAGATACAGTCCGAGCCCCGGAATGCCGATCACCGCGGCCAGTGCGGCGCCGCCGGCCAGATCGCTGATCCCGTAGCGCCGCAACCCGATGTCCGCGAGCTTGATCCCGGCCCGCCACAACAGGTACATGCCCAACGCGCCCCAGGCCAGGTACTGCACCACGAGTGCCAGCTGCGCGACCAGGTCAAGGAAGTTGGCCCTGGCCAGCGGCACGTCAATGGCCACGTGCTGCTGGTTCAACGGCACCGGCCGCAGCAGCGAGTCCAGCAGCGAGATCAGGCTGCGCACCCCGGACAGCCCCAACGTCACGGCGAACACGATCAACAGTTCGATCCGCACAGCCGGGTACTCCGGCTCCGAAACGGATCGGATGCCGGCCGGTAGCTCGGGCGCCAGCCAAGCCCGCACTCGGTCGTTCACCTGATCATCGTAGGGTTGCGGACATGTCGCCACGGTATGCGAGCAACGATCAGGTCGGCCGGGCAGCGCTGCTGGAGTTCCTGCGGCCCAGGCACAACGCCATCCTCGTCACCCACAGGTCCGACGGCGGCCCGCAGCTCTCCCCGGTGAGCTACGGCGTCGACGCGGCTGGCCGGCTCGTGGTGTCCACGTATCCGCAGCGGGCCAAGGCGCGCAACCTGCGCCGCGACCCGCGTGCGTCGGCCTGCGTGCTCTCCGACTCGTGGGACGGCGCCTGGGTCCAGGTGGACGGCACCGCCGAGGTGATCGACCTGCCCGACTCGGTCGAGCCGCTGGTCGAGTACTTCCGCGCCATCTCCGGCGAACACCCCGACTGGGACGAGTACCGCGCGGCCATGGTCCGCCAGGGCAAGTCACTGGTCCGCGTCACGATCGAACGCTGGGGACCGATCGCGACCGGCGGCTTCCCGCCCGAGCTGGCCGACGTACTGGACTGAGCGTCCAGCTGTCAAACCACCTGTCCACAGCTCCGGCGGTTATCCACAGATTTACGGCAAGCCACCCATTCAGGGCTTGACAGGCATAGGGTTGAAAAGGGCCGAAGCCCCCAGGGTTGGGCGGGGGTCTGCCCGGCGTGGGTTTCTGTCCGGCGGGGTGTTGGCGCGTCAGCGGACCGCGCTGAGGAACGGACAGCCCACCAACCGTCGCAGTTGGGCACCGAGCTCGCCGGGCGTTTCCACCGGCTGCGAGAAGGCCAGCCGCACGTCGTGGTCGGCGTCCGCTGCCTCGACTCGCAGGCGCAGGCCGAGGCGGTCCAGGCCGAGCGGTCGGACGTGGCCGCCGCGCAGGTGGTCGGGTATCAGCCGGGTCAGCATGCCGACCACGTCCCGGTGCGCCAGTTCCAGGTGCCGTAGCCAGTGATCCTCGTAGCCGCAGAACGGGTCGGGTGTCGCCGACGCGAACTCGGCCGGCCGTAGTGAGCCGCTGCCCTCGCCGTCCGCCAGTACCAGGGAGGCCGGCGTCAGCCGCAGTGCCGTCACGCCGTGCCCGACGTCCAGCAGGCGGCTGTCCGGCCGCGCTTCGGCCACCGCGAGGATCTCCCGGCGGGCGTCGGTGCCGCGCAGCGCGCGCAGCCAGCCGGTGATCCACAGCAGGCCGCGGACCGGCTCCCGTAGTCGTACCGGTGCCCGGTCGGCCAGTTCCAGCATCGCGGCCAGCTCGCCGCGTGGTGTCCTGGCGACCAGTCGGACCAGCGGATGGTCGTCGCCGAGCAGCACGATGGCCGAGCCGTCCGGGTGCACGTGGTGCAGGCGCGGCTCGATCCGGTCGGCATTGGACCGGTCCATCCGGTCCGAGCGCAGCAACGTCGCCCGCCCACCGCGCACGGCGATGGTGCGGGCCCGATCAGCCGGCCCGGGACAGGGCGGCCGGCGAGTACTCTTGGCCACGTCGCACACCTCCACTTAGGCAAGCCTAACTTGGAACGGCCCATCGCGAAAGTCGGCACTGCGCCGAAGGGCCTACCAAGCCCGAGATTTCAGCCGATCGCCGGTAGCCTGCCACGGTCGCGGACGTGCGTCAGGACGGGGCCGATGCCGTACCGCCGGACTGCCGACCGGGCCGCCCGATAGCCGAGGCCGTACTCGGGGACCGGATGGTTCGGCAGACCGGCCCGCAGCGCCCTGGCCAGGCTCGTGTTCTGCCTCTTCAGCCACGCACCCGCGAACAGTTGGCACATGCCCTCCTCGACTGCCGGCGCGAGGCCGGTGGCGCCCTGCTCGGCCAGCCACGCATGGCCCAACTCGTGGGCGAGGGTGGCACCGAAGTGCGTCGGCGTGAGGCCGGCCGCGACCTGGATGCCCACCACATCGGTCGGGCCGCCGACCGTGATTCGCTGGTGCGTCAACCCGAACACCACACCGTCGGCGCGGGCGAGCGGTCCGGCCATGGCGTCCGGGTCGGTGATGGTCACCATGACCGGCACCCGGAGCCGGATGCCCAGTTCGGCCATCTGGTGCCGTACCAACGGAATCCGGCGCCGGGCGTGCTGCTGGGTCTCGACCGCGTCGCGGGCGCAGGTGGGACAGCGCACCGACCGGGTGCCGAACGCCGTCCACCTCGGGTCGTGCACATCGCAGCGGGGTCGGGTGCACAGCACGCATCGGTCCAGCACGACGTGGTCCACGCACGTCGCCTCGCCGTGCAGGGACAGTTCGCAGCGCTGCCGTGGCGGGCCGCCGCATACCGTGCAGGTGACGGGGTTCAGTGGCTGCCGCCCGCGACCGGCCACACCGCGACGACCGTGCGATCGTCGTCGTAGGTCCGCTTCGCGAAGCCGACCTGGGTGGCGAAGTCCACGTCGCGCGGTGGTCGCCGCCACGCGCCGGACAGGACGCGGCCGACCTCGCCGGCACCGTCCACGAGCGGATCACCCACGCCGTCGGACATCAGGAGCAGCGCCTCGCCCGGCCGTAGTGCGGTGCGTACCGGGGGCGGCAGCGCACCGCCGAGCACGGGCAGCGCGGCCGTCGCCGACGTGTGGATCTCCTCGTCCGCGTTCTTGATCGCCTGTTGGGGCGCCCACGAGCCGTCCGCGCGCAGCAGCCACGCCGAACAGTCACCGACCCGGGCCAGGTGCACCGGGTGCTCGTCGTTCTCGCGGTTCAGGTCGATCACGCCGAACAACGCCGTGGTCGCCATCCACGGGGCGATCTCGCGCTCGGTCAGCGACTCCGGGTCCGCGGCCACGCCCTCGTAGGGCAGCCACTCGCGGCCCGCCCTGATGATCATGCCGGCCAGTTCGGCGAACAGCCAGTCCCACGGCAGCCGATCCGGCTCGGCCCCGGCCAACAACTCACCGAGCAGCCGGGTGCCTTCGAACATCGCGATGTCGGCGGCCACATGGGACAGTGACCCGGCCCCGACGCCGTCCGCGACGCCCACCAGGAGATATCGGTGGTCGGGCGTGCCGCGGAATGCGTAGCTGTCCTGCCGCACCCGGCCGTACTCGCGGTGCGCCAGCCCGCGCACGCTGGCCGCCCGCAGGTCGAGGGCCTGCCGACGGTCCGCGCCCATGATGACGACGCCGTCCAGGACCGTGTCCGGCCGGTGCCAGTGCCGCTCGTCGGGCTTGGGCACGACCCGCGACGCGGCGACCCCGGGGTCGCCGATCGAGTAGGCCGGTCCGCGCTCGTCGACGGCGATCGGCCCGATCACAGGAAGTCGTCGGCGGAGTAGGCGGTGATGCCGGCCGGGACGTCCTGCTTGGCGGGCAACATGATGCCCGAGCCGTTCACCCCGACGCTGTGACTGGACGCCAGCACGCTGGAGATCAGGATCTCGGCGACGGACATGATGGCCTTGGCCGCGTCCTCCCCCTTGTCCATCAGGTACATCTGCATCTGCTTGGTCCCGGTGGCCGGGTGGATCAACGACCGGAGCACCTGCGGGTCCGCCTGGTCGACGCCGAACGGGATCACGTTGGGGAACTTGGCAAAGCCCTGCTTGGTGTCCTTTTCGTACCAGGTCAGCTCGTGGAAGGCGGCCCGCCATTCCGAGTCGGGGGTGTCGGTCGGCGCGCCGTCGCTGAGGAAGAACACGGCGGGCCGGTGCACGGCGAAGCCGTCCGCCTTGAGGTGGTTCACGTCCGCCTCGATCTGCCGGCGCAGCAACTGAAAGGCCGCCCGGTAGGACGTGGCGCCGCGCACGGTGAGGGTCGGCACGACGACACCGTCGTCCAGCACGTCGCACAGCGGCAGCCGGACCTGGGCGTCGGAGCCGAAGTCGATCAGTCCGAAGCGGACCTTGTCGGCCAGGATCGGCGCCTTGGCCAACGCGTTGCGGACTTCGAGCATGATCCGGTTCGCCGCGTCCAGTTTCGGCCCGCTCATCGAGCCGGACACGTCGACCACCAGGTAGAAGGGCAGCAGCTTGCCTTGGATTTCCATGGAGCACTCCTGTTCGTCAGGGTCGGGTGTTTCCGTTGGCGGCGGCCGATGCCGGGACGGCCGGGATCGGCACCGTCAGCTCGGTCCAGGGCACCGATCCGTTCGGGGCCGGTCCGGGCCGACCGTTGGTCATCGGGGCGACGTGGGTGCGGTACCACTGGTTGATCTGCTCGTCGCTGCGTGCGGTCGCGAGCTGGGCCCACACGGCGACGGCCTTCAGCGCGATCTTGGTCTGGGTGTCGACCAGCGCCTGTACGGCGACGCGACCGGCCTGCAGCTGGCCGTCGGCCTGGTCGCGGGCCAGGGTCAGCCGGTGGTCCGCGGCCACCTGCGCCATGTCGCGCTCGACCTGCGCCTGGATGCCGTCGGCCGCGTCGGCCTTCTCGTCGTCGCGTTCGACGAGCCGGTCGTAGAGGGTGGCGGTGCCGAAGCTGGACAGCAGCTTCGTCAGCACCGGCAGGATCTCGATGGACAGGAACAGCAGGAACAGCATGAGGTGCGCCAGCGACGCCATCGGCTGGCCGCTGGTGACCTGGTCCAGGGACTCCAACCGGGCGAGCAGGCCGTCGTCGTGGTTGTCCGCCGTGGTGGCCTGGGTCTGCGCGTCCAGCTGGCGTTGTTGCTCCACGGCCAGCTGTGCCTGCACGGCGGGCAGGCGCTTGGCGGCGTCGGCGGCCTGCACCTGGGCCGCGTTGCCGAGGCGGCCTGCGGCCTTGGCCTTGGCGCTGTCCAGTGCCGCCTTCGCGGCGTCGCGGGCGCGCTGGGCGTCGTCGGCCTGTGCCTTGGCCGCCTGGTAGGCCGGGCCCTGGCCGACGTGGCCGGACCCGCAGGTGCCGTTGAGTTCGCACTGGGCCTGGTTGCTGAGCTGTTGGAACGTGTTCTGCGCGGTCTGGTAGGTCGCCGTCGCGGCCCTGACGTCCGGGTCGTCGGTCACCGCCGGGATGGTCTGACCGGAGATCGTCGCCTGGAGCGTGGCCTGCTCCGCCTTGAGCTGGGTGATGTCGGCGTAGGTCTTGTCCAGTTCGTGCTTGGCCTGCGCGATCTGCTGTGCGTGCATGATGGTGAGCTGGGCGTTGACCTCCGGCTCGAAGATCTTCAGCACCAGCGGCGTCGAGATCACGGCGCCGATGACCACCGCGAGCAACAGCCGAGGCACGGCCGCCCCGAGCTTGAGCCAGCCGCCCTTCAGCCCGGTCATGGTGACGATGAGCATCCGGTCGAGATTGAAGATGACGATCGCCCAGCCGGCCGCGATCAACGCGCTGACCTGCCACGACAGGTGCAGCGTCGAGGTGAGGGCGAAGAACGCCGAGACCGCGGCGACCATCGCGGTGCTGAGCAGCACGCCACCCATGGCCGCGTGCCGGGTGACGTCACCGGGCGCGCGCCGCAGGATGTCCGGCCGCGCCCCGGACAGCCGGGCCAGAAACATACGGACGTTCATCGAGTCCCCTTCGTGGAAGGAATGAGGCCGGGGGCGAGTTCCGGGCCGTCGAACATCAGCGAGACCACGTCCAGCGGACAGTCCGCCGAGTCGAGCGCCGGCCAACTTGTGTGCCCGGTGTTGCCGGCGCCGACCAGGGCGCCGAAGTCGAGCGGGATCATGGGCAGGTCCAGGTGCGGCACCGGCGGCACGGTCGGCGCGACCATCGGCGGCAATGTCCGCAGGTCCAGCGTTGGCATGCCGACCGGCAGCGGCACCGTGGCCGGTGGTGGCGGCACCGCGGCGACCGGCCCGACCACCCGGCTGTCCTCGCCCAGCTGGTTGATCGCGCGTACCCGGACCAGCCCGGATTCGTGCAGCGGAACCCGGACGGTGCCGCTACCGCCGACGCCGTCCACGGTCACCGTGTGGTGGCCCGCGGTCACCTCGACGGTGACGGCGTCGGTCGCGGCCCACGACACCGCCAGTTCCGCTCCTGCCAGGACGAACGGCCGGTCCGGCCGGGCGTCGGTGAGCGTCGGCGGCGCGACGGGCTCGCCGAGCATCCGGCTCAGGCCGATCCACCACTCACCGGCGATCGGCCGGTCCAGCGGGTTGGCGCCGAGACTGCGGCGCAGCAGGGTCAGGCAGTGCGAGTCCAGCACGCCCGCGGCGGCGGCCGGGTCCCGCCGGACCGACGCCCCCGCGGCCGGGGTCAGGCAGCGCAGGATGAACAGTCCCAGTTTGTAGAGGTCGGTGGCTCTGGTCAGGATGCCGCGTTCCGGCGGTTCCCAGTCCGGTGCGTTGAGTTGGGTCGCGGTCGGTGTGGTGCCGGTTTTCAGCCGCACGCCGTCACAGTCGAGGAACAGCACCCGGGAGTCGCCGTCCAGCCGGAACAACTCGTTCATCGCGTTGATGTCGCCGAACACCACGGACAGTTCGTCGTGATAGAACGTCAATGCGGCGGCGAAGTCGCGGCAGATCTCGATGCGCTGTTCTGTGGTGGGTACCGGCCGACCCAACTGGGCCGCCCGCTGCGGCGGGATGAACAGATTCTGTACTTCGCGGACCGTTTTCTCGGTGCCGCCGGTGCCGATTAGGCGGACATCGTCGAAGAACACGTCGGGAATGCGGCGCATCAGCACGCCGCACTGTGCCCCGTTGGCCACGACGATCGCGAGTGGCCAGACCGCGATGGCGTCGAGTCTCTTGCGGCGCTGGGCATCGAGGCGCTGCCGAACCCCGAGTACCTGGGTGAGGTTGGCCGGCACCCCGTTGGCGGCCTTGTACTCCTTGTAAACGAGCGGCTCCGTACTGCCCGGTAAGTGGAATCCGGGCAGGTCGTATACCACGGCCTGGCCGCCGGTACCCAGTCTATTGCGGAGCGTGCCCAGTTTGTGACGCTCGACCACAGGAACCGCCGGGCCGGGGCTGCTCAATGTCGCTCCTGGATGGACTCAACGAACGATGGGGGACACACGAGGTGGTCGTGCGGCTCCCATTATTCGTTACGCCATCCGACAATGCCGCGCCGGGGCCGGTTCGAATACGGTCAATTACCGGCCAGCGGTGACAAATACTGGACAATGTGTGTGTCAGGTCCGGTCCGGGCCGCGTTTCGCCCAACTCCAGGCGTAGCGCGGGTCCTCGCAGGCCGTTGCCGCCTCGCCGAGCGTGAGTGGGCGGAACGTGTCGACCATGACGGCGGTCTCGTCGAAGTAGTCCACCCCGATGGCCGCCTCCACCGCGCCCGGCTGGGGGCCGTGGGTGAAGCCGGACGGGTGCAGCGACAGCGAGCCGAGTCCGATGCCGGAGCCCTTCCGCGCCTCGTAGTTGCCGCCGACGTAGAACAGCAGCTCGTCGGAGTCCACGTTGGCGTGGTTGTACGGCACGGGCACGGCCAGCGGGTGGTAGTCCACCTTGCGCGGGCAGAACGAGCACACCACGAAGTTGGGTCCCTCGAACGTCTGGTGCACCGGCGGCGGCTGGTGCACCCGGCCGGTGATCGGCTCGAAGTCGCGGATGTTGAACGCCCACGGGTACAGGCAGCCGTCCCAGCCGACCACGTCGAACGGGTGGTTGGCGTACGTGTAGCGGGTCACGCCTGCCCGGTGCCGCACGTACACGTCGACGTCCGTCGCCTCGACCGTCAGCGGCGACGTGGGGCCGCGCTGGTCGCGTTCGCAGTACGGCGAGTGCTCCAGGAACTGGCCCTTGGTCGCCAGGTAGCGGCGCGGCGGGCCGATGTGGCCGGTCGCCTCCAGCACCAGCATCCGCAGTGGGTCACCGCCCGTTGGCACCACCCGGTAGGTACACGATGTGGGGAGGACCACGTAGTCGCCGTCACCGACGGTCAGCGCGCCGTAGACCGTCTCCACGACACCGGCGCCGCCCTGCACGTACAGCAGCTCGTCGCCGGCGGCGTTGCGGTAGAGCGGGCTCGGGGTGGTCGCGGCGACGTAGCAGATCGCCACGTCGGGGTTGGCGAACAGCAGGCGGCGGCCGCGCACCGCGTCCACGTCCGACGGCGACTCCCACTTCAGCTCGGGCGCCCTGAAGTGCCGGGGCTTGAGCGGATGGTTGGCCACGGTGGCACGTTCGCCCAGGTCGGCGTCGTCCACGGCGACCGCGTCGACGATCGCCGTCGGCAGGTGGCGGTGGTAGAGCAGGGCCGAGTCGGACGAGAAGCCCTCGACGCCCATGAGCTCCTCCGCGTAGAGGCGGCCGTCCGGATCGCGGAACTGGGTGTGTCGCTTTCGGGGTATCTCCCCGACGCTGCGGTAGTACGGCATGGCGTCCTCATGCGTTCGGTGGGCGAACAATTTTGTTCGATTGTCTGACACCATTAGCGTGTCACTCGTGTCAAGCGCTGCCGAGCTCCGTGCGTCGGGTTCCTTTGGTACTCCGCCCCTGTTGGCGCGGCTGGTGGACGACGCGGCGTTGTTCCCGCCAGGCAACGCGGCGATGCCGGACGCGGTCCGTGGCCACCTCGCCGGACGTGCCGGCGAGCGGGCCGGTGTGCTGGGTCTGTTCCTGTGTACCGCGTCCCGGCTGCCGGAGCTGATCACCGAGCTGATCAAGGCGAGACCGGCCAAGCCGGTCGGCCTGTCGCTGGTGGTGGACACCGGGTTGGGCGGGCTGCCCAAGGCCGTGTCCATCGTCGAGTCGCGGTCGGAGCTGCTGGCGCTGCGGATGGTCGAGATGCCGGCGCCGTCGGACGTGGACGAGGTGTGGCTGGAGCGGGTGGACGAGTTCGTGCCCGAGGACGCCATCCGCGTGATCGAGCCGCGCCGGGGCGGCCCGGACTGGCTGGCCGGCGTGCGCCGGGTGGCCGACCGCGGCTACTGGCCCAAGCTGCGCTGCGGCGGCCAGGCCGTGGAGACCTTCCCCACCGTGGACCACATCGCCGACTTCCTTGCCGTGCTGGCCGGCTCCGGCACGTCGTTCAAGGCGACCGCGGGCCTGCACAACGCGGTCCGGCACACCGATCCGAAGACCGGCTTCCACCACCACGGCTTCCTCAACCTCCTGGTCGCCACCGGTCGCGCGCTGTCCGGCGACGACGTGCGCGCGGCACTGGCCAGCGAGGACGGCCCGGCACTCGCCGCGGAGGCCGCCGCGCTGTCCGACGACGCGGCCCGTGCCGTGCGGGGCGTGTTCGCGTCGTACGGTTCCTGTTCACTTGCCGAACCGGTGGCCGACCTGGAAGCACTCGGCCTGTTGTAACCAAGGAGCCCGCCGCAGACAGGGGACGGACAGTTCATGAGTTGGATCGAGGACGACCGGTTCGCGGTGGACTATCCGTTCGGGCCGCAGACGCTGCCCTACGGCGTGATCGACACCGGCGACGGCCCGAACGTGGCGGTCCGGGTCGGCGACCACGCACTGCCGCTGCGCGCGCTGGCCGACACCCTTGGCCCACGCCTGGCCGAACTGGTCGCCGCCGACTCACTGGACCCGCTGCTGGCCACCTCCCGGTCCACCTGGCGCGAACTGCGTGACCGCCTGTCCGAACTCCTCGCCCGGCCGTCCCGGCCGCGGGGCGCGGAGTGCGTGCCGCTGGCCCGGCTGACCAGCAGGCTGCCCTTCACCGTCGGCGACTACGTGGACTTCTACTCGTCGCGCCACCACGCGGAGAACGTCGGCCGGATCTTCCGGCCCGACGGCGACCCGCTGCTGCCCAACTGGACCCACCTGCCGGTCGGTTACCACGGCCGGGCTGGCACGGTCGTGGTGTCCGGCACCGACGTCGAGCGGCCGAACGGCCAGCGCTGGACCGGCAGCGCGGTGGAGTTCGGGCAGAGCACCCGGCTGGACATCGAGGCCGAGGTCGGTTTCGTGTGCGGCGGGCCGGTCGCGTCGCGGGTGCGCACGTCGGCGGTGGCCGAGCACGTGTTCGGCGTCGTGCTGGTCAACGACTGGTCCGCACGGGACATCCAGGCGTGGGAGTACCAGCCGCTCGGCCCGTTTCTCGGCAAGTCGTTCGCCACGTCGATCGCGGCCTGGATCACGCCGCTGGACGCGCTCGCGGCGGCACGGATCGCGGTGCCGCCGGCGCCGCACCCGTTGCAGCGCTACCTGGTCGAGGAGCGCCCGTGGGGCCTGGACATCGACATCGAGGTGCGCTGGAACGACACCGTGGTGTCCCGTCCGCCGTTTGCCGGGATGAACTGGTCGTGCGCGCAGCAGTTGGCCCACATGACGGTCAACGGGGCCACCGTGCGCCCCGGTGACCTGTTCGCCTCCGGCACGGTGTCTGGCCCACAACCGGGGCAGCGGGGTAGCTTCCTGGAACTGACCTGGGGCGGCACCGAGCCGCTGACCCTGGACGACGGGTCGAAGCGGACATTTCTGCAGGATGGGGATACTGTGGCGATCACCGGCAGCGCGCCCGGCCCGGACGGGTGCCGGGTCGGCCTCGCCGAGGTCGCCGGCATGGTCCTGCCCGCAGACGCGCCGGGCCGGGGGTAACCCCGTGCTGGCCGGCCGGCGGGCGGGACGAGCGCGGTGGTGACGCCCCGCTCGGTGGGCGCCGCGCGGCTGGGCCAGGTCGCCCGGCCGAGCACGGCCGCGTCCCGGGCCGGCAAGGAGAGCTCGCTGACCCTGGAGCGTGGCCTCGCCGTGCTCCAGGCGGTGGCCGACTGGGAGTCCGAGGCGCCCACGATCAGCGATCTCGCGGTGGCCATCGGGGCCAGCAGGGCCGCCGTGTACCGGCTGCTCGTACCGCTGGTGGAGCGTGGCCTGGTGCGTCGCGAGGGCTCTCGGGTCCGCCTTGGCCTCGGCATGCTTCGGCTGGCCGCGCGGGTGCTGCCGCAACTGCGGATGGTGGCCATGCCGGTGTTGCGCTCGCTGGCCGAGGAGGTCGGCGCCACCGCGCACCTGACCGTGGCCGACGGCGACGCGGCCCAGGCGGTGGCCGTGGTGGAACCGTCCTGGACGGCGTACCACGTGGCCTACCGGGTGGGCGCCCGGCACCCGGTGCAACGCGGCGCGGCCGGCCGGGCGATCACGTTGCCGCTCAACGGCCCGGCCTGGGTCTACTCGTCCGGCGAGTTGCAGTCCGGCGCCTACGGCGTGTCCGCCCCGGTACGCGGCGTGCCGGAACTGCGGGCCAGCGTCGGCGTCATCTCACTGGCCAAACTGGACGACTCGGTCATCGGTCCCCGCGTGGTGCGGGCCGCCGCCGACCTGACTGCCGCCTTGTCCTGATCAAGACCTCCGTTCGGCGGGTCTCGGGCTCTCTCCGTTCTGCTCGGTCGCGGGTCTGCTCGGTCGCGGGCGTCAGGGCTGGTCGCGAGCGGGGGACTGTTTTGCTTTATCGCTTAACGAACGGGACCGGGTGATTTGATCCCGGATTCGCCCATGATCACCTAATCGAGTGAGATCGAGACCCGGATCGGGACCTAGGTCCCGTTGGTGCGGGACCGATTCCGGTGGCGGGCCGCCGTTCCTGGTCGCAGGATTGTGTTGTGGACGTACTCGGCATCGCGAGGTGGCAGTTCGGGATCACCACGGTCTACCACTTCCTCATGGTACCGCTGACCATCGGCCTGTCGATCCTGGTCGCCGTCATGCAGACCGCGTGGGTCCGCACGGGTGACCGGAAATACCTTGCCATGACGAAGTTCTGGGGCAAGCTGCTGTTGATCAACTTCGCCATGGGCGTGGTCACCGGGCTGGTGCAGGAGTTCCAGTTCGGCATGAACTGGAGCGCGTACTCGCGGTTCGTCGGCAACGTGTTCGGGCCGCCGCTGGCGATGGAGGGCCTGGTCGCGTTCTTCGTCGAGTCCACGTTCCTCGGCCTGTGGATCTTCGGTTGGGACCGGCTGCCGCGCCGGGTGCATCTTGGCTGCGTGTGGGCGTTCTCGTTGGCCAGTGTGGTGTCGGCGTACTTCATCCTGGTCGCGAACTCCTGGATGCAGCACCCGGTCGGCGTGGCGCTGGTCGACGGCAAGCCGCGGCTGACGTCGATCGGGGCCGTGCTGACCAATCCGACGCTGCTGGCCGCGCTGCCGCACACCATCGCCGGCTGTTTCGCCGTGGCGGCAACGTTTCTCGTTGGTATCGCGGCGTGGCAGATCGCCCGGCGGGACGACGGATACCGGCCGATGTGGCGGGC
>DASXXM010000322.1:0-12359 GCA_036503065.1 Pseudonocardiaceae bacterium | reverse complement strand
CTGGCCGTGTCGCCGGGCGACGCGGTGACCCAGGGCACGGTGTTGTTGGAGATCACCGACTGAACGGCTCACTGACCGACGGCACTGTTCGGATAGGCCGGATGTCACGTCCCGGTCCGGCACGCGGCCCGTACCATCGAGACGTGGCCGACGTAAATCCTTCCGAGATCAGGATCGGGGACACCGAGCGGGAGTCCGCGCTGACGGCGCTGGGTGACCACATGAGCGCGGGCCGCCTCGACATCGACGAGTACGGCGACCGGACGGCACGGGTGGCCGCCGCCAAGACGCGTGGTGAACTGCTCACGGTGTTCGGCGACCTGCCGCAGCCGCACCCGAAGTTCGGCGTGCCGGACCCGGCGTCGGTGGCGGCCGCGGCCACCAGCGCCACGCCGGTACCCACGAGTAGTGGCATGCCGTTGGTCCGACGGCTGATGACCGCCGCGGTGCCGCTGGCCGGCATCGCCGTTGTGCTGTTCTTCATCACCCACTCGTGGGTGTTCTTCCTCATCCCGGCCGCCGTGGTGCTGCTCCGCGGTGCGTTCTACGGCGACGATTGGAAGCACCAGCGACGCATGACACGCGACCGCTACCGCCAGGAACGCCGAGATTTCCGGCGGCGCGGTCGCGGCTGGTAACGACTGGCCCGATGGAACCCGTCGAGATCAACGCAGGCAGCTACTACCTGCGCCAACTACGCGCCGACGACCGGATCGACGACCGCCCGGCCCTGGTGGACGCCTTCGCCGACCCCGAACTGCGCCGCTGGGTGACCCGCTGGCGGATCAAGGACCTGGCCGCCGCGACAGACTACGTGGCCCGCCGCGCCCAGGAGTGGGCCTGCGACGAGCGCTGCTCGTGGGCGGTCGCCGAGCCGACGACCGGCGCGCTGATCGGCGAGGTCGACCTGATCCGCCTCGCCACCGACTGGCGCCTTGCCGAGGCCGGTTGCTGGGTGGCCGCGCAGTGGCGCGGCCGGGGTGTGGCGGCTGCCGCGCTCGGCGCCGCGCTGCGCTTCGGCAGCGTCGCGCTGGACCTGCGTCAGGTCGACTACGTGCACGCCACCGGAAACCTGCCGTCCCAACGGGTTGCCGAAAAATGCGGCTTCACCCGGCAGGACGAGCGTGACGGCCTGCGCGTACACACCCTGCACGTGAACTAGCCGCCCGGCGGGCGGTACGGTACGCGGATGCGGACCCCGCATCTGGCTCGCCTGATCGCGGCGATCGGGATCGCCATCGTCATCGTGGTCGGCGTGGCGCTGGCGACCAGCACGGGCACCCCGATCTTCACCGCGAACCAGCCGAAGGTCCCGCCGCTCGAGAAGGTCGTCCCACCCACCACGACCACGGCGACGATGGCACCCCGACCGGGCAGCCTGCCACTCGACGGAGTGAATCCGTGCGCCATCCTGACCAGTTCGCAACGCGCGGACCTGAGCCTGAACGCCACCCCGACGCCCTACGTCGACCCGGCGTTCGACAAGGCCAGGGCGTGCAGCATCCGCGGCCTGGACAGCGGCACCGTGGCCCGGCTTGCGCTGGTGGTGAACATGGGCGTCGACGTCTGGCTCAGCAGTGAGGCGCAGGTCCAGACCCAGCAGATCACCGTGGTGGGCTTTCCGGCGCTCGTCGTGCGCACCCCCGGCCTGACCGACGCGTGCAACGTCGAAGTGGACACCGGGCAGGACCAGTTCCTGGACGTCCTGTTCCGGGACGGCGGCAATGCGACGCCGATCCCGCAGGCCACGCTCTGCCTCGGCGCGCAGCGGGTGGCGGAGGCGGCGGTCACCAGCCTGAAGGCGCGTGCCTGAGCACAACCCGACCACCTGGCGCAAGTGGTCTACTCACTGTGGGTGACAGCACTCAACAGCGATTCGTCCACCCGAGCGTTGTTCACCGTCGAAACACCGTGTGATCACGCGCGGTGGCTACAGTGAAGTCGCCGTCATTCGCCCCGGGGAGGTTCGCCGTGCCGTCCAGCAACCGCATCCCGGCCCCGAGCGGCAACGCCACGTTGCGGGTGGACCGGGAATCCCTGCCGCACCTGCGGAAGGTGTTCGACGGCGCGATGTCAAAGCTCGACCAGCAGATCGAGCTGGCCATGACCGGGGTGCGGGTCAGCCCGTGGGCCGGCGACCCGGTCAGCGGCAACGCGGCCACCGACTTCAACAACAGGTCGGTGGACGACGGCGATTCGGCGCTCAACGTGCTGCGCGCGTACCAGCAGCGGCTGAAGTCCGCATCGGACGCGCTGGAGCAGGTCGCGCGCGAGTATCGGATCGTCGAGTCCAACAACAGCGCCTCGTTTGGCGTGCAGGGGGGATAACCGGGCGCCGGGGGGCGCGAGCACGCGGAGGGAACCTACTGTGGGCCTCGACAACTGGTCAGGCAGCGGGTCGGGCACTGCGTCGGGCAACCGGTGGCAGGGCTACAGCCACCAGCAGTTGTACAACATGCTGCACTCCGGGCCCGGCCCGGCAGCCGCCGGTATGACCGCGGACCGCTGGTCCGGCATGGCGGCCGCGCTCTCGGACATCGAGAAGGACATCAGTTCCGGGGTCGCCGCGTCCGGCGCCGCGTGGGTCGGTGCCGCCGCCGACAGCGCGCAGGGTGCGCTCAACCCGTTGGGCCAGTGGGCCGAGCAGGCATCGTCCGCGGCCGAGGTGATGCGGATCAGCGCGGAACTGCAGGGCGACCTGCTCAGCAAGGCACGCGCCGCCATGCCGGTGCCGATCGCCATTCCCCAGCAGGCCAGCCAGATCAGCCAGTTGGTCACCGCGCAGGTGGACTACGAGCTGGCCGAGGCGGCCAGCCAGGTCGGCGCCCAGCTGGCGTTCCAGGTGATGGCCCAGTACGAGGCCGGCACCACGGACAACACCAACACCCTCGGCGACTTCGGCGAACCGCCGTCGCTGCACGTGGACACCACCCCGATCACGGGCGTGGCCGTGCGCGGCCGGATCCGAGTGGCCCAGCCGCCCCGCCGCCTGCCGCGCACCACCTCGACGGCCGGCCGCGCTGCCGCGGCGCCGGTCGAGGAGCCGACCGGCACTGCCTCGTCGTCCGGCACCAGGGCGCCCGTCGCACCGGCGCCGGTCGAGGAACCGGGAGCACCGAGCCCGACCACGGCCGCGGAACCAACGGCCGCCGAACCAACCGCGGGCGCACCGGCCGCGGCCGAACCGACGGCTCCGGGTGCCCCCGGCACCACGTCCTCATCGGCACCGACAGCGCCGTCGACAGGACCATCGCAGGCGCAGTCCGAACCGGCGACCGCACCATCCGCCGCCGAGCCCACGTCCACGTCCGGCGCGACACCGACCGGCGCCACACCGACCGGCAGGGGCATCCCATCCGGTCGGACCACCAGCTCCACCCACGACAAGAGCGGCGCGCCTGCGGCAGGCGCGACCCCCCGAATCGGCGGCATGGTGCCCGCCGCCCGCAGGCCGAACACCGAGAACGACGAGGACGCGGAACACGAGTCGAAGTACCTGATCGAAGCCGAGGACATCTACGGCGACCGCCGGTCGTACACGCCGCCGGTGATCGGCGAGAGTCGGCAGCACCGATGACCGCGCCTGTCCAGTGCCAGCGGGGTCGGTTGGCGGCCCGGCCGCGTCGGCACCAGAGACAGCCGAGCGTCGGCGAGCCGGGTTCGTGACCGGCGTGCTGGGCAGGGAACGAGGCGACCTGCCGGCCGCCGAGCCGCCGATCACCATCTCCGCGCTGGAGTTCGATGTGCTGTGGGAGCACCTGCGCCTGGCGGAGATGCCGCTGGTGCTCCGTGTCCCCTCCCCCGGCCGCACGTACACCGAACGCCGCGCGCTGGTCGCGCAGGCCTGGCAGTCCCTGGCCGACCGGGGGCTGGGCCGTCAGCTGTCCGTTGCCGACCGGCTGGCACATCTGTTGCGGCTGCTCGAATATCCCGACCACGAGATCGACGGTCGGTTCGGCGCCACGAAGGGCGTCCGTCTGCTGGTCGCGGCCACCGGCGACGATGCGGCGTTCGCGCTCCTCACGAAGCGCGGACTGACGTTGTCCGAGATCCCGGTCACCGGCCTTGCGCGAGAGGCGCTGGCCGCGCTGCCGTCGGTACCGGCGGGCCCCGGCGAGTCGATCACGATGCGGGCCGAGGACCTGGACGCGGCCGCCGCGAGCGCGACCGGTGCCGAGGCGTTCGAATCGGCTCTGTGCCGACGCGGTCTGTCGGTCCGGGACGCGGGTGTGCTGCGCACGATGTTGAGCGATGTGCGGCGACAGGGGCAGTTCGGCGCCGCCGCGCGCAATCGCTGGGGCCACCGACGGCGCGCGGCGCACGTGATCGGGTTCTTCGACACCGTTGCCGGCCGCTACCTGCAGCTACGCCAGACCGCACCGGATGGTGTCGCGTGGAGCACGATCTCGCCCGCCGACACCCGGCTGCTGATCAACCAGTTGTCCGATCTGCTGGCCGGTATCAGTGCCAGCGCGACGGAAGAGCGTTTCGGCTAGCTAACCGGCCACCAGCTGGGAGCGGATCTCCGGCGCCGCCCGACGCCGGGTGTCCGCCGCCTCGTCATCCGGCTCGTCCTGAGAAGCACGCTCCGCCTCAACCCGGGCGGTGTAGGCGTCGACCTCCCGAACCACGGCGGCGTCATCCCACCCGAGCACCCGCGCCATCAACCGAGCCACCGACTCGGCGCAGTCAACCCCCCGGTGCGGATACTCGATGGAGATCCGGGTCCGCCGGGTCAGCACGTCCTCCAGGTGCAGCGCGCCCTCATGACTCACGCCGTAGACCACCTCGACCTGCAGGTAGTCCGGCGCCGCCGGGATCGGCTTGAGCAGCTCCGGGTCGTCCGCCGCGACGGCGAGCACCTCGTGGATCAGCGAGCCGTACCGATCGAGCAGATGCCGGATCCGGTAGGGATGCACGCCGTAACGAGCGCCGAGCTGATCGGCCTGGTTGACGAGGGCGTGGTAGCCGTCCGCACCCAGCAGCGGCACCTTGTCGGTGATCGAGCGTTGCAGCCGCCCGGACAACTCGGCCCCGGCCGCGTCCACCGCGTCCGCGCCCATCACCCGGTAGGTGGTGTACTTGCCGCCCGCGATCGCGACCAGGCCGGGTGCCACCCGCGCCACCGCGTGCTCGCGGGACAGCTTGGAGCTCTCTTCGCTCTCCCCGGCCAACAGGGGCCGTAGCCCGGCGTAGACGCCCTGGATGTCGTCGTGGGTCAACGGGGTGGCCAGTACCGAGTTCACGTGTTCGAGCAGGTAGTCGATGTCGGCCTTGGTCGCGGCCGGGTGGGCCAGGTCCAGGTGCCAGTCCGTGTCCGTGGTGCCGATGATCCAGTGGTTGCGCCACGGAATGACGAACAACACCGACTTCTCGGTCCGCAGGATCATGCCGGACTCGGCGACGATCCGGTCGCGCGGCACCACGATGTGCACGCCCTTGCTGGCCCGCACCCGGAACCGGCCGCGGCTGCCGGACAGCTGCTGCATCTCGTCGGTCCACACGCCGGTGCAGTTGATCACCACGCCGGCCAGCACGTCCGTCTCCCGGCCGTCCTCGACGTCGCGCACCCGGACGCCGGACACCCGGTCCGCCTCCTTCACGAAGCCGGTGACCAGCGTCGACGTCCGCACCACCGCCCCATAGTGCGCCGCGGTGCGGCCGACGGTGAGCGTGTGGCGGGCGTCGTCGGACTGCGCGTCGTAGTACCGGATGCCGCCGATCAACGCGTTGCGCTTGAGCGCGGGGACCATCCGCAGCGCCCCGGCCCGGCTCAGGTGCTTCTGGCCGGGCACGGACCTGGCGCCGCCCATCGTGTCGTACATCAGCAGGCCCGCGGCCGTGTACGGGCGCTCCCAGAAGCGGTGCTTGAGCGGGTACAGGAAGCTGACCGGCTTGACCAGGTGCGGCGCCAGCAGCGTCAGCATCAGTTCCCGCTCCCGCAACGCCTCCCGGACCAGCCCGAACTCCAGTTGTTCCAGGTAGCGCAGGCCACCGTGGAACAGCTTGCTGGACCGGCTCGACGTGCCGGCGGCGAAGTCGCGGGCCTCGACCAGCGCCACCCGCAGCCCACGGGTGGCCGCGTCCAGCGCGGTCCCGACGCCGACTACGCCGCCGCCGATCACGACCACGTCGAACTGCTCGTCCCGCAGGCGCTGCCAGGCTTCCTCGCGGTCCTCGACACCGAGCCGGGCGCCGAACGCACCGGACGGATGCGCCGACGACGACCTGTGGTTGACCACGAACCGCCTCCTGTAGCCGGGATTCCCCGAGTGGCCGGGCCACCCGCGGCTCACGCTACCCGGAAGGTTCACCATCCGTGGATCGGCGAGCGTCGACAATGTCGAACGACGTCACCCGGCCAGGGCACGGTTCAGTCCAGGTCGTCGTGCCGCATGAGCTGCCGGCCGGCCTCGGTGATCGACCCGGACAGCGACGGGTAGACCGAGAACGTCAAGGCGAGATGCTCGACGGTGAGCTGGTTCTGCACGGCAAGGGCGATCGGCAGGATCAGCTCGCTCGCGTTCGGCGCCACCACCACGCCGCCGATCACCACGCCGGTCGCCGGT
Organism: Pseudonocardiaceae bacterium; assembly: GCA_036503065.1. Taxonomy (GTDB): domain Bacteria; phylum Actinomycetota; class Actinomycetes; order Mycobacteriales; family Pseudonocardiaceae; genus DATEPR01. The sequence continues at coordinate 5,790 of DASXXM010000322.1, read as the reverse complement.
CGGCAGAACACCTTCACGAAGCCGCGGTGCAGCCCTTCCATCTTGGCGCGGGCGTTGGTGGCCAGCGGCAGCATGACCGTGCGGGCCGGCACCGCGCCGGAGTCGATGGCCTGCTGGCTGATGCCGACGTTGGCGATCTCCGGATGCGTGAACACGTTGGCCGCCACGGTCTTGAGCTTGATCGGCGCCACACCCTCGCCCAACGCGTGCCACATCGCGATCCGGCCCTGCATCTGCGCGACCGAGGCCAGCATCAGCAGGCCGGTGCAGTCGCCCGCCGCGTAGATCCCGGACACGCTGGTCCGCGACACCCGGTCCACCGAGATGAACCCGCCCGGCCCGGTCTCGATGCCGACCCGCTCCAACCCGATGTCGGCCGTGTTGGGCACGGACCCGACGGTCATCAGCGCGTGGCTCGCCTCGATCGACCTGCCGTCGGCCAGCCGGACCACCACCTCGTCGCCGATCCGCACGACCCGCTCGGCCCGCGCGTGCTTGACCAGCGTCGTGCCGCGCTCGGCGAACACGTCCTCCAGCACGGCGGCGGCGTCCGCGTCCTCGTGCGGCAGCACCCGGTCCCGGCTGGACACCAGCGTCACCTCGACGCCCATCTCGGTGTAGGCGGAGGCGAACTCGGCGCCGGTCACGCCGGAGCCGATCACCACGAGGTGGTCGGGCAACTCGGGCAGGTCGTAGAGCTGGCGCCAGGTGAGGATCCGCTCACCGTCGGGCTCCGCGCCGGGCAGGATGCGCGGGGTCGCACCGGTCGCGATCAGTGCCACGTCCGCCGGGAGCACCCGTTCGTCGCCGTCGTTCGTGGCCACCGTCAGCTCGTGTCGGGCCAGGCCGGGCGCCGCGTCGGAGAACCGCGCCCAGCCGGTGACCACGTCGATCCCCTCGCGCAGCACCCGCGCCCGGACGTCCGCGGACTGCGCGAGCGCCAGGCCCTTCACCCGACCGTGGACCACCGGCAGGTCGACGTCCGCGTCGCCGTCGCCGGCCCGGATGCCCAGCTCGTCGGCACGGCGGAAGGCCGACCGGGCGCCCGCGGACGCGATGAACGTCTTGGAGGGCACGCAGTCGTAGAGCACGCAGGCGCCGCCGAGACCGGCCGGTTCGACGATGGTCACGTCGGCACCGTGGGCGGCGGCGACCAGCGCCGCCTCGTAACCGGCCGGGCCGCCACCCATGATCACGATCCGCGTCACGGCGGTCTCCCTCCGAGGCGGGACGGTTGGCGAAAGCAGTGCGCTGACCACCGTACGTGGCCGATCAGTGGGGCGCGGAACTGGCCGGATCGCGTTGCCGCGCGGGATCCCTCAGGTGATCGGCGAGTATCGCTAGGCTGTCGCCGTGCCGCTCTACGCCGCGTACGGGTCCAACATGGACCCGGCTCAGATGATGGAGCGAGCCCCGCACTCGCCGATGGCGGGAACCGGGTGGCTCGTCGGGTGGCGCCTCACCTTCGGCGCCGAAGACCTGACCTGGGAGGGCTCGCTCGCCACCATCGTCGAGGACCCGGACTCGCAGGTCTTCGTCGTGCTCTACGACATGATGCCGGAGGACGAAGAACGACTCGACAGTTGGGAAGGCTCCGATCTGGGCCTGCACACGAAGATCCGGCTGCGGGTGCAGACGCTGGAGGGTTCGGTGCTCGCCTGGCTGTACGCGCTGGACGCGTACGAGGGCGGCCTGCCGTCGGCCCGCTACCTGGGCGTGGTCGCGGACGCGGCCGAGGCGGCCGGTGCCCCCGCCGACTACGTCGGTGACCTGCGTACCAGACCGTGTGGCGGAATCGGCCCGTAGTCAAGTCGCCATCCACAGCCGCTGAAGTTATCCACAGCCCCCGACGAACCGGTGTCCGTCGGGCGTTCCGTCGAGCACGCTGGACAACGTGATCGACATCCTGGACAACACCGACACCCTCGACGGCCGGCACGGCGCCTACACCTACGCTCTGGCTCGCGACCGCCTCGGCGACCACGGCCTGCGCATGGCCGTCGAGTCCGGCGAACTGGTCGGCTTCGGCCGAGGCGTGCTGGTGGACGCCAGACGCGTGTTCGACCTGCGCACCCGGTGTGCGGCCGCCCTACTGCTGACCGACGGCGTCCTGGTCGGCCCGACGGCGGCCGCGCTGCACGGCTGTGCTGCCATCGGTGGCTTCCCGGTCCACGTGCGGATCTCGTACGACCAACGATTCCGCTCACGAGAGGGCCTGGTGGTCCACCAGGGCTCGCTGGCCCCCGCCGACACCATGGTGGTCGACCACCTGCGGGTACTCATACCGGAGGCGGCCATCACCGAGGTCCTGTGCACCGCGCTGCGTCGAACAGCACTGGCATGTGCGGACGAGACACTGCACGCGCTGCGGCCGGACGAACGAGCGGAGTTCGTCAGCGCGCTGCAAGCCCGACTGGCGGCGCGCCCCGACCGCCGAGGCACCCAACGGGCGGCAGCGCTGTTGGCGCTGGCCACCGGCATACCGGCATCCCCGGCCGAAAGCGCCTTCCTGCTGGTACTGACGGATCTGAACGTCCCGCGCCCGATCTGCCAGTACGAGGTGGCCGGTCACCGCGTCGCCTTCGCATGGCCGCAGTGCCGGGTAGCCCTGGCCTACGACGGTGACGCCCCACCGAAGGAGGTGAAATACGATGCGCTGACCAACCGAGGCTGGCTGGTGCTCAGCGCGGACGACCAGGATCTGGCCGAGCCGACCGGGTTGCACTCCCGCCTCCGCGAAGCCCTCCAAACGCGCCGCATGGCCGCCTGACCGGAGCACGCCCTCAGGCCGACCCTGCTCAGCGCCTGACGCTTTCGCCGGGTCGGCCGTCGTGTCTTCCGGGGCGACCCCAAACCCCCGCGGTTCGTATTGTGGTGCGTCAGGGGCCACAACGATGACCAGACGCCATTACCGGTGGTTGGTCGACGACAGCCGACGGCGGTGCGGATCGGATGCGGTTGAGAGCTCAGTTCGAACCAAGTGAGGCCAGGAGGAGTTCGCCGACCAAGTCGATCGTGTCCGAATCGATCTGCCGGCCAGCAGGTGTCGACCGAACAAATCGAAGTGTCCGCTCGGCTCGCTCGATGAACCACTGTTGCGCATGCATCGCAGCGTCTGACCTCAACGTCCGGTCAGCGGACCTCAGTTGCGCCCTCACAACCTGACCGGATTTCGGATCGAGGGTCAGCCGAATGATGTCCAACAAGTCGGTTGCCTCTTTCGCCTTCGCGCGATTGGGCAACGCCTGCAGTTTGGTGGCGACCAAAGGCCCTGGCTCCGCCACCAATACGACCACATCCGCCGACTGCGACCCGCCGTCAGTTGCTTGGATGCGGAGCGGTGCCGCAGTTCGAAACGCCCACTCATGAGAGAGCACGTACAATCGGTCGGTTGGGTCGGCCGGAAGATCGTTCAACTGGCTGACACTTACCTCAAGTGTGTCCACTCGGACTTCTCCCAGAGGCGTGGCAATCATCGCACCAGCCGCGTCAACGGCTGTCGCGCCATGTGACAACAGCACATCGAGCTGCGCAGGAAGATTAGCCTCCCGTCGACCAACGATGTCAACATCGCTCGTCACACGATAGGCCGACCGAAGGCGCGACAGCACAGCCAAGCGCCAACCAGCACAATCTTCTGTCCCAGCATCCGTTCAACCTGCGGAATCGCCTGCGTCAGAGCCACCATCACCGACCCGAAGAGTTCTACCGCAGGCGTGCTGTCACCAGACACGTGTTCCCCATTTCTCAGGATCCCAGCCATTCAGGATTTCCTGGCCCCGACCAGGATCTTTCGCCAGATCTAGTGCAACGAATAGCGGATGCGCCAACGGCCACCGTTGATCTGCTTTCAGCCTGTTCCTGATGGAACATACCTGGGGGACCGGCGCAACACGTAGAGTCGCACCACGAGCTTCGCTATTTAACGGCACACCGAGCAGGGTTTCAGCCCGCCGTGCCGTCACAATATCCGGAACATAGAAATCCGGCGGATAGTGCGCACTAACCCCCACCGGAGCACCATAAGATGCAGCAGCCAACGAATCCGTGAGCACCCAGCCAACTTTGCTGATCGGATCTGCCCAGCCAGTGCGCAGCACGCCAGCGATGGCTGGATCGTCAATAGATGACAGACGCGCCACCTCGTTACTCACCGGTTTCCACGCCGATACCGCCGCCCAGAAGAGCTCGGGAATCGCGGGCGTACCCTGCTTCGTAATCAGCTGATCACGTCGCAAGGCATCGAGGGCAACCGACACCGCGCTCGCAGAGCGACCGATCTCTCGGGCGAGACCACGTACCGATGCCTGCCTCCCCGGTTCAAGTAGCAATGCACAGGTCAATTCCAAGCCAACTGCACCAGAAAAGGGGGCGACAGACTCCCGAGCGGGGGCCCTTGCCGGCACATCGACATCCACCAAGACGCCAGGACCCGACAGGCGCAAATGGCCTCTCAGATCGAGCCAGCCCCAACCGCGTTCCCGTAACAGGTCGCGAGCAGCCGAAAGAATCCGGTCAGCAACGAGCAGGAACACACGACCTTCGCCGGCCGGCTCCGCAGGCCATCGTCGCAACCAGTCAGGAGTGACCGTGGAGGCGGTCTTCAACTCCACCCCGAGAAACACGCCCCGGATGTCAATAACAAGATCGACTTCTGAATCGGGGTTCTGGTTCGCGATCTGGGCGCTCAGTCCGACCGACGCCAGAGCAGCTACAACGGCATCCATCGCATCTTGGTGATCAAGGGCCACCCAGACAGTGTGTTCACTGTTCGGCGTTCGGTCAAGACAGAACACCGAACAGTCGCTCTGCGCTGTCAAGCTTGATCGTTTGTCCGTGGTTCCGTCCACGAACTCCCGCCGAACAAGTCGCCTGTGGCGTCGCCCTCGTCCCCGTCTGGGGACGAACGCCCGGGTCGGCTCACTATGCCACGGTCTGTAGCCGACTTAGGTTCCAGCCAGTGAGGGTTCAACTCCCCTCGGCCCAGCGCTCCACAACCCGAACTACCAGGCTGAACTCATGCTCTGGGCGGAACCGCTGAGAGCTGAATCGCTATGACGGCGCGCGCGGTGCCGGCAGGCTGGGCGGCATGGACCTGGGCTTTCGGGGTGAGGTGGCGGACTTCTACCACCGTTACCGGCGTGGCTATCCGCAGGCGGTCATCGATTCGCTGGTGGCTGCGTTCGGGTTGGGCGCTGATGACGTGGTCGTCGATCTCGGCTGTGGCACCGGCCAGCTGACCGTGCCGCTGGCTGCCAGGGTGCGGGCCGTCGTCGGCATGGATCCGGAACCGGACATGCTGGCGTACGCCCGGCGCGCCGGGTCGGGCGTGGCCAACGTGAGTTGGCTGGTGGGCGCGGACACGGACCTGCCGGCACTGGGTGCGCTGCTCGGCGACCGGTCAGTCGCGGCCATCACGATCGGTCAGGCCCTGCACTGGATGGACCACGACGAGGTGTTCCGAGCCGCGGCAACCCTCGTCCGGCCCGGTGGCGGCGTGGCAGTGGTGACCAACGGCGTACCCATGTGGCGACAGGACAGCCCCTGGTCGCACGCGCTGCGCGACTATCTCGAGGAGTGGCTCGGCATGCGACTCAGTCGAACCTGCGGCACCGACGAGGCCGGCCAACAGCGGTACCGCGACAGCATGGCCGCTGCCGGCCTCCAGGTGCGCGGGACCGGCGTCGACTACGAGGCCACACTGGACTCGGACCAGATCGTCGGCGGTGTCTACTCGGCACTGTCGGTGAACCAACTACCCGACCCGGCCGACCGGCCACGGTTCGCGGC